>MFGS01000055.1:7723-9151 GCA_001778355.1 Candidatus Firestonebacteria bacterium RIFOXYA2_FULL_40_8
TGTTTATAGATAATATATTCAGGTTTGTGCAGGCCGGTTCCGAAGTTTCCGCTTTACTCGGACGTATGCCTTCAGCCGTAGGTTATCAGCCCACTTTGAGTTCGGAGATGGGTGCGCTGCAGGAAAGAATTACCTCCACAAAAAAAGGTTCTATCACTTCCGTGCAGGCAATATATGTTCCTGCAGATGACTTAACAGACCCGGCACCGGCTACTTCCTTCTCGCATCTTGACGCGACAACGGTTCTTTCAAGGCAGATAGTGGATATAGGTATCTATCCCGCAGTTGACCCTCTGGATTCAACCTCAAAAATATTATCGGAAGAAGTTGTAGGTAAGGAGCATTATGCTGCGGCGCGCGGGGTACAGAAGATACTTCAAAGATACAAGGATCTTCAGGATATTATTGCTATACTCGGAATTGACGAGCTTTCCGAGGAAGATAAGCAGACAGTTAACAGGGCAAGGAAAGTTCAAAAGTTCCTCTCCCAGCCGATGTTCGTAGCCGAAGCTTTTACGGGTATGGCAGGTAAATATGTGCCGATAAAAGATACCATTAAGGGCTTCAACGAGATAATCGCAGGTAAACACGATGATTTACCCGAACAGGCGTTTTATATGGTTGGCACGATAGAAGAGGTTGTCGAAAAAGCGGAGCGCATGAAATGATATGCGCGATTCCACTGATTGCAAAGCTACGGGATTCCACTGATACAAGATAGAGGAAAAGAGCTTGATTTTAAAGGTATAGTATTAGAAAAAAGTATTGATTCTAAGGATGGGATAAAAGAAGACTTCACTTGTTTGTATCAGTGGAATCCAGAAGTACTGTAATCAGTGAAATCAACAACAGGGGTGAAACATGGGGAGAGTTATAATTAATGATATATTGACAGAAAAGATAATAGGATGTTGTTTTGATGTTCATAGAAAGATTGGTCCGGGTTTTGTTGAAAAAATATACTATAACTCTCTTTGTAAAGCACTTGACGATGTAGGCTTGAAATATTCCGGTGAAAAGCTATTTAAAGTTGTTTATAAGATGAAGCATGTTGGGAATTTCAAAGCAGATTTGTTTGTTGAAGACAAAGTAATAGTTGAAATAAAAGCAGTTAGTGGTGTGATGCCAAGAATATTTATATCTCAAATTTTATCATATTTAAAAGCATCAGGAGTTAAAGTCGGTCTTTTGATTAACTTTGGCAACGACAGCTGTTATATTAAAAGGCTGGTAGTTTAGTTTGTCAGGCTTGTATCAGTGGAATCCTGTAGTTTTGCAATCAGTGGAATCACTGCCGGCAAATCACATATAAGCTGAAGTATATGGAGCGTAAAATGAGCAACACGAAAAGTTTCACATTAGAAATACTGACTCCTGATAAGTTGTTTTTTCAGGGGGAGGTTGAATCTTTGGAAGCGCCTTCGTTGG
>MFGS01000055.1:9196-9713 GCA_001778355.1 Candidatus Firestonebacteria bacterium RIFOXYA2_FULL_40_8
TATTGAAAAAAGGGATAGTAAAATATAAACACGGGGAAGCTTTAAAAGAAATTAAGGTTGAGGAAGGTTTTGTTGAAGTTCTTCCGGATAAAGTCCGAATTCTCGTGGAAGGATGTGAAGAATGCCTGAACCAAAAGAAGAGATAATAGAAATAAAAGCAAAAATTTCAGAGCTTTGGAGGCATCTTTGACCTGTCTAAAAAACAGTTAAGGATCGCCGAACTCGATAATCTGTCAGGCAGTGCCGGTTTTTGGAATGATAATGAAAAAGCTCAGAAGTTGATGAAAGAGCGCGATGACAGCAAAAAAGAACTGGATCACTGGAAGGCGTTGGATTCTAAGGCTAATGATGTTGTAGCAGGGTTGGAACTCATAAAACTAGGGGAAGACCCTGACCTCCTTAAAGAAATCACCGAACAATTAAATCAACTCAAAAAAGACCTCCGCACGGAAGAGCTCAAACTTTATTTCACCGATCCTTACGACACGCATAACGCCTTCCTTTCTATTCATCCGGG
>MFGS01000055.1:9989-10157 GCA_001778355.1 Candidatus Firestonebacteria bacterium RIFOXYA2_FULL_40_8
ATATTCACCATCACCGTGGATAACGCAGACGATTGAGTACGGCGCAGTGTGCTCAAACCCTTCCGCCTGTTGAGTCTCACGCTGGACGGAAAGGTCGGCACTGCAGGAAGAGAGGAACAGGGCGATCGCCGCACACCCAACACCCGCGAAGAGTGTCGAGTGTGCGGG
>MFGS01000055.1:10281-11102 GCA_001778355.1 Candidatus Firestonebacteria bacterium RIFOXYA2_FULL_40_8
GTGATCGTCGTAACCGCTTGCTCCATATCCTGCACGACGTAGTTCGAAAACGAATCGAGCTGCTCGTCGGGCACGGGCGCGTAGCCGTTGATGCCTGCGAGTTCGTCCTGTTTCTCTTGCAGCACAGCTTTGATGCGATCAATGCCGGCGAGATCGTCTTTCGAAACCAACCCCGAGCTTTGAACCTTGGCCAGGGCGTCGGACATGCTCTTTAATGATTCGTTGAGAATTGCACGCTTCTCGGTTGCACTCGCTGCCGCTTTCACTTTGATCGCTGCGTCGCTGAAATATTTCTGAATTTGCCCCTTGTCACCCGCGTTTAGCGGGAGGGCCAGGATCAACATCGCGGCGACGAATCCAAAAGCTCTTCGTATTGTCATTGTTGCACCTTTCATGAAGTTGAGTGGGAGTTGATTGATCGTAGCTTAACCTGGATCTTGCTTACAAAAATGCATTGCGTCGGGCGTCACCACTCTACTGTCAATGCTGTTATGCTCCAAGAAGCTATCGTAAATCTCAGGTCGGAAACATCGCCCAAAGGAATGAAAGAGTGATTAATCCTTCTTCCCGTCGGGGAAGAAAGATGTATGGCTCAGCACACGAAGGGGGAAAGCGAGGATCGAGTTGTCAAGAGTCGGACAAGGTGGAAGTATTCATCAACCCTTGAGAAAGGAAAGGAGGTCCGCGTTGAGTTTTTCCTTGTGCGTGTCGGCGAGCCCGTGCGGGCCGCCCGGATAGACCTTCAGCGTTGCGTCCTTGATGAGTCTGTGCGAGACGTGAGCGGAAGCGCCGATAGGTACCATCTGGTCATCATCGCCATG
>MFGS01000056.1:0-191 GCA_001778355.1 Candidatus Firestonebacteria bacterium RIFOXYA2_FULL_40_8
AAGGCTCGATTCCAGGCTGGTGGCTATCCTTTGCCTGTGTTGGATTTTCACCAACTTAAACATATACGCTTTTCTCGGCGCACTCACTTTTTCTCCTTTAAACATCCAGTATTTAAATCGTACATTATTAAACCGTATAATTCAACGTAAGTTTTCCGGTCTCTTACATATTTGATAATATTCAACCTTAA
>MFGS01000056.1:204-9523 GCA_001778355.1 Candidatus Firestonebacteria bacterium RIFOXYA2_FULL_40_8
ATTTATGTGATTTTTCTTACAAAAGCAAGAGCCGGTCGTTTCCGGCCGGCTCTTTGTAATTCTTAAGCTTTTATCTGTTTTTTAGGCGGTTCTTCCGGTTTTTTTGGAGGTTCATCCTGTTTCTCCGGAGCTTTGTTTGTCATCTTACTGAAGTAGCTCATAAGTATACCGGCAAGGCCGTCAACAGCGCCGCCTCCGCCGATAACCAGGTTATCAGGAACAAATTTTACGTTCTTTTCAGCTAATGCGCTCACTATATTAACAAGCGCTGTCGGAACTTCTCCGAGAGCTTTTACCTGCGCTTCATAAGATTTTGCTCTTGCCATACCGACAGCTTCTACTTCGGCGCCCTTCGCTGAACCGGTATCCCTGATATAGACAGCTTCACCGTCACCCTCTGCTTTCCTTGAGGCAGCATTATTCGTCTTAATATCTATTCCCACTTTGGAACGTGCAAGGTCGCTTTGCATATCCGCTGTACCTTTTGCATGTTCCATCATAATTCTCTGATCTTGTGACTCTTTTTGTTTCTTATAGGTCTCTATCTCCTGCCGAGCTATTTCTCTTTCGGTCAACACTCTTACCAGGGTTTCAGGAAGAACAACATCTTGAATATATACACCTTTTGTCTCAACTTCATATTCTTCAAGCTTACCTCTTATATATTTAAAGGCTTCTTCCTGTACCATCTGTCTGGTCTCTATAAAGCTGACAGCAGGCATACTCTGGAGTTTATCTCTGAAATGATTTCCCACCGCCGCTTGCAGAACTTCACTTACAAGATTTTGCATACTGCCGACTATTGATATAACTCTGGGGGCTTTTGTGTCCGCAATATGTATCTGAACTTGAAGGTCAATTTTAAACACAAAACCTTCACGGCTTTTTGCAATGATGGATTCCAACTGCTGGTCCAGAAGATGCGCTTCGGATACTGCTTCCGCCCAATTAAGAGTAAGTATAGCGGTTGGAACAATGACTGCCTGATAGACGTGAGGGTTTATCGGATATTTCCCGGTACGGAGCGGTTCCTGCCAGATACCTCTGTGCCCGGGTCTTGATAACATTCCGAACTTGAACTGCTCGCCGGTTGTATCTTCCGTATTTAAACCGACGTAGGATTTTATTACGGCAACCTCACCTTGCTCAATAACAAGCATGGGGACTCTTTCAACTTTAATAAGGAACGGATTTAAATTATAAGCACCGTAGAGAAGCGGGTCATGCTGAAGACCTATTCTGCCTCCGTTATCCAGGAACGCCTGAAAATCCTGATAGTTATTATGAAGGTCATTTTTTGTCCCGATAATGGTTTCAATAAGCACCGTGTCATCCTCGACACCTTTCTTTTCGATCTCTTCAACGTCTTTATAACCGCCAAGACGGCTGGCGATATCGCCTTTTGGAAGAGGGTCGCCTTCCAGTGCGGTCACAATACCGATGGTATCCAAAACTTTGCCTTCTTTGGCAAAATGCATAGGTTCAATTCTGGTGATCTCCAGCTGGGCAGGATCAAGACCAAAGTGCACAGGCGTAAGAGTACCTGCTGTATGTTGCAGTTCGGGAATTAAAGGTACGCCGTATATTTTATCTCTTGTGACTACAATAAATCCGACAGGATGAATAGGTGCAAGTGTACCGGGAGATAAGACGGGCCTTTGCACACCTTTTTGTCCGCCGTTTTTGATAAAGAAACTAAGATCTGAAAAACTGCCGAATTCATTTTTGTAAATAGCTGATTTCGCGCCGATAGGAAGAGACGACCCCACCTGAGCGATAACTACCGCGATCTCACCTGCAGGCACCTGCACCCACGGAAATTTCTGCACGCGATATAGGATCCAGAATTTAAAACGGAGCCCCGGCATAAGAAGCTCGGATTGATACCCCGCTTCACCGTTGAATGCAATCGGATTATCACCATGCAGTTTTTTAAAGCTGAATCTCTTGTTTACAAGGCCTACTTCAGTCGGGCCTATGAGATGAAATGACGGGTAAATGAGTACGAACAGCAAAAATGCTGCCCCAGCGTATACCCAGCCGCTGATCATAGCAAAGTATTCCATATTCCCCCCCTTTGAAACGTTAATTATTTATATTTTACATATAAATATATTAAAATCAAGAAGAAAATATGTGATATTTATTACGGAATGCTTCATGCGGTTTCATCTCCTGTAACACTTTCATGAATCGTTTGATATATTCTTATTACTAATGGTACAATTAATGGCACAAAAAAAGGAGAGAGCATGTTATCAGCAGGCACCCTGGCTTTATTCATTATCATTGCTTTTATGGGTGGGACTATCTTAGGGCTAACCGGTTTTGGTTTTGCTTTGCTGGTTGCTCCGCTTTTTTTTCTATTCCTTCCTCCGGCAACAACCGTACCGATAATAAATATCATCAGTGTTGTCTTGAGCATTCTGTTATTGTCAAACACTTTCAGAAAGATTCAATTTAAAAAAGTATCTTTTTTGCTTACCGGCGGTTTGATTGGGTTACCTTTTGGAATTATGATACTTGTTTTTGTGCCGGCTCATGTACTGAAGATCGCTGTCGGTATAATTATAGCCTTATTTGCTTTTTTGAATTACTTAGGATTCAAACTTAAAACGAGGCACGAGCGGACTGTTTCAACCATCACCGGAGCTTCAGGCGGATTACTATACGGCAGTATCGGAATTCCGGGACCTCCCGTTATTCTTTTTCTTGTCAATCAGGAGTGCGACAAAAACGCTCTAAGAGCCAATATATCTGCTTTTCTTGCAATCATTGGAACTGTAAGCATCCCGGGATATTTTATCGGTAACCTGTTAACACCTGATGTCATTAAATACGTATTAATATTTATTATTCCGGCGGTACTTGGTCTGATGACAGGAACCAAACTTGTTCATAAAGTAAATGAAGTTCTTTTCAAAAAAATACTGCTCTTGCTGTTAATTGTAACGTCAATTCTCAGCATCCTTTCAGGATTTGGTTTGATCGGAGATAGATAGTATTTATTCGTAACATTATGAAATATTTTACTGCACCGCTGGTCTTATCGGAAGTTTCCAGGATTCATATTTCTCCATGTTCTCAGGGGACATGGTTCCGGTGTAGGTTTTATCGAAGACCTTTAACTGTATCTTGCGGGAACTACCTATCATTACTTTTCCCTTATCTTCGATATCCATTTCGTTCTTGGTCGGGAATAATACTTCATGTCCATCTTTATGCGAGTTAACAAGCGTAGCTGAGTTCGGGAGCAGCTCCATTTTCCAGATTTGATACTGACTTCCTGCTCCATGAGCCATTGCCGCCGTTACTTCCGTATTCAATTTCATTACCGCATTTGTCTTCATTAAACAGATCCTGGGCTCTGTTTTCAGATCTGCCTTACATATACGGTCGACAGTGCTTTCAAGGTAATCAGTGATTTCCGCAGGCGGTCTGGCGGCATAAATCTTTTTAAATTCGTAATAGGTTTTGAAGCTGTAGTAGACAAGTCCTATTTGTATAAGAGCATAAATAAAAGTCCTGGGATTCGTCTCTCCCTCTGCAGCATTTAAGACACCTACGGCTATGTTCCAAACCGCAAGTAATATAAAAGTTACGCCGTTAACAATCATTTTGCCCGGAGCAGGCTTTTTAAGCATCCAGATGCCGCAAATGAATAAAGTAGCGCCGATTGCGACCAGGATGATATTTAAAATACTATCAGCCATCCAGATAACACCCATGATACTGTTTATTATTCCGAAAAATATATTCACATAAGCCAACGGAACAATAGTTTTTTTTATTTTCCTGTACTCTACCGCCTTGTTAAGCTCTTCCACGCTGAATTTATGATCCATAGCACCTCCGAGATATTGTTAGTTTAGAAAACACATATTCGAAATATTGCAGATTGTACTTATCATAATATTTTCTTCTGTCCGGCACATTGCTCGTTTTGTATCGGAAGTTTTATGTAAAATACCGTTCCTTTACCTTCAGTGCTTTCGACTTCTATAGTCCCTTTGTGCTTTGTAATTATTTCATAGCACAGGCTTAGACCTAAACCCGTTCCTTTTCCGACCTCCTTTGTCGTAAAGAAAGGCTCAAATAAATGTTTTTTTGTTTCTTCAGAGATGCCATATCCGGTATCTTTAATATCGATAAGGATATAATTATCTTTTTGAGAAGTAGTAATTTTAATTGTTCCGCCCTTCGGCATTGCATCCGCCGCGTTCTTGCATAGATTAACTATTACCTGCTGGATCTGATTCTTGTTAACAAGTATGTTCGAAAGACCTTCTCCGTATATTTTTTCGACCTTAATGTTATTGATTTTTGTATGTACTTCTATGATTTTGATAGTTTCCTTTATCAAATTATTTATGTCTTGTTTCAGCAATGTTTTAACGGTTGTTCTGGAGAATATCAGAAGACTCTCAACCAGTTCTTTGCATCTCAGAGCTTCTTTTTCCACTATCTTAAGTTTTTCATAGGAAGGATTTTCTTTATCCATTTTTTCGGCTATTATCTGTACATATCCGAGAATAACAGTCATCGGATTATTTATCTCATGCGCCACTCCGCCTGCGAGCTGACCTATCGCGGCCATTTTACCGGACTGCATCAATTGTTCATGAAGTTTTTCTTTTTCTTCAGCCATTTTCCTTTGTTCATCAATATCAAATAAAACACCGCGAATTCCCGTCACCTTTTCTCCTTCGAATACAGGACGGCTTGAGGAGCGCATCCAGTGATTTTTTCCGGCTTTGGTTATGACACGGAATTCACTGGGAGATAGACGATTATTCAGAACATCAATAAAACTTCTTTGGAGTTCAGGAAGATCCTCTTTACAGATAACATTGTCAAAAGATTTTCCTATGAGATCAGACGGTTTATATCCCAGAATGTTTTCAACGATAGGGCTGACATATAATATTATTCCGTTTGAACTCACCGAATATACAATATCATTAATATTCTCGACAAGGTCACGATAGGCCTCCTTCGATTTACGTAAATCCTCATCGGCTTTCCGCCGTCGGAGAGACACAGCTATCAGGTGAACGTACGATTCAAGAAGGTCAAAAGGCGGATCAGGTTCAGCAGGTTTCATCGCAAGCAGGGAGGTTCCGTAGAGTTTACCTTCAATAACATACGCAAGCCCTATAAAACGATCAACACCGATCAGCTTCTGAAGCGTTGCGCCTACAAGCCTGGGAATTGCGCCAAAGGTTACTTCGGTTAGAGTTTTCCGTGTGCCTACAACACTCTTTACAATCTCATTATATGTATTTTCATAGATAGGCATCCTGAGTTCTTTCGGTTTTTTTCCGAGAAGTTTAACGATCTTTTCCATCAGTCCCGGTTCGAATTCGATATAGGAAACATTAAGTTCGCGCGCAGCCTCATCATAATGAGAAGACCATACATATTTTACACCCGGAAGTTTTTTCAGGTTTTTAGAACAGCATTCCCAGATGTCCACATCAGAAGAAACCGTCGTCAATTCAACAGATAGCTCTTTAAATATGGAAAGAGTATGTACTCTCTGCTCAGAATAGTTCTGTGTTTTGAATTTTTCCGCAGACAAAATACCTTTCCTCCCTGATGCAATTATCGAAAAACTCCTACTTAAAGCAAAGACCTTATCTGCTATTTAAGTATAACACATCTTGAGGTTATTTCAATGGCTGCGAATGCTTCAGCGCTGTACCTTTGGAGCGCAGCTGTCATCCATTTCCGACAATCCAATGAGCAGCGCGAAATTCTCGTTTTTCCTGTTAACATCTGTACTCACATATGAACCGGTGGTATTATTTGATACTCCCGTCGGATTGCTCGATGATGAGAGTGTATTCCCGTACCTGAGCATTATGTACGGATCAGTCCCGGCAACAGTACCCGCTTTGCCTCAACCCGCGAAGAAAGACATCGCACAAACCGCAATACTTAGAACGAAAAATACTTTTTTCATAACCGCCCCCTTGACCGCTAACTTTAAGAAGATATCTCAACAAAAAATTGTAGGGATAAGCATGCTTATCCGGACAGGCATGCCTGTCCCTACAACACAACATTTCATAATTTTCGCCCTCCGTCTTCAGCTTTCTATTCTCAGCCTTCCGACTTTTTATGCCGTGTTCTTCTCTTTGCCTTCTACCAAGCATCTAAACCTCTCTTCAAAAGATCCGCCATACATAATTTGCGGATAACCATCCAAGCATCCATCTTATCTGTTTACTATCTTGTTTACAGTTTCCTTAAGTTCATCAAGATTTCCGGATTTAACAAGGTATTGTTCCGCAAGCCAGGCTTTACTGTTACTTTCATAACCTGCATGCGCTGAATTTAATATCACCGGAGGAGCTTTTTTGTCAAGCTCTTTGGAAAGTTTTTCTAAAAGTAACATGCCGTTAATATCGGGAAGGTGAATGTCCAATATTATCAAATCAACAGTATTTTTAGAAACCAAATCAAGACACTCCGCGCCTGTCTTAGCCAATAAAACATTATACCCGGCTTCTTTAAATGTATCAGAGTACAAATCCCGTATCCCCAGTTCATCATCCGCCACTAGTATTGTTTTCATATTTCATCCTTTTTAAAAGTGATTCCACAGATTGCAATGCTACAGGATTCCACTGATACAAGAATATTATCTTTATTGATGCTTCCTATCCTTTGCGTTCCACCTTCGTTCGCTGTCTTTTACCAACCATCTAACCCTCAAAGCATCCAAACATCGTCAAGGCGCTATATCTTGTATTTCGCCTTAACAACCTTCTCCGCCTCAAGCCAGTCGTTCAGGTCGTTTCCATGCTGACCGTTTCTTTTGCAATACAATTCATAAGCCTTCTTTTCAATCTCCTTCAGCAATTTCTCCTTGCTGACACTACTAGTCACCACATGTGCAGCCTTTACCGGTGCCTTGACATTCGCCTTCGTGATCCTTACATTAGCCATATGTCCTCCTTTTTTACCTGCTCAATGGCAGGTTAAATTATAATTTTATAACGTCCGGCTTTCATTTCTTTTGTATGTATTTCATATTTCCTATTCCCACTTATATGTACCACTGAAGCCTTTCTGATTTCTGCAAGAATTACACTTTCCATCATCAAACATATAGCTAAAAGAAAGATAATTTTTTCCGCACATTTCACACTGCTTCCAAATATAGTTTGATGATCCATTTGCCGCTGCATTATCAACCCAAACATTTTGCGAAAATGCTTTGTTTAAGTCGAATGCAGCCTCTTTATTCCAGTCTGAGGATAATGCCACTGATTGAGAAGGAATACTAAATGGCAAATTATTAACATTATTAAGGCTTTTCTCTTCAATTATTGATTTTTCACTAATAATTTTTTTATTTTCAAAACTATTAATGTAAGAACCAAGGCTTTTATATAATTTTATTTTGCATTTAGATTTATTATTCCATTCATCGTCAAGAAAAGCATTTAAATTACCGCTATTCAGGCAATTACAATAATCGCTATCTTTAGATATAATATTTAGATCATCATTTACGCAATTTTCTAAAATAGTCTCCCAAACTATTGCATCGCCTATAGAATCATCATTCTTTTGAGGAGGATTTCCCCTAATCTTTCTACGCTTGGCCTTTTTGAAAATACTCTCATTTTCTTCAATTATTTTTGCTAGTTTAAATATCTTGTTGATAAATTTATTAATCTGACTATTTGGACTTATTGTTCTTTTACGGTATTCATCAACTATATTTTCTAGTAACTTTTTAATTGTTTTCAAATTGGAATTTACTATTTTTGCCTTACTAGAATTTCGCATAAGAACAGGAATAGATATACTATTAAACTTATTTGTGTTATAAATATTGCTAATTTCAGTGTTAACAACATCATATTTCCTTCTGTTAAATTCATCCCTTATTTGTGTGGGTAATATTAAAACAAATTTTTCATTTTCCAATAATTTTATCAATTCGGATAATGTTTTCAAAGAGTCATCTGACATTCTATAAAAATTAAGATAAATATTTGTATCTATCAATACTTGCATTTATTTTCCTCCAATTCAATTATAAATGGGGGTCTGGCTTATTTATTACCAGTCTCCATCTTTGTATTCATTAATTTACGAGGGTATTCAACTTTTCTTCCGTAAAACACAGACACTGGATCCCGGATCAGATGAAGCGTCCGGGATGACAGAAAATCTTCTTCTCTTTCTTTCTCTGCTTTCCTTGCTATACGTGCTTCCCCCTACTTCATTTTCTCCCCACACTCTCCACAAAATCTCATTCCTGCGGCATTTTTTGCTCCGCATTTGGGACATTTTGCCATTTCTAACTTGGCTCCGCAGTTGTTGCAGAACTTGCCTTCGCCGGCGGGTTTGCCGCAGTCGGGGCAGGTTGTTTGCTTACTTTCTATTTTGCCGGTGAAAACTTTTGTATTTTCGGCGGCGTCCTGTATGTCTTTTACTTTCTTTTTGGCTTTAGCGGCAGCTACTTCTACGTTTTCTCTCGGGGCGTCATCCACGCAAAGGCCTTCCTGTTCGTTCCAGTCGTTTTCGCACACCCATTCTTTGCATTTCGGGCAGCGGTGGAAATGGCCCTTGGCTTCGTTCTGTGCTTTATCAAAAGCTGCTTCATGTTCCTTGTGCCACGCAGGGTTCATTCCCTGGAAAGAACCTGAAATAGCATCCGTTGCGCGTTCTGCGCCGTAGCCAAGATTATATTTTCCTGCTATCTGAGCGGCAGCTCCTGCAATCTTACCGAGGTTCTGAAAGAAAGATTTCTTTTTGAAATTCTTTGACGGAGTGAAGTCCGTTTTGTACCCTTCTTTGCATTTGTCACAGAAAAATGTGAACTGAAAACCTGCTTCCGTACTGTTGTCCGCGAAATTATCCGTATAACCTTTTAAAGCCATATATCCTCCTTTAAAATAAATTCGAAATTATAAGCAAAGCTTTTCTCGATAAGAAATATATTTACGTGTCAACCTAGTTGGCACTTCGAGATAAATCCGAAAAAAACTGATAAATTCTAAAAAAAACAACATGTATCGCCACTCTTTTTATTTCTTACTTTTGTCAGTTTATTTTTTTTGTTTCGAATTTCGAGTTTCGTGCTTCGAATTTGCTTTTACTTCATTGGTTTATTACATTTAATACACTTATCTCCTATCGGCGGTTGTTCTTCTTTGCATTTTTTGTTGGGGCAGATCACTGTGAGGCGTTTACCGCAGACGTCACAGTAATCGCTGAAAAATGTTGCTTTTCCGCAAGAAGGACAGGCTATTTCCAACTTTAGCCCGCAGTTATTACATACTTTCCAATCTTTCTT
>MFGS01000056.1:9531-10100 GCA_001778355.1 Candidatus Firestonebacteria bacterium RIFOXYA2_FULL_40_8
TCTTGCATTTTGGACACCTAAAATCACCCAGAGGGCCCATCTTACCACAAAGCGGGCAGACGTTTGAGTCCTCCGGTATCAGCTTATCGCAGTATTTGCATGGATGCTTATAGCCGGGCATAAAACCTCCTTTAATTCCAAACTCGAAGCTCTAAATTCGAAATTCGAAACAAAACTGAAAAATTCAAAACCTAAAAAAGAAACCTTAAAATCATGAATTCTTCTTTTATTATTTCTTTTTTATTTTATCTCCTTTTTCGAATTTCGAGTTTCGTGCTTCGAATTTGCTTCAATATCATTTCAATTGAAGCAGCACTTTCACGTCTTTCTGCCATTGTTCGTCGTCTTTGTGCATAACACGGCCTATGAATGCTAACCTCAGATCTCTCAAGCCAGGTATTTTCGCTATTGCGTATTTATAACGCTGGTATTCGGGTTTTTCCAGATTTTCATCGGTCAGATATATAGGTTCTCTTCTGAAATTAATTGCAAGCATGCATCTGTTAACCTTTTCAAGGAAAGCTTCCATATCTTGTGCCGTTTGCCCTTTCATTTTAAAAAAGTACGTT
>MFGS01000056.1:10127-11674 GCA_001778355.1 Candidatus Firestonebacteria bacterium RIFOXYA2_FULL_40_8
CCGTCACCGCTGCTGACTATTGCTTCCATTGCCACAATATTACCGATTGGGATCAAAATCCAGAGATATAATCCTTCTTCATTTGCCATAGTTCCGACAAGCTCTTTTTTTACACCCACGCACATATTGGCAGAGTCAGACAGTTTTTTTAGAAATTCATATTCAACTTTCATTTCTGTCCCTGAAATAGTCTTTTCAATAGAGTCAAAAAGCCCCGGAGCTGCTTTTTCCAGCACAGCCCTTCTTACAGCCCTGCCGTCCTTCATATATCTTGCCGCCTGACGGATTACGGACGAACTTAACGACGGCGCCATCTTCTTTAAACTGTCCTGAACATCCATTGAGAGTTGGTTCAGGACTTCACTTAGTTTTTCCAGGAACGAATCATACTTCCCGGCGAGTTTTTCAAAAAGCAAGGCTCCGTCATATTCCGTCACCACAGTAACTGAGTGATCTCCTTCTTTTATCTCTGCTATTTCTGCGAAGGGTATCCTTAAAAGCGCGTACTTTGAAGGAATAACAACAAGCGCAGTTTCATATATACGAACCTCGCATTCATCCTTTATCTTTTCCTTCCCGAATGTCAGCTCTGCTTCAATTCCTGAAAGTTTCATACCTTCTTTCATGAGAAGGTCCTTCATGATCATATCGTTGTACGCATGGAAGAATAAACGTGAGAAATCCTCATATTTATATCCGAGTTCTTTGATCTCAACTTCTTCGGAAGTGTTTAATTCAATTTTAATACTGTAGTCCTGAACCGATACATTATTTATCTCACGGAAGGAAAATTCTAAAAGTTCGCTTGTTTTCGGTGAAATGACTAAGCTTTCTTTTCTTACCAAAATAGAAGCAGACCCGTCTTTTGTTATTTTATTGGACTTGTCATTGTAAATATAAAATGCCTCACATTTTAGTACCGTTTCTTCCCCCACCTAGCCCCCTAAATTACCTTACAGTTATAAGATTTAGTGTCCTTTTTACACCGGAAGATTCAACAACTATCTCCACAGTACCTTTTCTTAATCCTTTAAGCGCCACAATCGGTCCGGTTTTTGGTTCTATCGAAAGTATCTCAGAAGAAGTCGCTGTCCAGGAAGGGTTTATCGCTATAGGTTTAAAATTTGCATCTCTTCCCTGTGCTGACAGATAAGCTATTCCGCCTTCATCTATTGTAAGACCTACCGGGTCGGCTCCCGAAGAACCAAGCGGAACATCCCCTACATATACAAGTATCTTTGCAAGAGGACCTTTGTCAAGTGGATCCTCCGCTCTTGGAGCCCTGATTGCGCAGCTAACAACGAAAAAAACAGCAAAAAGAGCAGAAGCTGCCACTACATATTTGATTTTCATAAATTTGCCCCCTCATTAGTATATATATTAAGTATACACCTTATTTATTTTTTTTCAATAGAAAATAAAAAAAACAGGTCTATAAGCAAAGCTTTTCTCAATAGGAAAGATATGTAGATGTCAACATATTGTATTGGCATAGCGAGATAAGGTTCCTAAGGTTTATAAGGTAAAACAAAGGGGTAAGAGAAATA
>MFGS01000056.1:11701-11913 GCA_001778355.1 Candidatus Firestonebacteria bacterium RIFOXYA2_FULL_40_8
CTCATCGGCATAATAACACTTAGAAAATTATTGTTTTTATCTCCCTCGATAAGGCACGGGCTTTCATTGTCAATCAGCCTTATACTGACTTTCTCATCATCTATAACATTGAGTGTTTCAATAAAATATCTCACATTAAAAGCAATTTCGAAATCATCCCGGTCAAAATCAACATTCATTTCTTCTTTTGATTCACCAAGATCCGGGTTTGT
>MFGS01000056.1:11937-12919 GCA_001778355.1 Candidatus Firestonebacteria bacterium RIFOXYA2_FULL_40_8
TTTAACGTCCGGAGTAAAACTTTTTACTTCTTTAAATACATCAAAACCGGTCTGACCGGGCATATTAATATCACAAAGTATAAGGTCAAAAGGTGATTTTTTCAGGAGAGATATCGCTTCAGTACCGCTGCTTGCTGTAACTACTTCGTATCCGTAATTCGTCAGCAAATCAAGCGCCAGGTCTCTTATTATCTTATCATCATCAATTGCAAGAATTCTATATTTACCCTTCTTCACCTTCCCCTTTCCTTGCCATGTTCATCATGACAAATCTTTCAGTTTAGTAAATATCGCCGGATTCTTTTCCCGGCTTCTTGATTTTTCTGTACTTGCTGCACTTGCTTCTTCTGCTTTATTTGCTTCTTTTAATCCTTGCTCCCAGCGCTTCCAGTTTTTTCTCTATCTTTTCATATCCTCTGTCAAGATGATATATCCTGGATATCTCTGTCGTGCCTTTGGCCCTGAGTCCCGCTAAAACCAATGAAGCGCCTGCCCGTAGGTCAGAGACCATGACGGGAGCGCCGGAGAGTTCTTTTACGCCTTCTACTATTGCGGTGTTGCCTTTAGTTGATATGTTGGCGCCCATCCTGTTTAACTCCGGGACATGCATGAAACGTTTTTCCCAGATGGTTTCATTTATTATACTGGTTCCGGAAGAGACCGCCATCAACGCCATCCACTGGGCTTGCATATCCGTAGGAAAACCCGGGTACGGAGCAGTGTCAATATTTGAAGGTTCGGGAGTTTTAACCCCCTTAACGGTAATACTTTTTTTGCCTTCTTTAATATCTGTGCCGGTTTCGAGTAATTTAATTTTAACGGCTTCCAGGTTACCTGCCGGGGCGTTCTCCAGTGTTATCTTTCCGTTGGTTATAGCTGCGGCTGTCATAAATGTATCGGCTTCTATGTAATCGGAAATTACGTCATAGGTTCCGCCCTTTAAGGAGCTCACACCCTGGATAGTTATAGTATTTGTCCCTTC
>MFGS01000056.1:12936-15290 GCA_001778355.1 Candidatus Firestonebacteria bacterium RIFOXYA2_FULL_40_8
CCATTGTATTTAAAAAATTACAAAGGTCAAGTATATGAGGTTCCTGCGCTGCGTTCCGAAGTATCGTTTCACCTTCCGCTAAAACGGAGGCCATAAGAAGATTTGCCGTGGCGCCTACGCTCACAGTATCAAGATAAATATCCGCGCCTTTTAATTTCTTTGCTACGGCCTTTATATAACCATGTTCAATCGTAATTTTAGCTCCGAGTTTCTCAAAACCCATAAGGTGCAGATTTATAGGACGCTCACCTATGATGCAGCCTCCGGGCATGGCAACTTCTGCTTTGTGATAACGTCCGAGAAGCGCGCCCATTACATATACCGAAGCTCTCATGGTTTTTACCAGGTCATACGGCGCCTTAAATACTTTTATATTCTTGTTATTAGTGCTTAATTTGTTGTGTTCAAAAGACACTTTCCCGCCGAGACTGGTAATCAGCTTATTCATAACATTGGTGTCATTAAGATGGGGGATGTTGTTAAGAATACATTCCTTATCCGTCAAAATTGTTGCGGCAATTATCGGAAGCGCCGCATTTTTACTGCCGGAGATTTTTACTTTTCCTTTTAAGGCAACTCCGCCCTCAACTATAAATTTATCCATTTTTCACCTTTACGACAATTATTCTGTCTATCATTGCATAATCTTTGACGGTTTTAATTATATCAAATTTTCCGCTTTTCATAAACAGCGTTTTTAAAGTATTTACCTGTCCTTGTCCCATTTCCAACGCCAGAAATCCGTTTGGATGTAAATAATAAGGAGCTCTTTTGATTATCTCTTTATAATATTGCAGACCTTCTTTTCCCCCATCCAGCGCCGTTTTTGGTTCGAAAAGCCGGACATCGTCCATCAAGCTTTTCATTTCTTCCCGGGGAATATACGGAGGATTACTGATTATCAGATGGAATTTCTTTTCTTTATCAAGACCGCGGAACAAGTCGCTTTGCAGGAATTTAATATTTCCTGAAACTTTATTGAGTTCGGCATTTTTTTTGGCGGTTTTAAGAGCGGTTTTAGATATGTCCGAGGCGGTGACTTTTACAAAAGGATACTTCCTTGCAACTCCGATAGCAATAGCTCCCGACCCCGTGCAAAGGTCGAGTATTTCGTAACCTTTGACATCCTTTCGTATCATATCAAAACAAGTTTCGACAAGTAGTTCGGTCTCCGGACGGGGAATTAAGACACTTTTATCAACAAGAAGTTCGTAGTCTAGAAATCCTTTCTTACCGAGAATATAAGCAACGGGTTCTTTCTTTAGACGGCGTGCAATATAAGAGTCAAAGGTGTTTGTCTGCTCTTCAGTAATAATATTTCTTGAATTGAGATAAAGGTCCATTTTTTTGCATTTCAGGATATCACACAGGAAGAGTTCGACATCTTTTGCCGCATCAGGTATGTTAGCTGCTCTTAGATTCCCGCAAGCGTTTACCATAAGAGAGCTTATGATCATTTGCCGGTTACTTCCAGCTCTTTCAGGCGTTCTGCGTTTTCTATATCTATAAGAGGGTCAAGCAGACCGTCTATTTTCCCTTCCATAACTTCAGGAAGATTATATATCGAGACGCCTATTCTGTGATCAGTAACCCTGTTTTGAGGGAAATTATAAGTCCGAATTTTTTCGCTTCTGTCTCCGGTGCCTATCTGAGAACGCCTGTCAGCTCCTATGGCATCATGCTGTTCTTTCATTCTTTGAGCCAGAAGACGTGACTTTAATACTTTCATGCCTTTTTCCCGGTTCTTTAACTGGGAGCGTTCATCCTGGCAGGTCACAACTATTCCGGTGGGAATATGAGTAATCCTGACCGCAGAGTAAGTAGTGTTTACACTCTGACCTCCTTTTCCTCCGGCGCAGTAGCAATCAATTTTTAAATCATCCGGTTTAATGCTTACATCCACATCTTCCGCTTCCGGGAGTACGGCAACAGTGACCGTGGAGGTGTGAATTCTTCCGGATGCCTCGGTGGCGGGAACTCTTTGCACACGGTGGACTCCGCTCTCAAATTTCAGCCGGCTGAATGCGCCCTTGCCGTTAATTTGAAAGATTACTTCCTTAAAACCGCCGATGCCTATCGGATTGCTGGACAGCATCTCTGTCTTCCAGCTACGCGCATCCCCGTATCTTGTATACAATCGCAGTAATTCCGCCGCAAAAAGAGCGGATTCATCTCCACCCGCGCCTGCCCGTATCTCCACGATAACGTTCTTATCGTCATTCGGATCTTTCGGTATTAAAAGTAATTTAATATCTTTTTCCAGTACGGCTTTTTTTGTTTCCAAACTGATCAGCTCTTCTTTCACCATTTCTTTCATTTCGGTGTCCGCAGAAAGCAAAAGGTCATTGGAGGAT
>MFGS01000056.1:15298-22530 GCA_001778355.1 Candidatus Firestonebacteria bacterium RIFOXYA2_FULL_40_8
TCCAACGACCTTTTTATATTCGTTATATTTCTCGACAATTGCTCCAAGCGTGGCAAGCTGTTTAAGCTTGGTCTGGTAATCCAGACCGCCTTTGTTTTCTGACAGCGCATCGGTTAACTCATGGTACTTTCTCTCTATGTCTGTCAAACTGTCCAGGAAGCCCATTTTAATATTATGCTTTTGCCGCTACTATTCTCTTTTTTGAAACTCTTTTTTTAGGAGCTGCTTTTACGACCGGCTTAGTGCTTCCGGCTTTTTTGAAAGTTTTTCTGAATTTATCAACACGGCCCGCTACATCCAGGAACTTCTGCTGTCCGGTATAGAACGGATGGCAGTTTGAGCAAACTTCTATCTTTTGCTCCGGCTTTGTCGACCGGGTCTTAATCAAAGCTCCGCAGGTACAGGTTATTACGGTCTCTTTGTAAGACGGGTGAATTTTTTCTTTCATTTTAATTTTCTCCTTTGATACCCAGTTTTTAATTAAACTTCGCGAATAGTGCTCAGGAACTCTTTATTGCTTTTTGTTTTTCTTAGTCTGTCGTTCAAAAGGTTCATTGCCTCGTCAGGAGACATTGTATTCCAGAGACGCCTTAAAGTCCATACTTTTTTTAGTTCGGTCTCCGTCAAAAGCAGCTCTTCTTTCCTGGTACCGGTCTTATTAACGTCAATAGCCGGAAAAATACGCCTGTCTACCAGTTTGCGGTCCAGAACTATCTCCATATTACCCGTGCCTTTGAACTCTTCAAAGATAACTTCGTCCATTCTGCTTCCGGTATCAACAAGCGCGGTTGCAAGTATCGTGAGCGAGCCGCCTTCTTCAATATCTCTGGCAGCGCCGAGGAATCTTTTTGGTTTTTGCAGGGCATTACTGTCAACTCCGCCGGAAAGCACTTTTCCGCTCGGAGGAACAACCGTATTATAAGCTCTCCCGAGACGGGTAATAGAGTCAAGAAGTATAACAACGTCTTTTTTATGCTCAACAAGACGCTTTGCTTTTTCAAGTACCATTTCCGCGACCTGCACGTGTCTTTCTGCCGGTTCGTCAAAAGTCGAACTAATAACTTCGGCTTTTACGGAACGCTGCATATCAGTAACTTCTTCAGGACGCTCGTCTATCAATAATATTATCAGTTTTATTTCAGGGTGATTCATCGTAATACTGTTAGCCATCTTTTGGAGCAGTATTGTTTTACCTGCTTTTGGCGGGGAAACTATCAAACCTCTCTGGCCTTTTCCTATCGGTACAATAAGGTCCATTACGCGCATCGCAATTTCTAAAGGTTCCTTCTCTCTTTCCAGTTTTATTCTTCTGAAAGGATAAAGCGGGGTAAGATTATCAAAAAGAATCCTTTTCTTTGCAGATTCGGGCGGTTCGCCGTTTACGCCTTCAATTTTTAATAGGGCAAAATACCTCTCGCCTTCTTTCGGCGGTCTTGCCTGGCCTGCGACTGTGTCACCTTTTTTAAGGTCAAATTTTCTAATTTGAGAAGGAGAAACATAAATATCGTCAGGACTCGGGAGGTAATTATAAGCGTCGGACCTGAGGAATCCAAAACCGTCAGGGAGTATTTCAAGCACACCGTCTTTAAAAGTAAGACCATCTTTTACTTTAGCATCGGTTTTCACTTCTTCTGATTTGGTCTGGACTATCTTCAGGATGAGATCCTGTTTTTTCAACCCTCTCGCGCCTTCGATTTTCATTTCCGCAGCTATTTCCAACAGCTCTGCGATCTTCTTCTTCTTTAGTTCAATTATATCCATTAAAACTCCTCCTGTTGAAAATGATTCCACTGATTACAAGTCTACCGGATTCCACTGATTATTCGGACCCAATTTTCTTGCCGTTTTATTAATGTCTTTGATATTACGTTAAACACTATCGCTTACTATAAGCCTGAAAAGCGTTTTGATTTTAAACGTTTGACTTGCAGATTTAACTGCAAACTACTGATTAGTATTTTTTCTATCGTAGGTTTATCTAGGCTTTCGTTTCAAGTATTCTACAGTATTTAATTTGTATTGTCAACAAAATATATTTAATGTATAATGATTTCCATGCTAAAAGACTTTTCAGATCTTCTCAGAAAAAAGAGCACTATTTGGTTCGCTTTGTTCTTTTTTGTGAATATCCTGTACGCTTTAACCAGACACTCAGCCGTGGATTTTATACAATTCTGGAAGATAAGCCGGAATGCAATATTTGTCCCGGGATACGATATATATTATGTTAACACGGATTTTTCCCAACCTCTCTTTTTTTTCTGTCTGGTATCAGCTTTCTCGGTATTTACCTATAAAGTAGCGCTTTTTCTCTGGAATATGATGCAAATGCTCCTGGTTGTTTTTACGGTAATCATGTCTTCAAAGATACTGGGATTTGGAGAGCGTTACGACGGCGGTTGGAACGAAGGCAAGCATATCAAAGCAGGTAATTATGTCCTTCCTCTTATTCTTGGCGCTGTTATTATCTGCGATAATCTCTGGCTCGGGCAGGCAAACATCCTCTCGTTCTTCCTTTGCGTTTCTGCCATCTATAACCATCTAAAAGAAAGAAGCTGGGCAGTCGGACTCTTAATTGCGCTCGCAATATCCGTAAAACTAACCCCGGTTCTTTTTCTTATCTACTTTCTATATAAGAAAGATTATGAGGTCTTTCCCTGGGCTCTGGGCGGTCTTTTGATTTTTATGGTATTTATACCTTCTCTTATATACGGCGTTCCAAAAACTTTGATCTATTTGCAGGATTATATCAAACTTGTCATCATGCCTTTTGCCAATAATGACGTTGCTATACGAGGCACAACCGGGTTCTGGCATTCCAACCAGTCAATTGACGGATTTTTAGGCAGGCATTTCACTGATTTCGGAAAAACACATTACCACGGTCTTCACAATATAATAGACCCTGCAAATTTTACCCTCGTTCAGATAAAAAAGATAGGTCTTATCATAAAGGCTGTTCTGGTGCTGTTGGCCGCGCTTGCCTTTACGGGAAATAAAAAGAACAACCCGCATTTATTGAAGTTTGAATTCGCTCTGATGTTCTTATTAATACTTTTTATCTCCCCGGCGTCCTGGCTCAATCATTTTGTCACAGTTTTCTTTGCCTATTATGTCGCGGCAAATTACATGAGGGACGATTCCAACAGTTATTTTGGAAGAATATTCATGAAAATAGGACTCATCACCTGCTTTACACTCGCGGCCCTTTCTTCTTTTAGCCCGACAGCTCAAAGCTACTCAGGAATGTTCCTCGGACATTTTATTCTCTTAATTACAATGTTTATAATTCTTTTCATTGAAAAGTCAAGGATACGCAAAACATGGCAGCCTATTTAAAAGCGCTCTTAAATAAAAAAACCGCTTTATATCTTGCAGGTTTCTTTTTCCTCCTGCTTATTTATACTTTGACCAGACATACGGTAGATTATCTTAACTTCTGGAAGATAGCCCGCGAAGTCATTTACGGCAATATTGACCTGTATAAAAAATACACTGCGTTTTCCTATCCGCCTTTTTTCTATAATATAATAATCTTTTTTGCGGTTTTTTCGATAAAAATTTCACTTGCGCTCTGGTATCTCTTTAGCGTAACAATACTGGCTTTTTCAACTGCGATGATATTAAAGATAATATATCCGGAAAGCACTTTTTTCAGGTTTGATTCAAAGAGTTGGACAAAGATGTTTTTGCCTTTTATCCTTGCCCTTCCGGTAATAGCCGACAATCTTTATCTGGGACAGGCAAATATCTTTGTTTTTTTCCTCTGTGTGTCAGCAATTTACCTTTTGGAAAATAAGAACCCTATTGCCTCGGGTCTTTTCATTTCCGCAGCCGTAGCAATAAAGCTGACCCCGGCATTTTTTATAATCTATTTTCTTTACAGAAAAGAGTATAAAGCTGTTCTTGCCGCTTTAATAGGGCTACCGGTGTTTTTCCTGCTTATCCCTTCCTGCTTTTATGGATTTGAACGAGCATGGTATCTATCCGGGGAGTTTGTTAAGTCGGTGGTCTTTCCTTTCTTTAAAAATGACGCAATAATTCGCGAAACCGTCTACTATACACACCCCAATCAATCACTGGATGCCTTTTTAATGAGACATTTTACGGATTTGGGTGTAACCGGTTATCCCGGCTGGATGCACAGCCATTTTGACCCCGCGAAGTTCACCCAGGAACAGATGAAACGGTCCGGCTTAGTTATAAAAGCATTTTTGCTTCTGCTTTCCGCCGCCACACTTTGGAGAACAAGAAAGTTTAAACTTGTAGCAAAGTTCGAATATGCCATAGTATTCTTTTTAATACTTTACATCTCTCCGTCATCCTGGCTTAGTCATTACATCTCGATATTATTCGCCTATTACGTTTCAGTTGCCTACATTACCGATATTTACGCAGATAAGACAGGAAAAGTAATTCTGGCGATGTGCCTCACCTTGGCAATTATTTTCATGTATACAGGAGTAAATTCCTTCATGCAAAGCTTGTCCGGAATGTTCATAGGGAATTTCATACTGTTTGCAGGGATGGTTTTTGTGTGTTTTAAGGAGTCGTATAGAAAGGCTCTCTGAAAATGTCCAAAAGTCCATAACGTCTATAAAGTCTAAAATCTTGAAGGGAATTTGTTAGAAGTTTATTTTTTTTGTTCTTTGCTTGAAACTCGCGTGTAAATCAATGGTTTTTAATATTCTAAATCTTTATTTATTTATCTGAGACCAAGCACTTCCCCTTCTTTGTGAGAGAAGTCTTGATTTGAAACAATTCTAGAGGATTCATCATATTTTTTAGAGTTAACTAGCCAGCCTTTATCGAATTTGTCAATTTGCTTGATTCTTCCATCTTCATAATAATGTGTTGCAATTTTTTCAGGAAGACCATTTTTGAACTTTGCTATTGATTCAATTTTTCCACTTTTGTAATACCACTTACATATTCCATCGTCTCTAAAACCTTTAAATCCTCCTTCAAATGAAATATGCTTTCCCCCTCCACGAAAATATGATTTTATTGTACCACTTTCGCCACCTTTATCATTTACTATTTCTTTTGCTAGGTTTCCATCTTCAAAATAAAATAATACTGTACCACTTGTTTGATTGTTCACTAAAATCCTTTCAAATTCAATTTGACCATTACTATGGAATCTTTTTTCAACACCATTATATTTTCCATCTTTAAATGTTACTTCGTCACGAATATTGCCATTTTCATAGTATGTTCTAAACAAACCTTCTAATTTCCCATTTTTAAAATATCTTTCTGATTCAAGTTTGCCGCTCTTAAAATATGTTTTAAATATACCATCCTTTGTAACTTCTTTTTTCTCCGGTACAAGTTTCTTTTCTTCCGTAAGCCCATTTCCGGATGATACCAGAATCAGCATGACTATTATAAATACTTTATTCATAAGCATTCCCTTCCTAATCTATAAAGCTATTTTCATTTATCATTAGGTCATCTCTTGTTTTGCTTTTTTATTTCTTTCCTTGCCAGCTTTACCTTTTGCCTGTCGCTTGGGAGGCGGCTTCGTAGAGGTCGGAGGACCTTTTTTGCCAGCCGGAGTTAAGATAGTACAGGTAGCAATAGCGCTGTATTTGGGAACCGGACCAATGGTAGGTTGAAAAACCTTTTCCTTTTTTATCGGTGAAGTCTGCGCGGTTATCATAAAAGCCGTTATAAATTGCCAAATTCCGCTCTTTTAGAAGTTTTTCAACTTTTTTGGCCTGGTCTATTCTAAGTTTTTGTTCGTCTAAGGCCTTCTCGAGCATTATGCGGGCTTCACATTCCTGCAAACCTTCTCTCATCATCTCATAGCGCGTGGTGGTGATAGCTCCGTCAGGTCCGGAAGCTAAGAGTGAAGTCCGGATATTAAGAGCCCGCCAGGAACTTTTTAAAAAGCGGCCGTCTGAGGCAATACCGCCGGAAGCACCGTGTTGTATGAAGTTGCTTATTCCTTTTCCGCTTTCCATATCCCAAAAGTCAGCGCCAAGCCGGGCAAAACCACGTTGCTTGCCGAACGCAGTAATTTCCCCGAGCATTCTAAATGTTGTTATAACATCATTGTTGCGAAGCCCACGGGGAAAAAAGGTATCTAAGTATTTGCTTTTCCAACCTTTACCGGAAATTACATCACTTTTTTCTACAATTGAATCTAAAATCGTGTGACGGCTCCAGACTGAGGCCGTGTATCCCGGCTGGTTTTTACCCAGATTATGCGCTTGTTTTACCCAGGGCGCTTCAGGGAGAATTTCTTTCCAGAATTTAACTATCGCGGCATCAGGTCTGGTATCTGTCTCTATACCAATCATCATTGCTTTATCCAATTTACGTTTTTGCAGGCGTGCTTTTAATTCAGTCACGAGCGGTTTCCATAGCGCGTTTGCTTCCGTGCCGGTATATTTAGGAAGCTCAAGAACTTCTGACTTACCGTTTTTAAGAATCGTAACCTCCGGACCTTTACCTACAGCCGCAGCGCGTTCCTCGTTGATCTCTTTTGACAATACTTTTTCGTAAGTCCATTCACCTTCGTTTAAAAATATATCCCAAACGTAGAGACACACCACAGAAGGTTTGCCCTGATACTTTTCAACAAGGTCAAGATACTTATCCATTATAGAAAAATCGTATTTGTATTTGTCTTTTTCTTTTGTCCAGCGGACCATGGATTCGGCATTGCCCATATTTGTTTTACAAATAAGCGGAATGTAGCAGGTTTTTGTACCAAAAGCTCCTATATAAGCTAAGGATTTTTCAATGAGCTTCCAGTGTTTTTCGCTCCAGAGCGGAACTTTGTAAACCAGAGCCAGCGTTTCCGGCGATTGAATAAGTTCAGCCCAAGTGACAAAATCATTAGGATTGGGAAGAGCATAGTCATATACTTTGAGCTTTACCGGAACATTAAACGGCCCTCCGTTTTCCAGAGTTATCTTTAACTCCCCCTCATATTCATCTGCTTTTGCGTCTTTAGGAACGTTTACGGTAACCCAGACGGGAACAACAGCGCCGGGTACCGGTTCAGGTGAACCCGGGATGGTTCTTACGAACTGGGAGGGCTTAATAGTTCTAACTTGTACTTCTTTTGGCAAAACTTCGGAAAGATTGTCGCACCTGTACGGTTTATTGATATCATCGGCTTCTGTCAAAGCATACCGTACTTGAATTGAAGCAGCAGAAATACTGCTCCCGCCTTTCCTTTTAAATCCGTAATAACACCCTTGATCTTTTTAATGGAA
>MFGS01000057.1:0-7856 GCA_001778355.1 Candidatus Firestonebacteria bacterium RIFOXYA2_FULL_40_8
AGTATTTTTGAAGTTCATTTGCCAGCTGCCGTATTGTTTTACCGCTTTCAGCCATATTCTGGAGAGTAAGTGCTATTCCCACCAGGGAGTCCCTGACCGGATGGATTTTGGGCCACATAACTCCGCCGTTGCCTTCTCCGCCGATAACCGCTTTCTCTGCCATCATGCGCTCAGCGACATGTACCTCTCCGACTTTGGTGCGGATAAGGGTTGCTCCGTATTTTCTTGCGATATCATCCATGACTTTTGAGGTGGACATATTGACGACTACTTTGCTGCCGCGGTTTTTCTTCAGAATGTACGAAGAAGCCAGGGCTACGGAATACTCTTCACCCAAGTAGTGTCCGTTTGCGTCAACTATAGCTACTCTGTCCGCGTCCGGGTCCTGCGCAAAACCGATATCTGAACCGGTGGCTTTAACTTTCTTGCAGAGTTCCTGCAGGTTAATGAATATAGGCTCGGGATTATGAGGAAAAAGCCCGTTTGGCTCGCAGTGAATAGGTACAACCTCGCATCCGAGTTCTTTTAAAAACAAAGGAGTGATTATGGCGCCGGCCCCGTTACAGCTGTCCAGGGCTACTTTATACTTTTGTTTGCGGATCGCATTAAGGTTTATATTTGCCAGTATTTTTTTAATATGTTTTTCGGCTGAAGAATGGTCTTCTATAACACGGTGCAGGCCGTCCCAGCGGACTTTCTTAAAAGCGCCCTGGTAATAAATATTAAGCAGCTGCTTGCCTTCGTCATCATTCAGAAAAACCCCGTTACTCTTTAAGAATTTCAAAGCGTTCCACTCGATAGGATTGTGCGAGCCGGTGATTATTATTGCTCCGTCAGCTTTTAATTCTTTTACCATTAAAGAACAGGAAGGGGTTGTGACTATCCCGAGGTCAATTACTTCACAGCCGGTAGAAATAAGTCCCGCGAAGATTGAATGCTTTATCATTACCCCTGATACCCTGGTATCCCGGCCTACAACGACCCGTCCGGAGTTCATATAGGTACCAAAAGCAACTCCGAGCCGTGTTATTAACTCGGGAGTTAGAGTTTCGCCTACTATACCTCTTACGCCCGAAACGCCTATCATTAATGTGACTTTTTCAGTGCTCATAATTCTCCTTGAACTACAAAGTAAGCCGAAGTATTGCTTTGGCCAATTTTTCCGGATCGTGTCTGACCAGTCCGTCATTTATTTGGATAAGATCTTCACTGATAATTTTTACGTCATATCTTCTCATATTATGGCTGTCGATTTCAACGGGATGGGAATCTTTTTGTTCGTATTTTTCCAGTATCCGTTCGGGTATGTACTGGTTATTAACTATAATATGACTGATGAAATCTCTGTACCCTACATGGGTGTTGATCGCGTTGATATGGTCGCTCAGTCGGTAGCCTTTTGTTTCTCCCGGCTGGGTCATGATATTGCATATATAGACAACTCTGGCTTTTGAATGATAAATGGCCTCGCTTATCTCTTTAATTAAAAGATTGGGAATAATACTGGTATAAAGAGAGCCGGGACCGAGAACTATCAACTTTGCTTTTTTTATGTCGCTTAAGGCCGTGTCGGAAGGGAGCGGGTCCGAAGGAACCAGAAACACTTTGTCGATAGGCTGCTTGCTGTGGGAGATATTTGACTGGCCTTTCAGTATGGTTTTGTTTTTTAGCTTTGCTTCAAGAACAACTTTTTCCAGAGTTACAGGGAGAACTTTTCCTCGAATGGCCAGGATTTTACTGGCTTCCTGCACACCTTTCTCAAAACTTCCGCTTACATTTGTAAGGGCGGCAATGAAGAGATTTCCAAAACTATGCCCGTCCAGGTATTTGTTCTTTGACGTAAATCTGTATTGAAAAACACGTCCGAGCACACCCGATGAATCCGCCAGGGCGACCATGCAGTTCCTTATATCTCCCGGGGGAAGTATCTTAAGTTCCTTTCTGAGTTTGCCCGAAGAACCTCCGTCGTCAGCCACGGTTACTACTGCCGTCAAATTGCTGGAATAGAGTTTTAGTCCTTTAAGCAGGGATGAAAGTCCTGTTCCCCCGCCGACCGTGACTATACGTGGTCCTTTAAGAAGCCTTAATTCATCATAAGAAGCCTTTACGACATCAACCTTTGAAGGATAAAGCGTATTTAGCGCTCTAAAGAGGAAGCGTATTCCAAGAATGAATATAGTCGCACCCAGAAGTATCGCAATAATATCAATAGTGACAAGCTTTGTGGACCCGATTATCATATCCCTGATCGGATTAATGTATTTTTCAACATTGATAATATTGATCCTGATGCCCTTGAAAGTTTTACTCATTATACCGGATAATCCCGATAAAAAAACAAGGGCGGCGAGAACGAACAAAAAAATCCACCTTTTTAACCTGATTCCCGGATATAAAAACTTGATCATTTGTTTCATATGTCTAAATTGTAGCATTTAACCCGCTTGGAATTCAAGGAGAATGCCATCGCGTGTCAACGCGAATAAGTTCATAAGGTTTGTAAGGTTGAAAATCTTGAAAACCATATATTTAAGATATTAGTTGTATGATTGGTGTCTTTTATATATTAATAGCTCATATGAAAATAACCTTACAAACTTTACGAACCTTATAAACTTTACAAACTATAATATATCTTGTATTATAAGTACATGCTTTTACTCTTGATATCTACAATATTGTTCTTATCGCCTCTTTTGTATCTCCGCTATTGCAAAGAGGCTTTTTCAGCTCCGAAAAACCTGGTGGTATTTAGTTTGCTCAGTATTGTGTTCCTGGTTATGGCGTTCAAGTATTTGTCTGAAAAAATCAAGCTCAATGCCGGTTCAACCTTATTGCTTCTGTTTTTTACTATTTATGCTTTTGCCTCTGTCTTCTACTCCGTCAATCCTTTAATTTCTTTCAGATGGGCGCTGGAATTTACTTTTTACGCGGGTTTGTTTGCAGCGGTGGTTCATATTTCAAGCGGTAATAAGAATGTATACTTTGGGCTTTTAAATGTTGCATTAATCTCGGGGCTTTTGGTTTCCATAATAGGAATATTTCAGTTTTTCCACCTGGATTTTGTTTTCAAGGTTTCAAATTTCACCGGGAGGATATCTTCCACTCTGGGTAATGCGAATTTTTTGGCCGGCTACCTTATTCTATTAATACCGGTATCGCTGTCTTTGTTTTTTGTCGTAGAAGATCTCATATTTAAGATAATATATGCGGTAAATACCGTAGTTCTCGGAGCGGCTCTTTTCTTTACGCAGACCTTAAATGCCTGGATAGGCCTTGCTTTGGGAATGCTGGTATTTGGCGGTCTGTTTATTATATTCATCCCGAAATACAGGAAGCTAATTATAATTTCCGCGGTTGTCCTGACTTCGATAGCATCAATCCTGGTCTTCTCCTTTAAGCCGGAGGAGGCGCTTGGAAAACTGGAAAAAATCGGACAATTTGAGACTTTTTCCGAGCGGGGGCGCTGGATAATGTGGCAGAGCGCGGTTTCTATGATAAAAGAAAGACCTGTCTTTGGTTTTGGCGCCGGTACTTATAGGGTTAACTTTACGGAGCATGAGGCAAAACTTCTTAAAACAAAAGAATTCACAGGATACCCTCATGTTATAACGAAGGACGCGCACAATGATTATCTTCAGATAAGTTCGGAGCTGGGGCTTACCGGAATTTTATTGCTTCTTCTTTTTATCGGCAGTGTTATCTTTGGGGCAGTAAGAAATCTGGCAAAAGAAGAGATTGATAAAAAAGTTATCTACATTGGCCTTGTCTGTTCCTTACTCGCGTTTTTAGTTCATATGTTCTTCAACTTCCCGATGAAGATAGCGCCATCAGCTGTTTTGTTTTATATGTTCCTCGGACTTCTGGCGTCGGGTTTCGGAGTTCATGAAACCGGTTTTAACGTGAAAAATGTCAGAGCAGGGATATTTTCGATATGCCTGGCGCTCTTTCTCATAGCAGCTCCTTTACAGATGTTCCTCTTTTTGTCAAATTATAATCTCGGGCAGGCAATTGAATCCGGAAGCAAAAAAAGAGTTAACTACGCTTTACAACTGGCAAGAGCTTCGCTCATCTACAGCGACTTAGCCGGTAATACGGTTGACCTTCGGACGCATTTTTACCTGGGAGAGTTAAATTACAGGTTGTTAAACTATAAAGAGGCGGAAGAAGAATTTATCAAGGAAGTGGAACTAAACCCTTATTATCCGGATGCCAGGTATAATCTGGCGCTGATCCAGGAGATCAACGAGCATTATGAGGAAGCGTACAAAAACTTTGCCCTGACGCTGGAGATAGATTCTAATTTTGAAGGGGTAAAGGAAAAGCTCGAAAGATTAAAGAAAAAACTAAAAAAGCAGTAATTTCTGTTGACAAGAAGAAAAAAGCATGGTATATTTTGCATAGATACAGTGTTGTATCCGACAAGGGTGTTTATGCGACGAAGAACGCATAAACATCTTTTTTTTTGCCATGAACCATTCACCTAATCTAAGGGAAAGATTAGTGCAGGGGGCAGGTACATGGCAACCCTGCACCCGAATTGCAATGAGTGGTACAGGGTCAGTGTCCACCATAGGTGAGATCTCGTCCGCAACAATATTTATTGCGAGACCTCGCTTTAAGCGGGCCGAGGGCGGAGAATCTTTTTCGAGGAGAGTTATCTGATGGTAATACATATAGACGAGAGAAAAAACAGGGTTCCTTCTGCCTGCGGGGTTACCGGGATTATGAATACCAAAGGTGTCAGGATGACAGGTAATGATATTGTTACCAGTATATGTAATATGATGTTTAGGGGGAACGGACTCGGCAGCGGTTTTGCGGCTTACGGAATCTATCCCGATCACAAAGATGACTATTGTTTTCATGTTATGTACGGTAAGGAAAGCTCGCTGGAAGCGGCTGAGGCCTATATAGAGAAGAACTTTGAAATAGCACTGAAAGAACCTATCCCTACGAAGTTCGTTAAGACACTAAAGCACATGCCGATACTTCGAAGGTATTTTTTACAGCCGAAAGAAGAGTTGTTGATGCCGTTGCTGGAAAAGACGGGAAAAAGAGAAGTTGCAGAAGAAGATTATGTGCTTGAAAGAGTAATGTTCATTAACCGCGAGATAGGGGATGCTTTTGTTTTCTCCTCCGGTAAAGATATGGGCGCTTTTAAAGGTGTCGGAAATCCGGACGAAATTGCAGAGTTCTACAAAATACCCGAGTACAAAGGTTATCTGTGGACGGCGCATAACAGGTTCCCGACTAACTCCGTTGCCTGGTGGGGAGGGGCGCATCCTTTCGGGATACTTTCCTGGACCGTCGTGCATAACGGAGAGATTTCCTCGTATGGAATTAATAGAAGGTATTTGGAAAACTTCGGCTACTACTGTACTCTTTCTACCGATACGGAAGTTATCTCTTACCTCTTTGACCTTCTGGTTCGTAAGCACGGTCTTTCTTTTGATGACGCAGCCAATGTTCTTGCCGCGCCTTTCTGGTCGCAGGTTGAACGGGAAGATCCGGCGAAGAAAGAATATTACACAAGACTTCGGATGATCTATGGTCCCGCGCTTCTGAACGGGCCGTTTGCAATCATAGTTGCTACCAATAAGACGATGATTGGTTTAAATGATAGAACGAAGCTTCGGCCTCTGGTCGCGGGCAGGAAGGGGGACAATGTTTATATTGCTTCCGAAGAAGCCGCAATAAGATGCGTAAATTGGGAACTGGACGAGATATGGATGCCTAACTCAGGTGAGCCGGTAATCGTAGAACTAAAGGACGATAAATAATATGGCAAAATCAAAATTCAGGACAGAGTTTAAGATAAAAAGAGCTGTGGACAAATGCATAAATTGTCAGGCTTGTGTCAGGATGTGCAGTAATGACACTCATGAGTATGATGCTGAGACGGAAACTATTACGTCTTACGATGAAAGATGCGTCGGCTGTCACTTTTGTGAGGATATGTGTCCTACCGGAGCGCTGGTAATTGAAAAAGAACTCCCGCAGATAAAAGAAAATGCCCATTGGGCTTCCAGGGATGTTTACGGTGTTATAAAACAGGCGGAGACCGGCGGAATTCTGCTTACGGGTATGGGTAGCGATAAAAAGTATAAGGAATATTTTGACCATATTACTCTTAATGCTTCGCAGGTGACGAACCCTTCCATTGACCCTCTCCGCGAACCGATGGAGTTAAAAACTTTCCTCGGAAAGAAACCTGATATTTATAAAAAAGACGATAAGCCGTTCCCCCAGCTGGTGCTGGAAACGCCTATTATGTTCTCCGCAATGAGCTACGGCTCCATATCTTTGAACGCGCAGAAATCATTAGCCATGGCCGCAGTGAAGTACGGTACTTACTGGAACACAGGGGAAGGCGGCTTGCATGAAGATCTAAGGCCTTACGCGGATAGAGTTATTGTACAGGTAGCTTCCGGCAGATTCGGAGTGGATATGCGTTATCTTGAATCGGCGGCGGCAATAGAGATCAAGATAGGCCAGGGGGCAAAACCCGGTATCGGCGGCCATTTACCCGGCGAAAAGGTTGACGAAGAAGTTTCAAAAACCAGAAGAATTCCCGTGGGTTCGGATGCAATTTCACCGGCGCCCCATCATGATATTTACTCCATTGAAGATTTAAAACAGCTTGTCTACGCGCTTAAAGAAGCGACCAGGTATAAAAAGCCTGTCGGCGTGAAAATCGCAGCAGTGCATAATGTAGCTCCCATTGCTTCAGGTATCGTAAGAGCCGGCGCGGATTTTGTAGTCATCGATGGTATTAGAGGCGGAACAGGCGCGGCTCCTTCCGTTATCAGAGATAACGTCGGAATACCGATAGAGCTTGCAATCGGAGTTGTTGACCAGCGTCTAAGGCAGGAAGGAATCAGGAATCAAGCCTCTTTAATTGCCGCCGGCGGTTTCAGGTCCTCGGGAGATGTCATTAAAGCAATCGCTCTCGGAGCGGACGCGGTATACATAGGAAGTTCAGCTTTAATTTCTATCGGCTGTCATCTTTGCCAGAAATGCTACACCGGAAAGTGTAACTGGGGTATAGCCACGCAGGACCCGTATCTAAAAAAGAGATTAAATCCCGAGATAGGCGCCAGAAGAGCTCATAATTTACTCCGCGCCTGGTCTTTGGAAATAAAAGAGATGCTAGGCGGAATGGGAATCAATGCAGTAGAGTCGCTCCGCGGCAACCGCGGACAACTGAGAGGCGTGGACCTGTCCCCGATGGAACTGGAACTTTTGGGCATTAAACACGCAGGCGAAGCATGGTAATTTTGTAAGCAAAATTACCCGAGAATGGAAAATCGACAATCGAAAATAGATAAAGTACGCGGAGAAAAGCTTCCGCAATATTTATGAAAAGGTATTTTTACTGTCATCCCCGAGTGTTTTTATCGGGGATCCAGTGTCTTTGTTTGTAATAAAATAAATACCACATTAATGTAAGACTTTATGGACCTTACAGACTTTATGGACTTTTAGACGGCTGACATTAAGAAATCAGATTGAATATGAGGAAAACGACATGAAAAAAATAGTCATACGCGAGGAATACTGCTTGGGTTGCCGCCTTTGTGAGATACATTGCGCTACGGCGCATTCGCCTTCGAAGAATATTATTAAGACTTTTAAGTCTGCAGGCGGGGCTCCGCTTTCTTCGCTGGTTATCGAAGAACAGGGTTATACGACTTTTGCTCTGCAGTGCAGACATTGTAAGGATGCGCCGTGTGTGGAGGCCTGTTTGACTTCGGCTATGTATAAAGACAAGAACGATATAGTTTTACACGATGAGGATAAATGCGTCGGGTGCTGGATGTGTATTATGGTCTGCCCTTTTGGCGCCGTTAAAC
>MFGS01000057.1:7917-12820 GCA_001778355.1 Candidatus Firestonebacteria bacterium RIFOXYA2_FULL_40_8
TTTATGGACGATTTACAAAGGAGTTGTGTTATGCGCTACGTTATAATCGGATACTCGGTTGCCGCTGTCAACGCCATAAAAAGCATTCGTGAGGTAGACAAGACCGGCGAGATCACCGTCTTGACTGACGAAGCTTCTATATACTCACGGCCTCTCATTTCTTATTTTCTTGCGGGGAAGGTTAAGAAGGATAAGATGAGCTTTGTCGATGCTTCGTTTGCTAAAGACATGAACGTTAATATGCGCTGGTCAACTCCGGTTACAAAGATCGACGAAAAAACAAAGACCGTTGTGACAGCGAAAAACGAGAAGATAAAATATGACCGATTGCTCATTTCAACAGGCGGGGTACCGATAAAGCCGCCTATAGACGGGTATTCGGATGATATAGCCGGAGTATTTACGTTTATAAAACTGGACGAAGTTGAAAAACTTATAAAATACATTGATAAAAATAAGATAAAAGAGTGCGTGGTTCTTGGTGCGGGACTTATCGGTATGAAAGCGGCGGAAGGGCTTTTGGCCAGAAAAATAAAGATAAAAATAGTAGAACTTGCGGACCGTTTGCTTGCAAACACCTTTGATAAAACAGCCTCGGCTCTTCTGGAAGAGAAACTGAAAGAGTCAGGTTCTGAGTTCCTTAAAGAAACTACCATAAAAAAAGTGGTATCAAAAGGGAAAAAACTTGAGGGTGTCGTTCTCTCAACAGGAAAAACGGTTAAGACAAAGCTTCTTATAGTCGCAGTCGGAGTGAGGGCAAATTTAGAGCTGGCAAAAGGGACCTCTATTAAAACCAACCGCGGAATAGTTGTTAATGAAAGAATGGAAACATCCGTGGCGAATATATTCGCGGCGGGTGATGTCGCGGAAGGCGCTGATTTCCTCACCGGGAGTAATTCGGTTATCGCTATCTGGCCGGTTGCCGCCAGGCAGGGAATGACGGCGGGTTTTAATATGGCAGGAAAGATAACGGAATATGACGGAATGTTCCCGATGAACTCTGTGACTATAGTCGGAGTACCTTCTATCTCCTTCGGACTTACAAATCCAAAAACGGATGACTATGAGATACTTTCAAGCAATGAGAAAGGAAAGTACAAAAAGATAGTTATAAAGGATAACGTGGTTGTAGGGGTTGTTCTTGTGAACATCATAGAAAGAGCCGGTATATTCGGGCTTATAATCAAACAAAAGCTCGATGTTTCTTTATTCAAAAAGCAGTTGTTGAAAGACGATTTCGGTTTTCTTGTGCTTCCAAAGGATTTCAGAAAACATTATGTCACAGGGGATGGTACAGAAGTATGAGCAAATACACTATTGAAGCTAAAGGAATGGATTTTAAGGAGTTGAACGAGCTTATCCATGAAAAGCTTGGTAAGACGGATGAGTTTGTCATCAACGACGCTTGCGGTCAGCGGTACATCGGCACGGGCATTCAGGAAAAAGTTAAGATCACTATCAACGGCTATCCCGGTAGTGATATGGCTGCATTTATGGACGGTCCCGATATAGTGGTGCATGGCAATGCCCAAGATGCAATAGGTAATACAATGAACTCCGGTTCTATCACCGTTCACGGGAATGCTGGAGATATCGTCGGCTACGGAATGCGGGGCGGTAAGGTTTTTATAAAAGGAAATGTGGGGTACCGTGTCGGTATCCATATGAAAGAATATAAAGGAATGTTCCCCGTAATTGTCGCCGGCGGCGAAGCCAAAGATTTCCTCGGCGAATATATGGCCGGAGGCCTTCTTATTGTTCTTGGATTACACTCTAAAGGACTCCCCGTGAGAGATTTTGTAGGGACAGGAATGCATGCCGGCAGGATATTCCTCCGCACCGAAAAAATAGACCCGCGCCTTCTCGGAAGGGAAGTAAAAGCTGAAAAGTTAAACGACGACGATAGAAAGATGCTGGAAAAATATGTAGGAGAATTCTGCGCAACCTTTGATATGGAGAAAGAAAAGTACAAGATACTCAGCAGCCCGTTCATCAAGCTATCTCCGTTCTCGCTTAGGCCGTATGGAAGACTGTACGCATACTGACCGTAAGGGCAGTAGGAGAAACAAGGGAAGTAAAAGAAGTGAGGAAAGCGGGTAAAGTTAAAAAAGGGTAATAAAAAGTTTGTGTCATCCCGTACTCAGATACGGGATCCAGTGTCTGTTTTTTTATTTTGACCTGTCAAAACTTGTAGTTGCTTGATTAAGGCCGTTCCGGCGAAGGCAAGCCATAAGCGCCTTATTTAACCTTCTTGTTTTTCGAATTAGTACTGCTTTTCTTGTCCTCGTTTTTCTTGAATCCGATTTGTCCTGCTTTCTTGTACGACAGGTCGTCTTTGGTTTTGTAGCTGTCTAATAACGAGAAGACGGCTTCGAAGCTGATATCGCTGCGCTTAAACTTCTCCTCGTGTAGCTTGAATTTTGCTTCTACATATTTCCTGAAGTCGTCGTTATTTAATTGTAATTTTCTGAGCCGATTGAAATATCGTATAATTTGTCTGTTTACTCTGATAGCTAAGCTACTGTTTAGCACACTGGACAACATTGAGATTCCGTTATCAGTAAATGCATAAGGGAAGACAGTGGAATGTTTTATACTGTTGAACCGGTCACAATTTGTGACCAGTTCGACCATTTCATTTTTACTTAATTGAAACATGAAATCGTCGCCTTCAAATCTTTCAAAATTTCGTTTTACAGCCTGATTTAATACTTTTGTCTCTACGCCATACAATCCGGCCAAATCCCTGTCGAGCATTACATATTGCGTCCGTATTTTGAAAACTTTCTCTCCAATCGGATTAAACAAAGCCTCTTTGTCGTTCATTGTAAGCTCCTCTTGAAAATAAAATAGTATCTGCTTTTCATTGGTCAGTTATTTTCTCTTCGCTCCCTTGAGCTTTTGTATTATACAAAAATTGCCTATTAAAAGACAATGAAAAAAAAGAGAAAGAAAAAGAAGTACCGAGCACCGGCACTTAAGTGAGCAGTCCGCCAACGCCTTTTGGCAGAGTTGTAGTTGCTTGATTCCCTCCTCTCCAAAGAACTCGGCGGGCAGGCATAAAGATTGGCGGGCAAGTAGGCATCAAGCGTCAATGCCTTATTTCATTCCTCAGGTAGACCCGCCTCGGGTGGAAATGAGGTAACTTCGAATGCAGTTGTGTAATTCTTTCCTTGTTATGTCATCACATATCAAATAATGTTTCCCTTTTCTTTTCTGAGTGATATAATTATAATATGGAAAATGAAAAACTGATACAGATAAAGGGTGATTTGCCGGCTCCTGCCGGGCATTTGAACATTGTAATAAAAGGGCCTGTCTTAAAATTTAAAAGAGAAAAAATAATGCTGGCTGACATTCTGTCTATTTGTGTTGGTTTTGCCGTCCCCGCAAAGGGCGGCGGGTATGTGCAGTTATACCTGAAATTAAAGGAGAATAAAGAAAGCACTATATGTATGAGCGAGGGATATTCGGATGACTTGCTTGCGGAGTACAAAAAGTACGGCTCCCTGCTCGCAGGAAATACCGGGAAAACTATTATTGAAACACCTTTTGGAGCGGACGCTTGATAAAATTGATAAAGAAAGACCGTTATCTTGAGCTCATTGTACCGTCTTTTTCGGAAGAGTTTTTTCTAGGTTGTTTTCTTGCCGTCTGCGGATTTATTGCGATAACTGCAGTGCCATCCGTTTTTATGACCGAGTGGAGTTATAGATTTGGTTACGTCCATTACTCAACGCGAGTGCTTCTCTCTCTCTTCGCAGGATTGCTCGGTGTCTTTCTGATGGTCGGAGGCTTTTACAACTTATTCAAAAAGAGCTATTATATCTTTGATGCAAAACAAAAAAAGCTATTTTACGGAGAGGACACTCTTTCAAAGAAGGACCTACATGTTATCGAATTTTCAAAGATAAACGGACTGGAAAAAACAGGCAGAGAAATAAAAAAAGGAAAGAAGCGCTACTGGCTGGAGCTGAAGCTTACGGATGGTAAAAAAATCACCATGCAGGGATACTTTGACGAGGAAAAAGCCGCGGATTCAGCGTTGCTCTCCATAAAAGAAGTTATTTCCGCTAAATAAGCCGCTGTTCTTGATTGCAACCTTAACATCTACAATGTCCCCACTTCTAATACCATTATTCTGCAAACACATCTGCTTAATTCTATGCATACAAGTAAAACCTCTGTGAAATACAAGGAAAGTGTTTTGTAATAATAATCACTTGCTGTAAACTTTGCAAAAGTATATAAATGTTGTTATAATACATATGAAATGTATTAACGGGGATGACAAAATCAGGGGAGGACTAACAGTATGAGAAAAATTATAAATTTTGCGTGTATATTTTCATTTCTATTTGTTATGGAAATTGGGGTCTTGGCCGAACAACATTTTATCAGTTTGAATTCGCTGTTGATGACTGCGCAGCCGTCGGATGTTGCGGCTGACAAGGCTGCGAAAGATGCGGCAGATAAAGCGGCGGCTAAGGCTCAGGCGGAGAAGGAAAAGCAGGGGTTTGATGCCAGGGTTGCGGCTGAAGAGAAAGAGAAAAAGGAGTATGCGGAAAAGCTTGCAGCAGAAGAGAAAGCAAAGCAGGAAGCAGCGGCTAAAGCTGCTGCTGAGGAAAAGGCAAAGAAAGACGCAGCTGATAAGGCAGCGGTCGAAGAGAAGGCAAAACAGGAAGCGGAGGCTAAGGCTGCAGCCGAGGAAAAAGCAAAACAGGACGCGGCGGTAAAAGATGCGGCAGACAAGGCAGCTAAGGAAGCTGCGGACAAAGCGGCGGCAGAAGAAAAAGCGAAAAAGGATGCGGCGGAGCAAATAGAAGGCAGCGGTAAAAGCGGAACAACCCCGGCTATTCCCGGTCAGGGTATCGGTGATACTATGCCTGCTCAACCGGCAGAA
>MFGS01000057.1:12827-20876 GCA_001778355.1 Candidatus Firestonebacteria bacterium RIFOXYA2_FULL_40_8
AAGATGAAAATAAAGATGAAAAACATAATAAAGAAATGGATAAAGATAAAAATAATAAAGGAGATAAGGAAGAAAGCATTGAGGATAAAGTAAAAAGATGGAAAGAGGAAAAAGATAATAAAGGAAAAAAAGATAAGAACGACGGGGATGATAACGGCAAGGATAAAGAGAAAAAGGATGAAAACAATCAGGATAAATTTAATAAATGGAAAGATGAAAGCCTGGATGACAAGCTAAAAAGATTAAAGGAAGAAAAAGCAGGCAAGTCTTCAGGCGGGAGCAAAGATAGCAAGGGAAATAAAGAGGGGATGAGAGGCGGGTTGGAGGTAAAGGATCTTCCCGTCTACAATATGGAAATAGCAGTTATGGATATGGCAAGTGAAAATATTACATCCAGTGTGGTCTCTATAGCCACGGAGCTGCTTAGAAATAACCTTATAAATTCCGGCAAGTATAAAGTGATTGAGAAATTTGATCAGGACAAGGCCATAAGAGAAAAATACCGGGATGCCGGCTGTACCGCGCCGGAGTGCGCCGTTGAAGTCGGAAAAATGTTGAGCCTACAGGAAGTAGTGATAAGCTCGGTGAACAAGCTGGGTTCGAAATACATAATAAATTCGGTCATGATAGATGTAAGGTCCGGGAAAACCACCGTTTCTGCCACCGCGGAGTGTAGTTCCGTAAATGATTTTTCCATAGCGTGCAAAGAGATAGCGGGCAAATTAATTAAAAGATAAAGGAAGCACAAATAGCAAGGAAAGCAAAGAAAGAGAAGAAAAAGAAAGAAGGGAAATAAAAGAAGGAAAAGGATTGGATGATGAACAAAATATATTCCGTAATAATGCTGATATTGGTTTTATCCGGAATGGGAACAGCGAAAGAAAAAATAAGAATAGCGGTTATGGACTTGGATGCGAAAAATGTTCCTAAAGCTACGGCTGTGGCGGTGTCTGATCTTCTCCGCAATGATCTGTATGCTTCACAAAAGTATACTATTATTGAAAGAAAACAGATGGAAAAAATATTAAAAGAGCAGATGTTCCAGCAATCGGGTTGTGTCTCCACCGAGTGCGCGGTGGAAGTTGGAAAACTCCTGAATGCCACCCAGATGATAGTCGGAAGTATAAGTACCGTGGGGATAGAATATAGTATTACCATAAGAGTTGTTGATGTTGAGACCGCAGAAACTAAGTTCTCCGCTACTCTTGCATGTAAGTATGAAGCCGAGTTTAAAAATATCAGCAAAACGCTTATTTCACGTTTAGCCGGTGTGGAAATTCTAAAGACGGAAGAAGAAAAAACCAGAATTGCCGTAATGGACCTGGACGCGAAAAATGTGCCTAAAGTGACGGCCTCTACCATCTCAGATCTTTTAAGGAACGATCTTTATTCGGCAAATACTTATGTTATTGTGGAAAAAAGCCAGATGGAAAAAATACTGAAAGAACAGATGTTCCAGCAAACCGGATGTACTTCGACCGAGTGCGCGGTGGAAATTGGAAAAATATTGAATGTTACACAAATGATAACCGGAAGTATCAGCATGCAGGGCATAGAATATTATATAACTGTAAAGGTGGTGGATGTCGAAACCGGGGAAACCAAGTTTTCTGAAACGACAACCTGCAAGTATGAATCAGAATATAAGGGCCTTAGCAGAGCGATCATCTCTAAATTAACCGGAGTCGGGACCACATTTCTTTTGACGGAAGAAAATACCCCTTTTGATGTTGCAAAGTACTCGGCTATGTTTCCCGGCTGGGGGCAGTTTAACAACGGACAGGAAATTAAGGGTGCAATTATTGCTATTGTTGAAGTTGGCGCCCTCACCGGCGCGGTTCTTACTTATCTCCAGTACAATCAGGCGGTTGTGGATTATGACGCGGCGCCTGCCGGTTCCGATTTTGGCGGAATGGCGGAGCATATCCAGTACTTAAACAACTTAAATAAAAACTACCTGTATTGCGCTCTAGGGATCTGGGTATACGGAGTACTGGACCCTTTTATCTTCGGTATCAACAGCAACCGTAGGTTTACAATGGATTATAAAAATGACAAAATCCAGCTGGCTTATTTAGTGAAATTTTAGGAGCTGATGAATGAAACAAGTATTTGCGGGTGTAATACTTGCACTGTTTATTTCCGGATGCACCGGTAATTTCAACAGGAATAATCCCCTCGATCCTGGTGCTGTTACCGGTATAAATACAGCGACCACTTCGACAACCGGAGCCAAATTTATTAGATGGGGAGGGATAGGAAGCGGTGACGGTCAGTTTTCCGCTCCCCGCGGTGTTGCTTTAGATTCCGCAGGAAATGTGTATGTGGCTGATACGGGTAACTACCGCATTCAAAAATTCACCTCCTCCGGAAGCTTTATAACAAGGTGGGGCAGTAACGGCACGGGAAACGGTCAGTTTAGTTCTGCAATCGGGGTAGCCGTTGATTCCTTGGGATATGTTTACGTGTCTGATAGTAATAATAATTGTATACAAAAATTCACCTCTGCCGGTAGTTTTATATTAAAGTGGGGAAGTCCGGGCGGCGCAACGGGTTCATTTGCCTCACCTTATGGTATTACCGTTGATCCCTCTGACAATGTGTATGTCGCGGACAATAATAATTACAGGATCCAAAAATTCAGTTCTTCCGGTGATTTTTTGACGGCATTTGGGGGTTATGGTCCCGGCGATTCCCAGTTTTATTCTGTTTCTGCTGTAACTGTAGATGCTGCCGGCTTTGTTTATGCGGTTGATTCCAGCCTCCGTTGTGTGAAAAAATTTACCTCAAGCGGTGTTTTTGTTTTAAAATGGGGCGAAAGCGGTTCAGGAAGCGGACAGTTTATTACCCCCACAGGAATTACCGCGGATAACTTAGGTAATATATTTGTTACGGATATAACCAATAAAGTTGTTCAGGCATTCACCTCAACAGGAAATTTTGTGGACAAATGGGGCAGCAGTTATGCCGGGGATTTCCAGTTTGATTACCCTTATGGAATAGCAGCGGATTCCTCCGGATATTTATTTGTCTCCGAGCTTTACGGTCATCACATGCAGAGATTTTCTACACGGTAAAACCTCAGGAGTTAATTATAGACTCTCCCGGATATGTCTATGTAAGCGATAGTTAAACAAAAGTACTAAGAATCAACTTTTCCGGGATATTCTCAAATACTTTTACCCTGCCTATCTCTACCGGAAGGACAAATCTGTTTACGCCCGAGACGAATTTCTTGTCACGTTTCATGGATGCGAGTATTTTACCCGGGGCTATACCTTGGACTGAGGTTGGAAGCCCGGCTTTCTTTAGAAGAGCTTCTATTCTAAATGCTTCACAGCCGCAAAGGCATCCGAGTTTTACTGCCAGTTTAGCGGCTAAGACCATGCCAATAGCTACGGCTTCTCCGTGGTGGAACTTTTTGTAGTTGGTCGCGGCTTCAATCGCGTGACCGAGAGTATGCCCGTAGTTGAGTATTATCCTGATATCTTTATCGTCCCTCTCGTCTGCCGAAGTTATCCTGGCTTTGATACCCGCACAAACGGGGATCATTTTATCAAGAGCGGTTTTATCGTATTTTAAAAGCTGCCCCATATTCTTTTCAAAGAAAGTAAAGAGCGGCTTATCCTTAATAATCCCGTATTTTATTGCTTCCGCCAGACCGCATTTTAGCTCTCTAAGAGGGAGTGTTTTTAAAACTGCAGTGTCCATGTAAACCATTTTTGGCTGCCAGAAGGCGCCGATAAGGTTCTTTGCTTCTCTGAAATTAAAGGCCGTCTTGCCTCCCAGCCCGCAGTCAACGAGTCCGAGCAGCGTTGTCGGGACCTGAATATAATTAACCCCGCGCCTGTATGTGCTTGCCACAAAACCGCCGAGGTCGCCTGTAACTCCGCCGCCTAGAGTGAGTAAAATGACTTTCTTCTGCTGGTTCTTATCAAAATCATAAAGTGCATTGAGTAGTTTTAAAAATGTCTTATAGTTCTTCTGCTCTTCGCCTGCGGGAATTATAACTTTTCCAATATCGGAAAATCCGCCATTTTTTAAAGCTGATAACGTTTTCTTAAGATAAAGTTTGGCGACATTTTTATCAGTAATTATGAAAATAGAGTTGCCGCATTTTAGCTTTTTGATTTCCCGCCCGAGGTCAGTCAAAATATTATTACCGAGAACGATATTGTAGCTCTTGTCGGTTTTTATTTTCAAAGCTATTTTTATTATTTTAGGCATTTTTTACCTCATCGGCTTGGAATTCTTCTGCCATTTTGATCCTGGCAAGCATCGGAGGATGGGAAGCGAACCAGAAAGTCAGGAAGTCATCCGTGTAAAGGTAGGACTTGTTGTCTTTTGCAAGCCGTACCATGCTGGAGATAAAAACTTCCTTTTTCTGCGTGGTTTTCAGTTCGAATGTATCCGCGGTCACTTCCATTTTTCTGCTGATAAAACTATCCAGAGGTGTCGTGAAATAAGTGTAGACGGTCAGTATAAACAAAAGGAGAGGAAGTCCTGCCGCTTTTGAGATCTCCAGACCGTTTGAAAATTCAGGAAAAGTTAAAGCTATTAACCAGGCAATAACGAAAGAACCGAAGAAACCTAGAGCAATGCCTTTAAGGACATGGTGATGTTTCCAGTGTCCTGCCTCGTGCGCCACTACGGAAGCTACTTCTTCCGGCGTGTTGTTTTTTACCAGAGTATCAAATATGTATATGGACTTTTCCGGACCAAAACCGGTAAAAAAGGCGTTCGTGTGTTTTGAGTACTTGGACTCATTTATCTGAAAGAGTTTTTTCAGTTTAATACCAGCTTTATTTGCAACCTCAAAGATAGGCTTGGTATATTCACCCTGTTCGAAGTTGCTCTTTTTGTAGAAAAGCGGGAGAACCAGATACGGATATAAAAAGGTCAGTATAAGGTCAAAAACCAGGAGAACTGCAGGGATGAACCAGACCCAGTTGGTTTCGGCTTTTCTAAACGTCATATAGGCTGCGGAGATTATTAGGATATTTATAACAGCGCTTACGGAGAACTGTTTAATATTGTAAATCAGCCAGTCCTTTAAGGTCAGATTGGAAAATCCGAATTTATGTTCAAGCACATAGGAAAAGTAATACATAAATGGTAAATTTAATAGGAACTGGATAAGGATGTAGCACAATGCAAAGAGCGCGGTTTGTGCGGTCAGATAACCAAAAGAAAGAGGAGTTAGAATATCTGACAGGCAGACTGAAAAGCCGCTAAAGAAGAATACGAGGGGGAAAAGCAGGTCTATTATCTTTTTAACCACACCTGCGCCAAAACCCCTGTCGTGGTACTCTTTTCCTTTCTTAATATCGTCTTCGGTGAAGTATTTGAGTGCAAGTTTCTCTTTTGCCTCTGTTTTTCCGCCCTTTTTATCCAGATAAGTGAAGAGGATCCGGAGAAGAATGTAAGAAACTGTTAAGATAATAAAAAGAATTTTCATTATAACCTCGCTTCAAAAAAAGATTCTCCGCCCTTGGCGAGATCTCACCGCAGGTGGACACTGATAAAGTTTGCGTTACATTTTCATTAATTTCACGAACTAACCCATTTTACCCATACCTGTAAAAAAAGTCAATGTTTAAGAACGTGTTTAGAGCGTGGAGTTTTCCCATTTTCTGCTCCGGTTCGCAACTGGAGGAAATTTATCTCCATGTTCGGCGGCTGAATAACTCGCTTTGCTCGAACAATTCAGCCTTTTTTCCGAACATTTCAATAAATTTCTGTACGTTGCTCACAAGTCCCAGAAAACAGGAGAACTCCGCTTGCTAAAAAAAACTGTTATGCCTTATAAGTGGAAAACTTAAATTAAGAACAAAAAAAAGCCCCGGCATCTTTCGACGCCGGGGCCGGTGACTATTTTTTTAGAATCTCTTTTTTTGCTGGGTAGGGGCGATTTTCATATTTTTGCCCTTACTGCCGCCCTTAGTACTTCCGCTGCTTCCTTTCTTCCCGCCTGCTTCATCCAGGAAGAGGATGATGGAAATCCTGTGCGTGTCTCCCAGGTTCCCTGACGGAGCATAAGTATAATCAAGTTCATAGCCGAACATGCCTTCAAGGACTGCCTTATATCCGACACCTGCGGTTAAACCGCCGACATCATAGCCAAGTTTGTAGCCGGCGCGTATAGCAATTTCGCTCTGATACCAGAATTCGGCACCTATGTTTTCGGCTATTTTTCCGGTATCAAAAGGATAATACGCTGTTACTGCAACCGTAAGATCTGAAGGTTCTAAAAGTCCTATTTTATACGAAAAGCCGCCGCGAGCGGTGAGCGGTAAGCTGTCCCCGCTTATTTGTGTCCCGAGATTGGAAACGGCGCCGCCGAACAATAGATTTTCATCAAGCATTTTCATTCTGACAAGTACACCTGCATCTCCCGCGAAAGCTGAAGCGCTGTCTGTGTCTATGGTCTGCATGGCGTATTTTGCGGTAACGCCGAGCTGGATATCCTGGCTTAATTGATAACCGGCGCTCACTGCGAGACAAAGATCGAAAGGAGAAAAGGTGCCGGAAGTTGCGCCCATAGAACCGGAAGCAGTTTCCGCTATTTTTTCAATAGCGCCGTAGTTCATATAAATTATATGCGCCCCGAGTTTAAGTTTTTGGCTCATCGGGTAAGAGACAGCCAGGTATTCATATATAGAAGAGTCCCAGTAGAACATGTGCATAAGGGAAACATCCATGGTTTCCATATTAGCAAGTCCTGCCGGATTCCAGTAGACAGAATCTACTCCGTCTGCAACGGCCGCAAAAGTTTCACCCATAGCCACTGCCCTAGCGCTTGGTGTGATTCTTAAGAAAGTTAAAGCGCTGTTTGCGGAAAAAACATCCGCGCAGAACAAGGCCAGTACGGAAGAAAGTACTAGAAAGCTTCTCTTTATCATTAGATCCCCCTTAAAAAAAAATCCGACATTCCCTGAAAGAAGGGAAGCCGGTTCCGGTAAATTTAAAGCTTGTTTTACAGCAACAAGTGAGCATCGTTCTCCAATCTGCAGTTAATTTAGAGTCCGGTGTTTGAATAAAACACCGAGATCGGCAGCTGCGCCATCCTGTTATTTGCTTTAATGCCGGACCGCTCGCTTTGCGCCCCCGCCTTACGGCGAGTTTACCTTTTCGGATATGTATTGATATAAATATAGCACAATAAAGAGGGTTTGTCAATGTGTCAGTCCGTGTAAGTTGCAGAAAATATTTGGTATATAGGGTAAATTCTGGTAGAATAACAGCTAAATAACAAGGACAAAGTACGAATTACAAAGTGTCCGCCTTTGGGCCTGCCAATCGGCGAGGTCTCGCTTAAGGCGGACGAGATCTCTCCAAAAAGAGTTTTGGAGGACAATATTTCGAGGTATATAACTCCTTATATTGTAATTTGTCGTTTGTCCTCCAGGTGTTGGTGCTGGAGAGATCTCGCCATTAGGCGGATAATTTGTAAATATTTATAGGGGGAGTAGAACATGAAAAAAGTCCTGAAAATAGTTGGTATAACCTGCGGTGTTCTTATAGTTCTGGGCGTGATTTTGACGCTTGTGGTCTCCTTTCTTATTCCCTGGGATAAAGTTAAAGATAAAATAATCGAAAAGGCCTCGGTTGAACTTAAAAGGGAAGTGAAGATAGAGAAAATATCCTTTGGCTTGTTTAAAGGTGTGGAGTTGAAAAACTTCTACATAGGTAACTCCGAGGGGTTCACAAAGGGCGCTTTTATTTCCGCCGATTCGGCACTGGCAAAATACGATTTTTGGGCGCTCTTTCGAAAACAGGTAGTCCTTACAAAAATCGAGTTGGTCAAGCCCTATATAATGGTAGAAAAAGATAAAACCGGTAAATTTAATTTCTCTGATATTATGGAAAAGGTCAATGCTGCCGGAGAAAATTCTAAAAAAGAAGTAAAGCATGAAGTGCCGGTCAAGGTGGACCTGCCTGTTGAACTTTCGGTTTCTAAGTTTGCCATCACCGAAGGTACCGTGAAATATACCGATGCTTCCGCTGTACCCGTTCTGTTTGTTGAAGTTAAAAATATTAATGTTTCCG
>MFGS01000057.1:20889-21064 GCA_001778355.1 Candidatus Firestonebacteria bacterium RIFOXYA2_FULL_40_8
ACTTGAGAGCGTTAAGCCTTTTCTTGTAAAGGCCTCGGCTACTATGGATTACAATAAAATGCCGGTGGATTTTTCCTTTGAAGGCAAGATGGAGATCCGGCTCAAAGAACAGATATTTAAAGCCAGCGGGCTTTTTGCGCGCCTGCCCGGGGTAGAGTTTAATGCAAATGTTGAA
>MFGS01000058.1:0-2998 GCA_001778355.1 Candidatus Firestonebacteria bacterium RIFOXYA2_FULL_40_8
GAATGCTATTCGCTTTGCTCGTGCATGCGGAAAATAATAATAGAGAATTAATTAAAACCTTAAAAACTCATCAGAATGCTATTCGTTTCACTCATGCATAATTAAAGGAGTTAAAATTAAATACTTAATGGGGATTGACATAGGTACCAGCGGGACTAAGGTGATACTTATTGATATTAAAGGGAAAGTAATTGCCACGGACTTGCAGGAGTATCCGCTTTATACGCCAAAACCGGGGTGGGCGGAGCAGAATCCGGATGATTGGTGGAACGCAGCCGTTAAAGGTATAAAAAACGTGGTCAAGGGTGTTAAAACTTCCGAGATCGCGGCTATAGGACTTTCAGGACAGATGCACGGGCTGGTGGCGCTTGATAGGAATAATAAAATACTCAGGCCGGCGATACTCTGGTGCGACCAGCGGACCGTTAAGCAGTGTGACTACATTACGAAAAAAATAGGTGCAGAACGTCTTAAAAAACTGGTTTATAACCCGGCACTTACAGGTTTTACTGCGGGAAAGATCCTCTGGATGCGGGACAACGAACCCGCATTGTACAAGAAAATAAACAAAGTACTTCTTCCTAAGGACTACATAAGATTTAAACTGACCGGAATATTTGCCACGGAAGTTTCCGATGCTTCGGGAATGCTCCTTCTGGATGTGAAGAACAGAAAATGGTCAGAGACGCTCCTTAAGGAATTAAAGATAAAAAGTTCCATTCTGGGCGAATGCTTTGAATCGGAAAAAATAAGCGGTTATGTGAATTCTGAGGCGGCAAAACTTACGGGGCTGGCGTATAATACTCCCGTGGGCGGTGGAGGCGGGGATCAGTCGGCTTCAGCTATCGGCTGCGGCATCGTTGAAACCGGTATTATTTCCGTAACGATAGGCACGTCGGGAGTGGTGTTTGCGTTCTCCGATAAAATAAAACTTGATAAGCAGGGGAGGATACATACTTTTTGCCATGCGGTAAACGGTAAGTGGCATACTATGGGCGTTATGCTTTCCGCGGGCGGTTCTTTAAAATGGTTCAAGGATAACCTCTGTAAAGAAGAGATTGCTCTGGCGGCAAAAAAGAAAGTTGACCCTTATGATATTATTTTAAAAGATCTGGATAAAATACCTCCGGGTTCGGATGGCCTTATATTTCTTCCGTATCTTTCGGGAGAGAGGTCGCCGTACGCAGACCCTTATGCCAGAGGTGTTTTCCTCGGGCTGGGACTTGCGCATACAAAAAAGCATATGGCAAAAGCCGTTCTTGAAGGCGTGACCTTCGGCCTCCGGGATACGGTTGAAATAATGCGCGCTTTGAAAATCCCGATTAAAGAGATACGCGTGACGGGCGGCGGGGCGAGGTCCAAACTCTGGCTTCAGATGCTTGCGGATATTTTCGGTCAGGAAGTTGTCACGGTAAATGTGACGGAAGGCGGTGCGCTTGGTGTGGCTCTACTTGCCGGTGTAGGAGCGGGTATTTACCCTGATATATCAGCGGTTTGTAAAAAAATAATAACTACGAAAAAAGGCGCCAAACCAAACAAGAAAAATGTTAAAATATACAACAGGTATTATAAGCTGTATGAAAAAACCTATGTAAATTTAAGAGATGAGTTTAAGGAGCTTGCGGGTCTTCAAAATAGATGAAAATGTCAATAAAAGTAAAAATAGCATTAATGGTCTTTGTGATAATTTCCACTGTTTTTATTGCCGTAAGCTTCATAATCATAGACCAGCTTAAAAGGCCGCTCGAAAGTGAAGTTGAAAAGAAAGCCGTGGCAATCACGAGAAATCTGATACGTGCGAGTTCGGAATCTCTTCTTACAAAAGATGACCTGCGCCTTTATGAAGATGTTGAGAATGCCGGGAGAAGTGATCCCGGGGTTATTTACGCAATGGTGGTGGATAATGAAAATAAAATAATAGCGCATTCCGACCTGAATATAAGGAAAGGAACCGCGCTTACGGATCCGGCGTCTATTAAGGCCTTGACTGCCGAGAATGAGTTTTTCAAACAGGACACTATTGATACTAAAACCGGGGCAGGCGTACTGGATATTTCCAGAGCAATAATTATCTCCGGTAAAAAACTAGGAATTGCCCGGCTTGGTTATTCAAAAGCTGAAGTGGAAAAAGTGGTCAGCAAAGTCAGCAGGATAATACTTGCCATCGCGGGTTTTTCTATCGCGATTACAATTGTAGTTGCGTTCTTTGCCATAAGTATCATGGTAAGGCCTATAGAGCAGCTGACGCGAGCCGTTAAGCTGTTCGGTCAGGGCGGGCTGGACCATAAGATAATCGTCAAATCCAATGATGAGATCAGGGAGCTGGCGGACAGCTTTAATGAAACCGTTGAGATACTCGATAAAACCCAGGCTAAGCTCAGGCGGAGAGTAAGGGATATCTCCACTCTTCTTAACGCCTCAAAAGAGCTTAATTTCAGCCAGGATATGAAGAACATTGCCAGTGTCATCCTTTATACATGTAAAGAGCATATTAACGCGGAAAGTGCGGTGCTTTACCTTCTGCTCAGTGAAGAGGAGGCCATACTTATTTTTAATGTGGCTTCAGGTGTTACGGGTACCGAAAAAATTACATTTGATACTTCCGATAATTTATTTAAGTACCTTTCGGGAAATAAAAAAATAATGACCATGTCTGAGCTGGAAAAAGCGCTCGGGCAGGGCGATGTAAAAAATCTGGATAAGCTTAAAGAGCTGAAATGCAAGATACTTGCCCCGATAATCGTTAAAGAAAGAGTTAACGGGCTGATGATAATCGGACCGTGTAAATATGAAAGAGAGTACCAGGAGGAAGACTGGGAGTTTTTATCGGCGCTTATAGGTATGGCAAATGTAGCTATAGAGAACTCCTATTTGCATACGCTTTCGATCACGGACGGTCTTACAAAGTCCTATTTAAGAAGATATTTCCTTTTCAGGCTGGAAGAAGAAGTTAAAAGGGTCCAGCGGTACGGCGGGGTTATCTCGGTACTTATGATGG
>MFGS01000058.1:3036-6298 GCA_001778355.1 Candidatus Firestonebacteria bacterium RIFOXYA2_FULL_40_8
TAAGCCGTTCCACCGATCTTATTGCTAGGTATGGCGGGGAAGAATTTGCTATAATAGCAACCGAAACATCCAGGGAAGGCGCCCGGGTTTACGCGGAAAGGATCAGAGCAGCCGTGGAAAAGCGCGACTTTGACATAGGCGAGCAGAAAATAAAAATTACGTCAAGTATCGGCGTTGCGAGTTATCCGGTGGATGCGAAGAAACTGAACGAACTTATAGCCAGAGCGGATGAGATGCTCTATAAAGCAAAAGAAAGCGGCAGGAACAGAGTTTGCCTGCCGGAAGTTGTAGAAACGGATAAACCGAGTAGTTAATTGCGCGGAAGTGGTGGAATTGGCAGACACGCTAGATTCAGGTTCTAGTTCCTTCACGGGATTGGGGGTTCAAGTCCCCCCTTCCGCATTAAATTTGCTCAGGCAAATTTAATAGAGCAATCGAGAATGGAAATTCGAAATTAGATTAGAAGAGTTATGATGTAATAAAAAGCCAGCGAAAAGAAGCCTCGATTGCGGTCAAATCTCGAATCTCGATTTTCGAAATAATTTCGAAAACACCTCCAAACCTCCTTTATATGTGAAGTTTTCCCATTTTCTGTTCCGGTTCGCAACTGAAGGAAATTTATCTTCATGGCCGGTGTTGTTATATGTAATAAATATTATTCCTTATAAACTTCGTACTTTGTACTTCGTAGTTTGTACTTTTATTAACAAGTCACAGTTAACAGGGAAACCCAACCCTTTATACCTCTTGTATATCCTCCTTTAGTTCTATTATAATAGTCTTATGATTATAACAAAAGAAGCTTTCCTTAAATATCTTGCAAGCGGAAGAAAAGGTCCGGCGCCATTCAGGGAAATAATGAAGCAGTTTAATATTTCCAAAAAAGATAAAAAACGCCTGGACAGGTTTTTGAACGATCTTATCGCGACCGGTTCTATCATTCGCGTGGCGCATGACAAGTTCGGCCTGGCGGAAGCCATGGATCTGAAAGTCGGCGTGCTTTCCGGACACCGTAACGGTTTCGGGTTTGTCATAATTGAAAATGAAGAAAAGGATATTTTTATACCTCCACCCATGATGAACGGCGCGATGCACAACGATAAAGTCGTGGTCCGTGTAACCGGGAGTAAAGATGGAGGAAAGAAAAGAGAAGGGGAGATAATCAGGGTTTTAGAGCGGGCGAATAATGAGATAGTCGGGGTTTACGAAGAGAGCAAGCACTTTGGTTTTGTTGTTCCTGACGATAAAAAGATCTGGCATAATATCTATGTACATAAAAATGAGTCCAAAGGCGCCAAGGGCGGGCAAAAGGTTGTCGTCAAGGTCCTGGAATGGCCGGACAAAGGGCAAAACCCGGAAGGCAAGATTACTGAGATACTGGGGTTCAAACTGGACCCGGAAGTGGATTTTAAAGCAATAATAAGACAGTATAATATTAGAACGGAGTTTACCCCCGAAGTTATCGCCGAGGCCAAAGCTTCCGCTGTACCAATTCCCGAAGAAGAGATATGGAAAAGAAAAGATTTCAGGGAAGATATTGTTTTTACCATAGACGGCGAGGATGCGAAGGATTTTGACGACGCGGTTTCTCTTGCCGAAAAAAACGGGGAGTACCTTCTCGGTGTGCATATTGCGGATGTCAGTTATTACGTCAAGTCCGGAACCGCATTGGATGATGAGGGGTATGAAAGGGGCAACAGTATTTATTTTCCTAACCATGTTATTCCTATGCTTCCTGAAGCGCTTTCAAACGAGATGTGTTCGCTCAAGCCGGATGTGGACCGCCTTACTATGTCTGCAGTGATGAGATTAGATGCGAAAGGCGAAATGAAAGGATGCGAGCTGGTAAAAAGCATAATCAGATCAAAACGCAGGATGACGTATACAAAGGTTGCCAAGATAGTAGAGGATAAAGATAAAGAATTGAGAGCGGAGTACTCGGATATAGCTCCTGTTCTTGATAACATGCTTAAACTTGCAAAAATACTTAATAAAAAACGTTTTAATGACGGTTCAATTGACTTTGACCTTCCCGAGACGAGAATAATACTTGATAGCCATGATGCCCCTCTTCGCGTAGAGAAAGTTATCCGTAACTGGGCGCACCGGCTTATTGAAGAGTTCATGCTCTTAACCAATGAAGCTGTTGCCACGCATATTTTCCGCCACGGACTGCCTTCTATATACCGTGTTCATGACATCCCGGATTACGATGACCTTATTGAATTCGAGCGGTTCGTGAACTCCTTGAAGTATCCGCTTAAGCTTAAAGAAGACGTAGATCCCAAACTTATCCAGGCACTCCTGAAAAAAGTAAAAGGAACACCGGAGGAAGAGGTTATCAATAATCTAGCGCTTAGGTCCATGAAGCTTGCCATCTATTCCACGGAAGCCAGAGGCCATTTTGCCCTGGCAAAGCAGTATTACAGTCACTTTACCTCGCCGATAAGACGTTATCCCGATCTGGCTGTGCATCGCGTGCTGAAAGTACTCCTTGAAAAGGATAACAGGAATAAATATCCGCAGAGCGAGCTTATCAAGGTGGCAAAGCATTGTTCGGACACGGAACGGGTTGCGGAAGAAGTAGAAGAAGAGATAGTAAAACTTAAAAAGATCCAGCTGATTAAAAATCACGTAGGCCGTGTGCTTGACGGGGTGGTTACCGGCGTGCAGGGGTATGGTATATTTGTGGAGCTTTCTGAATTATATATAGAAGGCTTGGTCCATGTTTCCAGCATGGCTGATGATTATTATACTTTTGACGAAAAACAGTACGCCATGTTCGGCCGAAATAACAAAAAAAGATACCGCCTCGGGGATAAAGTAAGAGTGAAAGTCGACCGCGTAGACGTGGATAAGAGACAGGTGGATTTTGTAATAGCCAAGTAACAACATTGACAATTGACGATTTACGATTGACAATCTAAGGTAGGCGGTAAAAACACCGCTGATGTTTAATAAAACAATAACACTTTTTAATATTTCACAGGGGCTTTTCCCTGTGTTCATTCAATCGTCAATTGTAAATCGTAAATTGTCAATTTTTGTTTTGTTTCATTTTTCTGTTACAAACATATCCGTCGGGTCTGAGAGCGATATGGCAAATTTGGCGCTCTCCAGCTCTACGGACACAAGCCGGACAATTACGGTCTGGGTTTTGACCTTCCTTCTGAAATCTGCGCTCTTGCTTACTTTTCCTAGAGCCTTAAAAATCGAGATAGAACATTCGTTTTTGGCATGATTAATTTTTTCCAGTTTGATG
>MFGS01000058.1:6327-7636 GCA_001778355.1 Candidatus Firestonebacteria bacterium RIFOXYA2_FULL_40_8
AAACTAACTCTTTGTTTTCCGAGCTATTGGTTCCGTCTGTGCCGCTCTTCTCGGTGGAAGAGGTTGTTATTACCAGAGCATCTTTAGGATCGGTTATCGGGGCTATTGAAAAGATGGCACTGCTGCCTTTAACGCTTATGAGCTTGACCTCCAGGGTCCACTTGTTCATTACTATTTTACGGACGTCCATACCTTTTGTGATTGTTGCCGGACTTTTGTAGATAGAGATCAAACAGGATTGGTTGGCTTCGTCAACGCTAAGCAAACGGATCTCGCCGGTAGGCATCTTTGCTGATTTTACCTTTATATGTTTTCCCGCTTCCAGATTGAAAACAAGATGATTTTTTGTTTCTTTTGTAGTTTTGGGTTCTTCCGTTTTAGTTATTACAGGTTCTGCGGGTTTGGAGTTTTTCATGAAAACATCAAAAGGATTTTGGTGTTTTATGAAATACATGTAACCAGCGTAGATTATTGCCGCGAAAATTACCAGTAATGCGAGTTTTTTCATAAATGCTCCTTTACTTTAAAACGGGATTTTAGTACAATAACTGTAAATCAGTGTAATATTACCATAAAAATATTGCTTTTTAAAGGCTAAACGTTGGATAAGAATAACTTTCGCATAGCCGCTTTTTTTGCGGTAATTAAGGACTACCTTTTGATTTCGGCAGGCGCCGCAGTGGTTATTACCGGCTCCTATTTTGTTATCTTTTCAAAGTCACCCTCCGACAAGGCAAAAACAGCAGAAGAAACTTCTGTGGAAGCTGAGACCGAGCAAAATTCTTCGGAAAATTCCTCTAAAAGTACAAATGAAAGGGGCAATATCTATCTTCAGGGAAATAAGGAAAAATTTAGCAAGAATGAGTTCAATTCTGACAACAAAATAGAGAAAAAAGAAGTAAAAGACCCGAATATCGGAAAAACCGCTTTCGGAAAAATTGAGGTTAAAGGCGGTACGGTAGAGGGCAGCGCAGGTGATGTAAAAAATAACAAGATTAATACTTCGATATCCGATACAGGGTCGATTTCGGGACGTATCCTGCTCGAAGAGTCCTACTACCACGAAGGTACAACGGTTACCCTCAGGCAGGATAAAGTTGAACTTACGGCCAAGACCAATGAAAAAGGCGAATATGTATTTTTAATGATACCCGTAGGAACTTATGTTCTTAATGCGAAAGCAGATGAGTATTATCCCGTGTATAAAGAAGGGGTGGTGCTGGCAAAAAATGCCGGTCTCAAAACGGGGGATATAGTACTCAAACCTAATTTTGATATTGCCTATCCGAGGATTACCCGGGGGAAACCG
>MFGS01000058.1:7646-8271 GCA_001778355.1 Candidatus Firestonebacteria bacterium RIFOXYA2_FULL_40_8
CGCTGGATGTCCAGATCCCGAACGCTTTTGATCTGAGCGGGCTGGAGACCGGTAATACTAATTTATTTCTGGTGTATGATTTTTCAAAACCCATGGAGAAGGATAGCGTAGAAAAGGCGGTGGTGATCACTCCTTCGATACGCCGCTCTTTTTCCTGGGTGGGGTCAAGACGTTTTATTATTAAGTGCGATACTCTTTCGGCGGACAATCCGATAAAACCGGAAATGCAGTATAAAGTGGAGTTTAAAGAAACAGCCATGGCGATAGACGGGAAAAAACTTGTAAAGCCTGCACCTTTCACATTTACTACCGGCGGGCTTAAATTCCTGGGTTCTGCTCCTGCTGACGGCAAGTTTCATCCGCCTTCAAATAAAATTCTGGAATTTTATTTTAACTTTCCTTTGGATAAAAACAGTGTTTCTGCTGAAAATATCGTACTCCATCCCGGCTTGAAAGGCCGCCTGTCGCTTCGTGACATCAGGGAAAATCAGATAACCTTTTCGGCAGACAAATTTTTGCCTGCGGATACAGCTTTCACAGTTGCTCTGAAAAAAGATATTAAAAGCGATACCGGTGTTTCTCTGGGCAGGGATTTAATCGTAAAATTCAATACTGAACCGTTAAA
>MFGS01000058.1:8299-10107 GCA_001778355.1 Candidatus Firestonebacteria bacterium RIFOXYA2_FULL_40_8
GAGAAAAATATTTTAACGAGCGGTTTTCCTTATGTGTTTTTCAACAGTAATGTAAAGAAGGAAACTGTAGAAAAAGCAATTTCCATAAAGCCGGATATTACAGCGGAACTGGTATGGAAAATAGATGATACGAATATAGAATATTGTATTTTGAAACACAAACCGTATTTTAATGTGAGTACGGAATATATAATTAATATTGCCGATACCGTTACGGATCTGTATGATAAGAAATTAATAGAGCCGTATAAATTCAAGTTTAAAACCGAGTCCTGCCGGGTCTCCTACCTGCAGCCCATTGAAGGCAGTATGAATGTGGAGCCCAACGCGGAGGTAAAAATTATTTTTAATACGATAATGAACCATGAGGAAACAGAAAAGCATGTAAGTATCGACCCTAAAACAGACGTGGTTTTCCTTTGGAGTTCCCCTGATAATTATGATATATTAAGCATAACACCGAAGAAAGGGTGGGAACCCCACTCCAGCTGTATTTTCAGGGTTTCAAAAGCCGCAAAAGGCAAGAACGGAGAAGGGTTAATAAAAGATTACAAAGGACTTATCTATATAAAGTGATATATGAAGTACAAGTTCAAAATTAGAAATTCGAAATTCGAAACAAATTCGAAAAGGAAAAAGAAACAAAAAAGAAGAGAGTTTATTGTTAGTTTTGTTTGATTTTTTCAGTTTTGTTTCGAGTTTCGAGTTTAGTGCTTCGAGTTTAACTTGCATCAGTAGAATCTAACTATTAGGATTAGCTGTCGGAATAACAAAAAGCTGTATTATGGAGTAATAGTATGTTTTTTCAAGAGATAATATTTAAACTAAATAAGTTCTGGTCGGATTACGGATGTGTTATCGTTCAGCCCTATGATATGGAAAAAGGGGCGGGCACTTCAAATCCGGCTACTTTTTTTAATGTACTCGGGGAAAAACCCGTAAAAGTCGCTTACGTCGAACCCTCAAGGCGTCCGACTGACGGCAGGTACGGGGAAAATCCGAACCGCCTCCAATGTTTTCAGCAGTATCAGGTCATAATTAAACCTTCTCCTAAAGACATTCAGGATATTTATCTTGCCAGTTTGAAAGAGCTTGGCATCAGCAAGGATGAACACGATATCCGTTTTCTTGAAGATGACTGGGAATCCCCGACTCTAGGCGCGTGGGGACTCGGCTGGGAAGTTCGTTTGGACGGACTGGAAATAACCCAGTTCACCTACTTCCAGCAGATGGGAAGTATTGATCTGAAACCCATCTCCTGTGAGATTACTTACGGGCTGGAACGTATTGCTATGTTCATCCAGAAGAAAAAATCCATATATGATATAGAATGGAATAAAGGGGTCACTTACGGCGATATAGCTCTCCGGTCGGAAGTGGAGTTCTCAAATTATAATTTTAAACTTGCCGATACCGCTATGCTTGCCCAGCTCTTTGATTCTTATGAAAAAGAAGCCAAGTCGCTTTTAAAACAGGGGTACGCCCTGCCTGCTTATGATTATGTCTTAAAATGTTCGCATACTTTTAATTTACTTGATGCCCGCGGAGCAATAAGCGTTACCGAAAGGGTGCATTACATCGGACGGGTTAGGGCCATTGCAAGAAAATGCGCTTTAGGGTATCTGAAGAAGACCGGAGAAGTGGATGAGTAAAGATCTATTACTGGAAATAGGCGCCGAGGAAATACCTGCCAGCTATATTGCTTCTGCAATGCAGCAGCTCGGGCATAATATTATAAAGCTTTTCTCGGAAAATAAAATTAAAATAGAAGGCGGTGTCACCGAGTATTCGACACCGAGACGTTTCGC
>MFGS01000058.1:10126-17169 GCA_001778355.1 Candidatus Firestonebacteria bacterium RIFOXYA2_FULL_40_8
GCCGAAATGCAGGAAGATATCTCGCTTGAACTCATGGGTCCGCCGAAAAAAGCAGCGTTTGACGGTGAGGGGAAACCCACCCCTGCGGGTCTCGGATTTGCGAAAACAAACGGAATGGATATAAAAGATCTGATAATAAAAACAACGCCCAAGGGCGAGTATCTTTGCGCGCAAAAACTTATAAAAGGGAAGGAAGTAAAAGTTGTGCTTCCCGAACTTATGAAAAAGCTTATCTTATCGCTTAACTGGCCGAAATCCATGCGCTGGCATGATGACGTCCGTTTTCCGAGGCCTATACGTTCAATACTCTGCCTCTTTGGCAAGGATACGATAGAGTTTACGGTCTCCGATGTGACGGCTCCCAATAAAACTTTCGGGCACAGAGTACTTAGTCCTGAAGGCGCGTTGATTTCTGATTCTTCAAAATATCTGTCAGTACTACGGGAAAAATTTGTTATTGCGGATTTTGAAGAAAGAAAAAATGAGATTATTAAGCAGGTTGAAGCGCTTGCCAAAAAAGCAGACGGGATTGCGAATATCTCTCCGGTTATTCTGGAAGAAAATGTAAACACGGTCGAGTATCCGACTGCAATGCTCGGGAAAATAGATGAAAAGTACCTTGCCTTGCCGAAAGAGCTCTTACTGCAGGTTGTCGAGAAGACCCAAAAATACTTCTCCGTTTGGGATGCAAAAAAAGAGAAGATTTTGCCTTACTTTATTGCCGTTAAAAACGGGAAAGATAACGCCGTTGACGTTATTATTGAAGGAAACGCAAGGGTTTTAAAGGCGAGATTTGAGGATGCAGAGTTTTTCTTCAATGAAGATAAGAAAACTACTATGGAAAGCAAACTTCCAAAGCTGAAAACAGTATCTTTCCAGGATAAACTCGGCAGCATGTTCGATAAAACGGTAAGGTTGGCAAATCTTGCAAACGAAGCAAAACAACTCCTTAAATTATCCGATTATGACACTATCAAAAAAGCATGCGAGCTTTCAAAGATTGACCTTAACACCGGTATGGTCAGAGAGTTCACGGATCTTCAGGGTATCATGGGACGTGAGTATGCGCTGGCTGACGGAGTAAAAAAAGAAATAGCGATGGCTATCTCCGAGCATTACCTTCCTCGGTTCCTGGGTGACGAACTCCCTAAGACCGAAACAGGTATGGCACTGGGCATTCTTGACAAAATAGATACCATCGTCGGATGTTTCTCCATCGGCCTTATTCCCACCGGCTCACAGGACCCTTATGGTCTCAGAAGAAATGCTCTTGGGGTTATCAGTATTATCTTGAATAAAAAAATAGAAGTGCATCTTGAAGAACTGATAAATGCCTCCCTGGATACATACGCGGACAAAGTTAAAGTACAAAAAGGTAAAGTCCTGAACGAAATACTGGATTTTGTGAAAGGAAGGATGGAAAACCTCCTTCTCGATAAAGGCATCCGGTATGACGTGGTCAATGCCGTTCTTGCTTCCGAGTTTGATAATGTAACTCTGACTTTCAAAAAAGCAGGAGAGTTAAACAACCTTGCTAAAGAGCCGGATTTCAATAAAGCCATTACAACTTTCTCAAGAGTAATAAACATTATCTCTAAGAACAAAGTTGAAAGTGCTTTAACCGGCGGCCCAAACATACACCTCTTTAAAGCCGAGGAAGAAAAAGATCTTCACTTTGCCATCGAAAAACGAAAATTAGATTTTATGAAGATGATAGAAAACTCTGATTACATTTCCGCCTTCAAAGTCCTAAAAGAGCTCATGCCCTACATCGACGCCTTCTTCGAAAAAGTAATGGTAATGGACAAAGACACCGCCGTAAAAGACAACAGAATAACATTACTGACCCACTTGAACTTCATGTTCAAGAAGCTGGGGGATTTTAGTAAAATCGTTCAATGAACGATAAACGATAGTTTGTAAGGTTTTTAAGGTCTAAAATCTCGATTGGATGATTAATTAAGTTCTGTTGAAAAACATTATTCACGTGAAAAAGTTTTTCATTCCTGCGCAGGCAGAAATCCATTGTTTTGTTTCTGAAAGAAGAAAGTGAAATCTCGAGGGGATATGGACAAGAGGGTGAAAAAATAATGAATAAAAGAAAACAAATAATATTTGTGATGCTTTTACTGATAATGCTCTTCTTTTGCGGGTGTAATTCATATTTAACCTGGTCGCCTGACGGGAAAACGATTGTTTGCTCAGGTCTGGATGATAAATATAATCCTAGCAGTCTTGTGTTGATTGATATCGAAAGCGGTAAAAAGACCAGGTTATCAAATAATACATTTGGGAGTTACGGGAGAGAAGTGTTTCCGCGTTATTCTCCGGATGGGAAGCAAATAGCATTTATTGGTACATACTATAATATGGGAACTAAAGAAACTACTGCAAGCATATATCTTTTTGATACATTAAAGAAGTCTGTTAAGGAAGTCTATAATTACTCAAAGAGCATAAAGAAAGGAGGCGGAGGAGCGCCTTCTGTAAATTTTAATTATTTCTCCTGGTCTCCTGATGGGAATTACCTGGCTTTTCATGTTATTGAAGAAAGCTCAAGTGCTGCACCTGAAAAAGAGTCAACAAAATCATCTATTTGGAAAATAAATATTAATAGCCTGGAAAAGAAGCAATTAACTACAGCTAAGGATGGCTCTTGCTCGCATCCAAATTGGTCTAATGATGGGAAGATATATTTTACATCGGGCTTTAATCTTAACATGACTAAATCGAATGAAGAGGATTCTAATATCTGGATTATTGGTGCTGATGGCAGCAATAAGCAGAAATTGACAGATTATAGGCTGTTTGAATCCGCTGTTGTCGGGCCGTCTGCTGTTTCTCCTGACGGGCTATTTATTGCATATTCCATAATGTCTAAAAATCCAAATAAAAAAGATCCCGGACAGGTTTGTATAATGAACCTAAAAGATAAGTCGGTTACCAAAATATCAGAAGGGGTGGAGGATCCAAAGCACAAAAATAATATGTGGGTTTATCCGCAATTTTCTCGGGATGGAAAAAAAATACTTTATAATGATATGGGCGGTCAGTCACCGCCGGTCACTATAATTATAGATATAGAAAGTAAATCTAACTATATCTATGACGGGATGATGTCTGCTGCTTGGTCACCCGACAGTAATAAAATAGCTTTTTATGATACTAAGGATAAAGCATATTGCTCGATGGGAATTGATGGTAAAAACAAAAAGCAATTATTGGAAAGTATTAGTAGATATTTGGGATATGGTGAAGATAAATCGAGTGCTGACCCGGAAAGCAAATTAAAAAGTTATGAAGAGATAATAGAGTTGTATCCTTCGAGGAAAGGTGAAGCGCTCAAGGCTTCGCTAAATATTCTAAAATACGAAATTAGGGATATGAATAGAACGCTTGAATGGGGTGAAAAACATTTTATTGAGTTTAAACCAGAATCTTTCATTGATACGTATATAGAGGCTGGAAAAATAGATAAGGCCATAAACGAATATGAGGGAGTAATTAAGAAATACCGTAATGATAATATTGAAATTACTAAACATGTTATTGAAACTGCGGAAAAAAGATTGAAATTTATCAAAAGTCATATTGAAGCTGATACTGAAGCGCTTATTATGTATTATAAGGCTATGGGGATTATTTTCAAAAAATCCCAGAATCAAAGCCCGTACCCATATTATTATCGTGCAAGAAATATTGAAAAAGAAGCAGTTGATTTAATTCAAACGATATTGAAAAAATATCCGGAAAGTAAATTAATGGATGAGGTCTATTGCTGGCTTGGAGATATTAGTTCTGGGGAAGATGCGGCCAATTATTACAGAGAATTGCAAAATCGCTTCCCGGACAGCGAGTGGTGCGATTTATCTCAGTATAAATTAGTAGAGCTGTATTCAAGCGAAAAGAAATATGAAAAGTGTATTGAAGAGGGAAGGATTTTAATGAGAAAATACCCTTTGAGCAAGATGGTACTTAATTGTTTAACAAAAATTGGAGATTCATATAAAGCAATGAATCTTCCTGATAATGCAATAGCCGCATATAAGGAATCCTTAGCAATATATTATAATCCATATATTCAAGAACAAATTGATAATTTTAGGTTCATCAAAATAGGTGACAAATTAAGGACAACGTCCGTTTTGTTAAAGGGGAATGATTTGTGGGCAAGGACTATTGGTGATAAGATTGTGAGGTATAATCTGGAAACTGCTAAACTGACAACATATACCGGAGAACAAACAGGTGAAGGAAAGCATGAAGGGTTCTGGTATTCATCCGGATCGAGTCTGATTGGTTCCAACAAGGAAAAGATATGGTTTGTTTCAAACAAAGGTTTATTGTGTTTTGATAATGTATTGCAAAAATGGCAAATAGTATCACCTCCAAAAGATTTATGGGTTACATCAATAGCCGTAAGCAATGACAGAATATGGTGCACATCAAAGTCTCTTCTATCATTTCACCCGGATACCGGAGAATGGAAACCCTTCAATTTGAAAACAAAAGAAAATAAGGAGTTCTCTCCTTGTAATTTGGTTTTAGACGGGGAGTTCTTATGGCTTTATGACGAAAACGGCAACCTTTTTAAGTTTAATCAAAAAACCTACGAACATGAAGAGATGCCTAAAAATGATAAGCAGCTTGGACGGAATATGAAAGTAGTAGGTGATAATCTATGGGTTACTTCAAAAGGTGGCGAGGGTGTGTTTAAATACAATAAAACCAGTAAAGAATGGAGTTGGTTGAGAGGGCTTTCTTATAATAAAACAAAAAAGATGTTAGAAAAAGATTTAGGACCGACTGAAGACAGAGTTCAAAGCATAGAAGCCTATAAGAATATGATCTGGCTTTCAACTTCTGAGCAACTTGTAGAATATAATATTGAGAAAAATAAATGGAAAAGCTATAGAAGGAGTCTTGTCGGAGTAAATATCATGTATTATTCTGATAAATATTTATGTCTTAGTAGTTCTAATTTTGATCTGTATTTATTCAAGATAGAAGAATAATGATTATATCCTGTTACTTCGAAGAGGATTGAATGAAGAAAAAAAGTAAACTGATAATTATTCTCTCTGGCGCAGCCGGAATAATATTTTTGTGCGTTGCAATAGCATTGCTAAATGAAAATCCTACCGGAAAAATATACAGAGTTGGTGCGCAGGCTGGAGAGGAGTTGGCAAAAGCAAATGATCCGGCTTTAAAGTCAAATCCTGAAGAAATAGTTGAAATTCTAAAGTCAAAAGATCCGTTAAAAAGAAAATATCTCCCTAAGTGTTTTGATGTTCAAATATATGTCAAGCAAGAATGCTGGAAAGAAGAGTATAAAAACGAGTCTGTGGTTCTAGAAAAAAATCAGAGATATGATGTGCTGTTTTATAGGAAGATCATAGATCAATCCGGGAGAGGTAAGGCATTCTTCCTGTTTTATAAAAACGAGAATAAGAAAAAGAAATTCACATGTATGCTTGAGTTTGAAGAATACGGGGCTCAGGTAAATAATGCGGAAGGAACATTTGAATATAAATGGCAGAGTCTGATTGAAGGAGATGTCGTTAAAGAGTTAATCGTGAAAGATTATCAAAGCGGTCATGTCGGAGGGAATGAATGTGTCTATATTTTTAAGATGATAAATGGTGAATTGAGAAAAATATTTACTAAAGGTTTAGGGGGATATGGACAGGTAGAACAGTATAAATATGAAAGTTATAAAGCAACAATTGATATAGAAGAAAAGGGAAGTTTTCCCAGAAAGATACTATATTCATACTGTAATACAACCAAGCCGGAGGGCCAAACTTGGGAAAATTCCACATATATCTGGGATAGTAAATCACAAAAATACACTAAGAAATAAAAGTCATGTTAGATTTCAGGAGGTCTATAGTGAAATGTCCGAAATGTTTGGATAAGGAATTGGTTGAAGTTATAACTGAGAATGGGATATTGATTGATTATTGCCCTGTTTGCCAGGGGATTTGGCTGGATAAGGGGGAGATTTATTATTTTACTAAGAATCAGGTGGGGCTCTGGAAGAAATTGGAGAAGGCGCTTGAGGATCCTAAACCCTCGGAAAGATTGAATCCGAAAACGTCCGGACAGATGGTGGAGCTCAGGTTATATAGCGGGAATCTGGTTATTGATTATGATATGAAAACAGGGGGGATTTGGCTGGATAGAGGGGAACTGGAGAAAATTACGGATACAAAAGAAGCGAAGATACGGCTTCGTGTTGACAAAACTATGGAAAAACCGGCAGTTGCCGGAAAAAAGACAAATATTCCGCTTCCTTCGGTGGGAATAAGCTCCTGTATGTTGCTTTTACTTATGTATCTTTTACTTGCGGTGATATTAATGATACCGGTTTATTTTAATCTGTTTGATGCCGCTATCGCTTTGATAATAGGCTTGGCGTTTGCGGTTTTACAGTTTATTCTTTCTCCGTTTATTATGGATGCGGCACTGAAATCGTTTTATAAGGTGAAGTGGCTAAAATTAGAAGAACTCCCGGTGCATTTACAGGAGTTTGTAAAAAAAGTATGTGAGAAAAATAAAATAAATGTTCCGAAAGTGGGAGTAATTTACGACGGCTCGCCGAATGCTTTTACGTACGGGCATAGTTCAGGCAACGCCAGAGTGGTTTTAACCACGGGCATGATGAAACTGCTGTCACCTGACGAACTCGAAGCTGTTTTTGCTCATGAAATAGGACATGTTCTAAGTTGGGATTTACTTGTAATGACAATTGTAAATCTTGCGCCGCTGGTATATTATCACTGGTTCAAATCACTTATGAAAATTAAAGCGGGAAAGGACAAGGTTGCGTTTTATAAATATGCTCCGGCTCTCGTCTTCTATATCTTGTATGCGGTGAGCGAGTATATTGTGGTAAATTTTTCCAGGGCTCGCGAATATAACGCCGACAGGTTTGCGGGTAAAGAAGGTAAAGACCCTGTATTTATGGCTTCCGCGCTTATGAAGATTGGTTACGGCATGGCGGGAAAGCAGACAAAAGCCGAATTTGAAAAAGTTGAATT
>MFGS01000058.1:17176-22488 GCA_001778355.1 Candidatus Firestonebacteria bacterium RIFOXYA2_FULL_40_8
ACCCCAGTTTGAAGCAATAAAAGGGATGGGCATATTTGACCAGGCTTATGCGCGCGCACTTGCCGTCACTTCGTTTAATCCGGATTATATGGGAGGGGAAATAGATAAAGAAGATTTGAAAGGCGCTCTGAGATGGGAGTTATGGAATCCCTGGGCAAAGTTTTATGAACTTAACTCGACACATCCTTTGGTTGCAAAAAGATTAATAGCCCTTAACAGGCAGGCAGAAGCAATCGGCAAGCCGCCGTATATAGCATTTGATGATAGACGGCCTGAAAGTTACTGGGATGAATTTTTGTGGGATGTTCTTGTTTCTTTAAGCCCGCTAATCTCCATTGTTGTTATTATTGCGGCATTTATTTTAAACGGCGGTAATTCAACGGTTTTAAAAGCGGGCGCGATTCTTTTAGGCTTAGTCTACATACTTAAAACCGCGTTTTTGTATAAGTCAAATTATTATGCCGAGACAAATATAAATTCTCTTCTTAAAGCAATAAAAGTTTCAGGTATCAGACCTATCCCATGTCAAATTGAAGGAAAGGTCATCGGCCGTGGCGGAGCAGGTCTTGTCTGGAGCGAAGATTTTGTTCTGCAGGATGCCGAAGGAATTATTTTCCTTGATTACAAACAACCCCTTGCCGTCTGGAACTCCCTGTTTGGCGCAATAGTTACAGAAACCTTCACCTGGAAAGATGCTATAGTTACCGGCTGGTACAGAAGATCCCCTGTCCCTTACATCGAAATACGTTCAATCGAAGTCGGCGACAAAAAAAGCTACTCCTACGTCCTCCCCGTAAAGCTGACGATAGGGTTTTTCCTGATTATGGGCGGGGTTATAGCTTTTATGATGCCGATGATAATGCAGTGGGTGCGATAAAAAAAGTTCATAAGGTTTGTAAAGTTTATAAGGTAAAATCTCGAAGGGATAGAAATATTCTTCTGTCATCCTGAACTAGGATTCAGGATCCAGCGTCTTTGTCTTTTATGAAAGACACTGGATACCGGATCTCGGTCCGGTATGACAAAAAGGTTAATCTTTTTGGTGCTTAAGGGGAAATCTAATGCGAAAATACACATTCTTTGTCTATATTATTGCTAGTGGTAGAAACGGGACTATTTATATTGGTGTTACCAATGACTTGATTCGTAGAGTAGATGAACATAAGAAGGGACTGGTAGAAGGCTTCACGAAGGATTACAAAGTTAAGGATTTGGTTTTTTACGAAGAAACTGACAGTGTTGAAGCCGCAATAATCAGAGAAAAGCAACTTAAGAATTGGCATAGAAAGTGGAAAACTGACCTGATTGAAAACAAAAACCCCTACTGGCGTGATTTATTTGAGGATATAATCCAATAAGTGCAGTTATCCTGAACCGGGGGGTTCTTTTTTTATATTTTAGGAGATAATTCTTTACCATATAGGGGAAAACTGATAAAATCAAAGTATGCAGATAAATAATATATCGGATAGGTTTTTAAATATTATGGGAATAATAGGGCTTATTAGTATTTGCAGCTCTATATTTTATTTTAATATTATAATCTTTGTTATCAGTACTATTATAGTTATAGTTTTCGTTGTATTATCCTCGTTCAGTGTTAACTTTGAACCGATGGATTACGAAGCGATAAAAAGAATGGTTGCAGAGATTGCTAACACAGATAAGAAGGAATTGCTGCTAAAACAGGATTTAACGAAATTATCCCGGCTTATTGAAGAGCTGGACAGAATTAAAAAGCCCGAAGTTATCTCCTCTGTCGTAAACCGGTTTGCTTCTAACATAGAAGATGAATCACCTGACATTAGAGCCCGCGCGGCGCGTGTTATAGGGAAAGTCACGCCTTCAATGCAAAGAATCGGATATAGTCAGGCCTATGTTGAAGTTAATAAAGCTTTTATAGAAGCGGAAGGTGTGGAAACGAACAAACGGGCATATATTGATATTGCGGATACTCTTGAAAAAGGTATCCCCTGGTTTGTGGAAAAACGTTTGTATGATAAACCAAATGAGATAATAAGTATGTTCAATGATCATTCTGATAATAAAGAGCAGGAAGACCGCTCAAAATGGGCGTTTAAAGTTTTGAAAAAAATTGCCAATAAAAATCTTGTTGAGCTTCTGATAGAAGCGCTGCGGTCGGAGAATTCCGTGACTCAAAAAGAAGCTTATGCCTTTATAAAAAATATCAGTAATTCCCCGGTGGCTGCAAAGTTCAATAAAAGAGTCGTTAAGGGCTTGCAAAGCATAGATAATGAATTCTCAAAAAATCTCAAACAGGAACTTACAGTTAAAAAGGAAAAGAAGAAAGGCGCCGAGTATCTTTAATCTGCATTATCGTAGTCCGGTATGACAAATAAAAAGGGCGGGAGATTAATCCCGCCCTTTGCTTTTACTTTATAAACTTTATCTCGCTATGTCAACGTCTGTTGACATCTACATATCCTTCTTATCGAGAACAGCTTTGCTTACAAACCTTAAAAACCTTAAGAACTCACGAATAAGCTTTGCTTATTCGTGATGCTTTATTTCCGACGCCTGTATTCCTGACTTTGCTCCGGCGATCACTCCCTTACCTTTGCAGCCGAAGAAGCCCATGTATTCTCTTACTCTGTCTTTTACGGCGTTTTTGCCGGGGAGTAATATCTTTCTCATGTCTTTTTCAGCAGGGGTCTTGGTGTACTGTTCGCCTATGGCTTTCACGAAGGATACTGAAAGCTGGGTGGCTACGTTGATTTTGCAGAGTCCGTTTGCGATACCTTCCTTGATGGAATCCGGGTCTACACCGGAAGAGCCGTGAAGAACAAGAGGAATATCGCAGTTGGCAGCCGCTAATGCCGCGCGTATCTTTTTGAGTCTCGGGATGTCAAGCTTTGCGGTACGGTCTTTCATTGCGTGGACCGAGCCGATTGCGACGGCGAGAGAGTCTATTTTTGTGGCTGTTACGAACTTTACCGCTTCTTCCGGCTGGGTCATCGCTTTCTCGATGGTCTCAGCTGAGTTGTTGTCGCCTATCTGAAGGACCTTTCCGAGTTCTGCTTCTACCGGAATTTTGCAGGCGTGGGACATTTCGGTTATTTTTGCGGTCATCTTAACATTGTCTTCAAAGTTAAGAGCTGAACCGTCGAACATTAAAGAAGTGAAACCTGATCTTAAGCATCTTACGTTCTGCAGGTAGTCCGTGCCGTGATCAAGGTGAAGGATGACCGGTACTGAGGCGAGATTTGCTGCTGCTTTTACCATTTCCGTAGCCATTTCAAGGCCTGCGTATTTTATTGCTCCCTGGCTTACCTGAATAATTACGGGGGCCTGCATTTCTTCTGCAACTTCAACTATCGCTTCAATGAACTCCATATTGTTCGCATTGAAGGCGCCGATTCCGAACTTCTCTTTCTGAGCTTTCAACAACCATTCTGTACTTGAAACTAAAGGCATTTTCGTTCCTCCTGTTAAGAAATTTGATAATTTTAATAAGTTAGCGGGGCTTTAGGCCCAGCTTTTAGTTTTTAAGTCTTTAATAACGGCTTCTTTTGTAGGATAGAGGTCTACTATTATATCTTCCGGTTTGAACCAGAGTTTTATCTCGCGTTCTGCGTCTTTTTCGTCGCTCGAGGCGTGAATTACATTTTCAAAAACACCGTGCGTTGTGATCCTGCCGTAAGAACCCCTGATGGAGACGGGATCTGCTTCTTCCGGATTGGTCGAGCCGGCAATGTCTCTTACTTTTTTAATGGCATCGTTGCCCCAGTAAACCATAGCCATGACTTTACGCCTGTCGTGGAACTCCCCCTGGAGGTATTTTACTACATCATCAAAAAAAGGTTTTCCTTTAAGGTGTCTGTAATGGTCGGCCGCGAGTTCCCTGCTGACCCTTGCCATTTTGGTGGCGACAATCTCGAGTTTTGTTTCGGAGAGACGGGTAAGAATGTTGCCCGTTAAAGACTTTTTCAAACCGTCCGGTTTGACGAGAACTAAGGTTGCTTGATTCATTAAAACTGCTCCTTCTGCGCTAAATTAGGTGTGTTTTAAACCTATGTATTTTATAGGAAAATGGGGTAAAAGTCAAAGGATTTGTGAAACCAGAAATTTAGGGAGTCGAGATTTATGATAATTTCTGGTTTGATTCCACCGATTACAAAGCTACGGGATTCCACTGATTTGAAGAAGGAGGATGTAAGTTTTGATTTTCAGTCTGTTTTTTGATATAATGATTAAACCGATTTCAAGGTTTCTGTACAATTTTCATAAAACAGGGAAAATTGCCTGTATCAGTGGAATCTTATAAACTCTCCGCCAAAATGATCGGCGGACGAACAAAATTTAAAATAAATTAAGGTCGTTCGAAAAGGAGAAAAGGAATGCTAGGATTACAGCTGTATACTTTGCGGGAGTTTCTAAAGACACCGGCGGATATCAAAGCTACGATGAAGAAAGTCAAGGATATCGGGTACAAAGTTGTCCAGGTTTCGGGAATGGGACCGATTGAACCTGTCGAACTCAAAAAGATAATGAACGAAAACGGACTTATTTCCAACTCGGCACATATAAAATATGAAAGGCTTATAAACGAAACGGATGATGTGATAAAAGAATGTAAAATCATGGGGTATGAGACATTGGCTTGCCCTTGGCTTCCGAAAGAAATGAGAAATGAAGAAAGCTACAAGCTTGTCGCAAAGACTCTTACTACGGCGGGGGAGAAGTTCTACAAGAACGGGATTATACTTACCTATCACAACCATGAGTTTGAATTCCAGAAATTTAACGGCAAGCTTGGTATAGAAATAATTTACGGGGAAAGTGACCCCCGCTATCTTCAGACCGAATTTGACACCTTCTGGGTGCAGTTTGGAGGAGGAGATCCGGCTGAGTGGATACTCCGGTTCAAAGACCGCACTCCTATCGTACACTTTAAAGATATGGGTATTATGCCGGATAAAAAACAGATAATGCTGCCGATTGGTGAAGGCAATATCAACTGGAAAAGGGTTCTTAGCGCCTTGAAAGAAGCTAAGACGAAATTTTATTATGTTGAACAGGATGACTGCAACGGTGCGGATCCTTTTGAATGTGTTAAAACAAGTTTGAATAATTTAAAGAAGATGGGGATAGAATAGAAAACCTCTCTTCGAATATAACAGCTCCGGACGAAGTTAAGGGCAGAAAGCTCGCTGACTTTAGTCTTGTCTTTATTGCACTCATTTGGGGTGTTTCCTACACTATTGTCAAATGGTCGCTTGCTGATTCTGAGGCGCTTGCAAATGTTTGCTTCCGCATAGCTATTTGCGCGGTCGTGCTGGGGTTCATCGCCA
>MFGS01000058.1:22644-26588 GCA_001778355.1 Candidatus Firestonebacteria bacterium RIFOXYA2_FULL_40_8
TTTGTGTCAAAAATGGCAAGGGAAAAAGGGATGGAACCTTTCGGTCTGACTTTTTACCAGTTTGCCGCGGGTGCCGGACTTCTTTTTTTTATAATTCTTTTCAACGGGTATAGTTTTAATATAGGCAGTCCGAAGAATATTGTATTTCTGATCTTTATCGCTCTTATCGGAAATGCTTTTACGACTGTCGGACAGGTGGTTACCCAAAAATATATGACCGCGGTCAAAGCGGCGCTTATAATAGCGCTTGAACCGGTATTTTCGGCGCTTTTTGCGTGGACTTACGGCGGGGAAAAATTTGACATGATTGCGGGACTGGGCGGCTTGCTTATTATCCTCGGAATTGTTGTTGCCGAACTCAGATTTAAGCAGAAAGAAAAGGCGGTAGTATGAAGAGTTCGAAAATAACATTATTTGCTACACTCGGACTTCTCCTCGCTTCTTTGATCTGGGGTGCTTCTTTTTACCAGATGAAAGACGCGATGGCTTTTATAAGCCCGCTGCCTTTTGTAGCGGTGAGGATGGGAGCCGCTTCCCTTTTACTGGCAATTATTGCTTTGTTTTTAAAAAAGAACCTCCTGAACAAATGGAAGGCCGGTCTTTTTCTCGGTTCGGTCCTTTCCGTAGTTATGATTACGCAGACCGTGGGGTTGAAATATACCACAGCGTCCAACTCCGGGTTTATAACCGGAATGTTTGTTGTTTTTATCCCTGTATTTTCCTATCTGATGTACAAAAGAAAATCATCTTTCATAAAGCTGCTTGCAATGGGCATTAATATATTTGGATTATGGATGTTGACAGGGGGTTTAACCCGTCTTAATACCGGAGATGTTCTAACTATTATCACGACTGTGGCTTCCGGCGTACACATTGTTTATATTTCAGAAGTATCGAAGGAAGAAGGAGTTGACCTTCTGGTCTTATGTTTCCAACAGTTATTTATAACTTCACTTGCTGCCTTGATAATATCTTTGTTTTGGGGCCTTCCCTTTTACCTTGGAGACGGCGGAAACATGGCCAGGCTCGGTTATATAATATTATTTCCTACTGTAGGTTCCTTTCTCCTTCAGCTTAACACGCAAAAATACCTGTCAACCGTAAGAGCCGGCCTTTTGATAACCACGGAACCCGTTTTTGCCGCCGTTTTCGCCTGGACACTCGGCGGTGAAAAGATAATACCAATGGCAATGTTAGGCGGAATGGTGATGGTTGCGGGAATGATGCTGTCGGAGATAAAAACAAGTACTAATGACAAATGACTACTGACTATTTAATGTAGGTGGAATAAAGACTCCACCAAAGTATTTAATAATATCACATTTAAAAAAAGACCTTACAAACCTTAAAAACTTTATAAACTTTACAAACTAAAAAGGCCTCCGTTTCCGGAGGCCTTTTTGCTTATCTCTTAAAATCCATTACCGGGACTTCAGCCAGCGCTTCTTTTAGTTTGGCTTCATCCAGGTTTACGTCGTTCAGTTTTCCTGTAAGATACGCCTCGTAGGCTCCGAGGTCGAAATGACCGTGACCGGAGAGACAGAAGACTATACATTTTTCTTTTTTTGTTTCTCTGCATTTAATTGCTTCATCAATTGCGCCTTTAATTGCGTGCGCGCTTTCCGGAGCCGGAAGAATTCCTTCGGTTCTGGCAAAAAGCACCGCGGCATCAAAGACCGGGGTTTGAGGATATGCTTTGGCCTGTATCAGCCCTTCGTTGACGAACTGGCTCAATATCGGGGAGTCGCCGTGATAACGTAAGCCCCCTGCATGAATCCCTGACGGGACAAAGCTGTGACCGAGAGTGTACATCTTAACGAGAGGCATTGATTTTGCCTCATCGCCGAAGTCATATCTGAAGGGCCCTCTTGTTAATGTCGGACACGCCGACGGTTCTACTCCGAGGAGAGTTATATCTTCGCCTTTCATTTTTCTCGGAATGAAAGGGAAGGCAATACCCGCGAAGTTGCTGCCGCCGCCTACACAGCCGATTATGATATCCGGTTTCTTTTCCCCGGCTATCTTTAACTGCATCTCTGTTTCAAGTCCGATAATGGACTGGTGCATGCAAACGTGATTAAGCACACTGCCGAGGCAGTATCTGGAGTTCTTTCCCGTTACAGCTGCTTCCACAGCTTCGGAGATGGCGATACCTAGAGACCCTAAAGATTTCGGATCTTTTGCCAGAACATTTCTGCCGGCATTGGTACGGTTGGTCGGGGACGCGTATATAGTGGCTCCCCAGGTCTGCATAAGTATTCTTCTGTAAGGTTTCTGTTCAAAAGAAATCTTTACCATGTAAACTTCGCACTGCAGTCCGAACTTCTGGGAAGCAAACGCTATAGCGCTGCCCCACTGACCGGCGCCGGTTTCGGTAACCAGTTTTTCTATTCCCTGTTTTTTATTGTAATACGCCTGCGGCAAAGCGGTGTTAAGCTTGTGTGATCCGGCAGGGGAAACAGCTTCATTCTTAAAATAGATCCTCGCCGGGGTCTTAAGCGCTTTTTCCAGGTTAACAGCTCTCTGCAGGGGCGACGGGCGCCATACTTTAAAAGCTTCTCTTACTTCATCTGGTATCTCTATCCATCTTTCCTGACTCATCTCCTGCTTGATTATTTCCATAGGAAATACAGGTGCAAAATCCTCGGGCCCGGCGGGTTTCCCGTCCGGTTTAAGCGGCGGCAGCAGCTTGTTCTTCATATCTGCCTGCACGTTGTACCACTTCTGAGGTATATCCTTCTCGCTTAGAAATATCTTGTTATCAGCCATGATGCTTCCTCCAAAAGTTGAGATGTTAGTATTCTATATCAAAGCAGGGGATTTAGTCAACTGATAATAGCTGAGAAGTAGATCTAACGTCCATAAAGGTCTGTAAAAGTCCGTAAAAGTCTATAAAAGTAAAAGATTAATAAGAAAGCGTTAAACTCACAATGAGGGTTCTTAAAATATATAATATCACATTTACGTAAGACCTTATGGACCTTTACGAACTTTTATAGACTTTTGGACGGAAGTGTAGCAAGTGCCAGTTACGGAATTTGGTTAATAGATTGCTGTTTGTTTTAGATGGAAGGTCGAATATTATCTGTTGAAAAATAAGGCAAATTCCTCTATTATATGGAGAGTACAATCTCAAAAAGGGTTAACTTGGAGAGTCTTTAATATGGAAATGGGTGAAAAAAAGGTATTTGTCAGTATTGACCTTGTAAGCATGCCTTTGCTTGAAAAGAATTATCCGGAAGTGGCCGAAACGGCGCTTAACTGGTACTCCAATCACATCGAAAAACTTGCAGCGAAGACCAACGCCCGTATTTACGAACGGCTTGATAACAGATTTTCACTGTCTTTTGATTCACCGGATGATGCTTTTACCGCAATTGTTGAAGCCGCAGAGGGTGTTTTTGCGGAGAGCTGGTCCGGGATGGGAATCCTGCCGTTAAAAATATCCGCGCATTTCGGAGAGGGCACTGTTGTTAACTCCGTTTATACGGGACCGGGGCCTTCCAGGTCTCTTGCTCTATGCCGGTTTGCGTCAACAGGTAATATCCTCCTGACAAAATCATTTAAAACTGCGATAAAAAAAAGTTTAGGTAATGTCAAGCTGCGTGAGCTGGGTCTTATTAAACTTGATGATAATTTTTCGGAAGAAACAATCTATCAGATACTGTTTTTTCACTCCGGAAAAGATGCTTCTTCGCTGACAAAAAACATCAGAGCCGAAAGTAATTTTGTGCCGCAGCGCATGGATTTTACGGGCAGAAGCAGCGAACTGGAAACGGTTCTCGAACTTCTCCATCTTCCCGAAAATAGAGTTGTCTCTATCACGGGAGAGGCGGGGGTCGGAAAAACCAGACTGGCGTTACAGGCAGCATCCGAGTTAAGAGTGGATTTTCCTGACGGCACATTTCTTGCGGATCTTTCCTGGATACGAAATCTTGCTCTGG
>MFGS01000059.1 GCA_001778355.1 Candidatus Firestonebacteria bacterium RIFOXYA2_FULL_40_8
AATTCAAGTTAAAGTTTCCTATGTACATTGACAGGTTTAAATTTCAATCTGCTCCGGGATTTTGGGGTGCTCCCGGCGCCGGTTGGTGGCGAGGACGAAAGCAAAAAGGCCAATCCTATGACGATATGGGGTCGTGCAAAATAACTACTCAAGGTCAGACCTTTTCTCTTCCTGAATATTACGCTGGTACGGTAGTGCAAGGTATTGTGAATGAGACTGGTACACATGGGGTTTCTGTATATGAAAGAGACGGCTCTTTACCCGGAGTAAATGAAACAGTTTGGAAACAAGCTCCAAATAATGATCTTACAACGTTAAGCAGCGCAACTGTAGAAACCACTACCTCAACCGGTACTGTGACCATAACAAATGCCCTTGATTATTACTTCCAGGTTGATTATGCGCAGGGAAGAGTAACTCTGGGTTCCAGTGCAGGTGGAAAAATATATTGTAGAAATGCATCAAATACTACAGGGGCTCATTATGTGGAGATTATTTATAGTCATGATTTTAATGTTCAGGGCGGTGTCGAGGCCTGGATTCATGAAAAACAAAAAGTAGTTAAACTTGACCTGAGTACAATAAATGAATCCAACTGTCCCCGCGATCCGAAATATAAAAATAGTACCAGTATTATAGATCGAAGCAAGTATGGCGTTATTTTTTCAGAAGTTCCCTTGGCTGTTTGGGGCGTTCCAAAAGCACCTGTCACGATTGTTTGCACCAGTGACTTGTACGTAGGACCTATTAATGCTCCGTATAATGATCCAAATGATGTGGATAAATGGTGGGCTCCTAAAATACCGAATCCTGTGCTAAAACAAGATGACACGGAAGCGAAACCTGTTGGTTTAATAGCGAGCGGGATTCTTCTTTATGACTATACACTCGGTGTAAGCAACAATGGTTCCCTTTTTAGTAATACCTTTGGGACTGCCGCCGGGACAGGAAGCAAAAGTATTACGCTAAATAGAGTTGCAATTTACCATTCCTGGATTAAGGATCCTTCGGATCCCAATCTTAGTTGGTATAAAGATAGATTTGGTATGATTGCGATGGGCGGCGTCACTCAGCCTAGAATGCCCTTTTATGGCGCGTTATACCCCGCAACTAATTGTCCGACCCTCATCGGAAGTGTTTACTATTGTGCGGATGATAGTTTGATAGCGGCAGCTACTGCAAAAAATATTTTAGATCCATATCAGGGTTCATCCGCTGTAGGTACTGTGGTTTACGCGAATAGTTTCAGAAGAAGCCCCCCCCAGCATATGCCTATGAATATCTTTATGACAAATTACAGAATACTTAACAGCTATGATAATGCGGAAACATTTCTGGTTGAGCTGGAACGTTATCTGGCAACAGGCGCCGGTACGACATACGATGCTCAATTCTCGGAAATTATAACAAATCTTGTAAATGAAATGGAAAGCGGAAATTAAAATTAGAAAGACCCGGGAGGATGTTAATGAAAAGATCGATACTTATTTGTTTGTTTGTTCTGTTTTCGAGCGGATTGTTATTTTCTAAGGACGTCAGTGAAAAAAAATCCATGAGAGCTCTTAGAATGGAAAAGTTCGCAAGCAGTCAGTTGGATACTCTGGAAATACAAATAAACGTAGGGAAATGTTTCCTTGGTGAGTTTGATAAAAACAAGCCGATAGAGCCATCCGCGGAACAAATAAAAAAAGGCTATATAGTGTTCTTAAGAAATTATTTGTTCGATATTCGGCCGTTTTCCAATCCTACTGCGGCTGAAATAAACAAAAAAGATCTTAAGATCTTTGCTTCGCTTGGAGAGTATGAACCTCTGGTTTTCGGCGTGAATGCTCTGACAAATTTAACCGGCTGCAAAGTAACAGCCTCGGAATTCCTGAATGAAAAAGGCGCGAAGATATTGCCGGAAGCGTTTCAGGTGAATGATGTAAAATACCGGCCTGTGGGAATGGATCAGGTAACGGTTGTTTCCGAAATACTCGAAAGGGCCAAGGAAATTGCCAGAATTGATGAAGGCCTCTCTAAAATGATCTGGGTAAATGTGAAAGTTCCGGAAGATGCCAAGCCGGGGGTTTATAAAGGCAAGCTGACTTTTGCTCCGGCCAATAAACCGGCAACGGATATTCCTGTTGAATTAACAGTACTTCCGATTAAACTTCTTCAGCCTCCTGCAGAAGTATTTTCTTGTTCACCGATAATGGCAGGAAGCTGGAACTGGGAAGAAATGGAAAAGGAATTTGCTGCTTTAAAAGAACATGGCTGTACGGGCGAGGTGACAAGTGCTTTAGCTCCTGAGGGAGAAAACGGCGACGACTTCACCAACGCAAATAAATACATGGAAATGGCAAAAAAGGCCGGGATGCAGGGGTATTTTTTTCTATTTAACGCGCATTGTCAGGGCACCTCGAAGTATGATACAACTTACGGGCTTGGCGGTGAAAAAGGCGACAGGTTATGGAGCCAGCCGACTTATGATAAGCTTACAAAATTAATTCAAAAAACGGAAGATAACGCGATTGCAAACAAATGGTTACCTCACGCGTATTACCTGACAACCGAACTGGGTTCTACGAATTCTGATCCGGGCGGTTTTGACAAAACTATGAAAGGCGCTGAGGGGTATTATGCCGCGGCCAGAAAAGTAAAAGGGGCAATACTTCTTGCTACGTTCAATAGAGTGGAAGAGCTTGCAATGCATTGGAAATTACCGACTCTTGACTGGTTTGGTCTAAACGGAGAGATGTGTCCGGATTGGGAACAGGGAGCAAAAGTAAAACCTACACTAATGACTTTCATAAGCGCTGATCAAAGAATGGGACATGGGTTCTATTTGTGGAAATATAATATCAAAGCCGTCAGGCCCTGGTGTCTAAAGCTGGGTGTTATGGATCCAAGAGAACAGGGTTTGTTGTATTATTACAACAAAGAATCACACCCATCTGTAAGATTTGAGAGAATCAGAGAAGCAGTTGATGATTATAAATACTGTTACCTTTTAAATGAAACAATAAAACAAGCTAAAGCAAAAGGGAAAGATACTAAAAACGCTGAAAGTGTATTGCAAAATGTGATTAACAAAATCCCGCATGACCACAAGAAAGATACGCCCGGTTTTGACCTTACAAGTATGGATAGTTTAAGGCTGCAGCTTGCCGAACAGATAATTAAACTTCAAAATTAATTATTGTGAACCTGTTTAAGTTGATAATAATCTAATTATGCAGGGAGGTGAAGGACCGATAGAGAGTGCAATGTATAAAAAATGTCAAAAGGAGAAGTAAAATGAAAAAAGGGATACTATGGTTTGCAAGCATAATGATGTTGTTTGCTTTGTCGGCAAATGCAGCTGAAAAAGCAAAACCTGCGGCAAAAAAAGAAGCGCCAAAAGCGGAAGAACCAAAGGCTGAAGAGCCAAAAGCAGAAGAAGGTTCGGGTCTAAAAGCAGGCGCCAGGATGATCCTTATTAAATTTGATAAGGGCGAAATGTTCGGTGATGGAACGGATAATGGTGTTGTAAAATCTTCGTTGACAAAAGAAAAAGCAGATAAAGGTAAGATGTACTCCTGCAAGATAGAAGCTAAAAAAACAGGGGGTGAAGAAGGTGACGGGGGAAAAGGGCTCCCGGGTATTTCTAAGGCCTCTGGTATCTTGTCAGGTAAAAGAGGGAATTGGGATAATTATGATACACTTAATATCAAATATATTCTTGAAGGTGAAAAACCGCTTACCTGTCAGATGTTGATAGGTGATGCTTCTTCTTATGAGAAATGGCGCTATGGAAATTATGTTGAAAGAAGCGTTGTCTTACAGCCGGGAGAAAATACTTTAAGTCTGGATATTACCGGCTTAGCTTGTCCGGGAGGCGCCAGGTCTTTGGATCTGAAGAATATGCGGGGTTTTGGTTTCTGGGCACCGAACAGACCGGAAGATATTGTGCTTTATATACAGGATGTGTACGTCGAAAAAGACTAATTCATATAACTGCCCGTCTGCAAAGGCGGGCAGTTTGTTTTTAGTAGGCTGCTGAAAACCTCACTTTTGTCATAAATGAAATATTGAGTTTTTCAGCAACCTGCTAGTATTGTAGGCGCTTTTACAGGAATAAGATACTGTTGGAGTTGAAATCGTGTGATTTAAACTTTAATTAGACGGATTAATAAATGCAAACCGGAGTTGGAAATACCGGTAAAATAATAAGTAAGGAGTTGAAAAATGTATAAATATTTAAAGTCAATGGTGTTACTTGCGGTTCTTTGTGTTTGTGTGCAGGCGGCAGTTTATTACGTTGCCGTGACAGGTAGTGATACGACAGGTTCGGGTTCGGCTTCTGCTCCCTGGGCAACAATAGCTAAGGCAGTTTCTACTATTCCTGATGCGGCAGGTAATATGATTATGGTAAAAGACGGTACTTATTCCGGTACTAATTCTATAAGCAGGACGTTTTCTAACCATATCATAATAAGAGCAGAAAATAGTTACAAAGCAGTAATAGCGAACGCAAGCGGAGGCGGAGTCAAGGTTCTATATATTACCGGTTCAAATATGACTTTCAGAGGTTTTGAAATAAAAAACCAGGGAACAGGAACAAACGAGTACTTGATACATATAGAAGGCGCCGGTGCGCATCATGTCATTATGGAAAACAACATCATTCATGACAATTTGATCAATGATATGATTAAAATAAATTCCGGCGCGCATTTCATTACGATACAGGGAAATGTTATGTCAAATCCTCAGCCTAATGTTGCGGAAGGTATCCAGCATATGGATGTTAACAAGATTAACGATGTCGTTATTCAGGATAATATATTTTTCCATGATTATGCGGTGTCAGACCAGACACACGCAGCTTCTTTTATCGTAATTAAAAACTCCTCGGTAACATTTGATTGCCACAGGGTTACTGTACAAAGAAATATAATGCTTAATTGGCAGGGTAAACCTGATCAGCCGATGTTGTTGATAGGTGAGGATAATTACGGTCCTTACGGTATTGACGGCTGTATGATACAAAATAACCTTTTTATAGGGAATAGTACGGTGCCGATATCCGGCTCCTTAAATATTAAAGGCTGCAAAGACGTAACCTTTAGATCCAATACGCAAATAGGAAATTTCCCCTGCGGTTCCTGGAATTTTGCTCACAGGCTATGCCAGGAATCTGGTCAGCCGCAAAATTTAAATCTTTTTCTTTATAATAATATTTGGGATGATCCGACAGGTACAATGACCGATTTCTCTGACGGGGCGCCGATTGACTCTTCAAATGTTATTTATGATAATAATTTATATTGGAATAATGGTGCGGCTATTCCGACAGTTGATGCGGCAGTATGGACAGGTTTATCTGTTGATACAAGCGCTGTCACAACTAACCCGGGTCTTGTTAATCCGACAAGTGTGACACTTCCAACCTGGTCGGCAAGCACTGCTAAATTTGCTTCAGGTAAGGCAACGATAAGAGAGGAATTTGAACGTCTAGTAGCTGCATACGGGGCGATATCTGGAGCCGGCGGGGCTGTTAACCTGGCGGATGAAGCTAAAATGCCGGCAGATGACATACTTGGTTATACAAGAGGATCCAATATGGATATTGGTGCGTTTGAGTATGGCGCTACAGGCACGACTACAACAACCACCACAATAGTCGCAGGTTCAGATCCGTTAGCTAGTGTCAAAGCATTCCCGAATCCATTTGCACCTGCGTCAGCAAACGGCGGAACAGTTAAATTTCAAAATCTTCCTTCGGGGACAACTTTAACTTTAAATATATTTACCGTGACCGGGGAATTACTCTACGAGCTCACAACATCCTCACCGGATGCTCTTCTTTGGGATGGCAGGGATAAAAACGGAATTGCGGTTCCCAGAGGCGGTTATGTTTGTCTAATAATGGATGCCGAAGGTCATAAGAAAAAAGTATGGGTAATGCTGTTGAAATAAGCTAGTAAAGCAGGGAAAGCAAGTACAGTAAGAGAAGAAAGAGAAGTATAAAACAGTGAAAAAAGTGGATAAAGTGAAAAAAAAATGAAGAAAATATTATTAAAGGAGTTGATATGAAAAAAATAATTGTTCTGGCTTTAATTTTGTCTTTACAAGTAAACGCTGTTGCTGCGGAGAAAAAAGTTATTTATGATTTTGAAGGGGTTAAAAGTGCTGCGGAGTGGAGTGTGTCAAAAGAAGGGAAGTTGGAGCTAAGCACGGAAAATGCAACAAGCGGGAAAAAATCTTTGAAAGTTACGCTGCCGGTAGCTGAATATCCTGGGTTTTCTCTGAACATTCCAAAGGGAAAAACCATAGATTGGAGTAAGTTTGATTACTTGAAAATGGATATTTACACTGCAAGCGAAGAAGGTTTTACTTTTGAGATAAGGATTGATGATGATCAGAGTAAATCAGAAGAACCGGATGATGTGTTTGGAACCTGGTCAAGTACTTCTAAAACCGCTCAACAGGGTAAACAAACAATAGATGTAGACTTGACTTTACTTAATACAAATGATAAAACCAGACAGGTGAATCTGAACAAGATAACTAAATTTACCGTGTTTATGCTGGGAAATAGCGCTAAAACTCCGCAAATATTATTTATTGACAATATAAGACTGGAGAAAGACTAGAATAAAAGTAATATAACAGGGAGGGGATTTATGAATCATCGTGATTTAAAGGTTCGTATTTTCCTGTTTTTTTTATTTATATTTATATCCGGTTCTGATTTGAAAGCGGGTATGGATATTAAGCAGCTGGAACAATGGCTGAAAGCTCCCGGATATGTGACAAGAGAGACTGCTTTAAAAGCGATTGGTAAGCAAAAAGAAAAAGAACTCCTGCCGAAAGTCTTAGAAATCATACAAAAAGACAAAGATGAAAGAGTAAGAAAACAGTGTGCTATTGCCCTGGGTGAAATAGGAAGCAAAGACGCGACAGAGGTCTTATTAAAAATGCTGGCGGAAGACAGTTCCGTAGCGGTAAAAGCTGAGTCTGCAAAAGCTCTTGGTTTGATAAAAGACACTTCTGCTATTGAAAAATTACTGCAATATCTCCATGAAGAGTTTAGCAAGAGCAGGAGTGTCAGGGTTGCCATAGTCCGTTCGCTTGGAGAAATCGGAGATCCATCGGTAAGTTTCTTTTTAGTTGAACTGCTGTCGGATGCGGATAATGAGGCCAGGAAAGAAGCTATACGCGCGCTTGATATGCTTAATGAACCAAAAGCTCAATATTTTATTATTGATATGATTGACGGGGATCCTGATATATCAGTGCGGCTTTTGGCTTGTGACTATTTGTCCAGAAAAGGCACAAAGAAGATGATAACTGAGCTTGAAAATGTGCAAAAAAACATTGTTAAAGAAAAGTATTTTGAAGTCAGGGACAAAATACCATTGATTATTAAAGCAATAAAAAAGAGGGAAAGAATAAAGTAGTTTGTAGTATAATAGAAGAGCAGTATGGAGGTTTTAAATGAAATATTCCAGATTAGCCGTACTTGCCGGTTTTATTATTGCTTTTACTTCTACAAATATTTATGCTGAAGATATACTAAAATGGGCGCGAGTTAAGGTAAATATAAAAAAACCATGCCAGGAAGATTGGGATAATGGCCTGGAAACAGATGTTATATTTTTGAAAGAAGTTGAAAAATTGACCACTTTGAAATTTGATATGAAGGTGAATGTAGTTACACTTCAGGATCTGGATGAAATGGTGAAATACCCTCTTCTATATATGAGGGCGTCGAGGCCTCCGGTACTCAGCGCCAAGGAGCAGTCAAATTTAAGGGAATACCTGAAACGCGGCGGAGTACTATTCGGAGATGATAATCATGAAGGTTCCGGCGGTTTGGGGACGGAGGATGAGTTTTATAGGGGTATGAAACAGATTATGGAAGAACAGATTTTTCCCGGAAGAAAAATGGAATTTATTCCTTTGGATCATGAGATATTTCATTGTCATTTTGATTTACCTTTCGGCTGGCCGGTTTGCGCAGGAGAAGTGCATAACAAAGATAATAATGTCCCGCTAGGTATGTTTGCAGAAAAAGACAAGCATTTAATGGTACTGATTTACGGCGGCTCTTTAATGGGCGGCTGGTCAACAACATGGGAGTGCAGTGCCGTAAAAAAGAGACAGGCTTACAAAGCAGGCGTCAATTTAATAGTTTATTCAATGACTCATTAATCTTAATCGGATAAAAGACAGAGTCATTAAGGAGCAAAAGGTAATGAGTAAAATTAAAATATTGGTTTTAGTTCCAATTCTTTTGTTTTGTATGACAATCATGTCCTTCTCTGTTACCGAATTTAAAAGTAATATTAAATCGTCGGGAGGGGATTACACAAGTTTATCCGCTTGGGCTAATGCGATGTCAGTTGACTTGACTACCGTAACAACAACAAAAGTATTCTCTATCTCAGGTTCAACTGTGACCGCTATTGCTGACGGTGCTGCTGTCGGTTGTACAACTACAACCGCAAGGGGGACATGTGTTCATGTCTCAACTTATAATAATCAGATACTTATTAAAAGCATAACCGGTACTTTTGCAAACGGTAATATCCTGACCAGCACCGGGGCAACAGCGGTCACACTTTCTAACGGCGGTGACAGTGCTATTGCTTCTGCTGTATGTTATGCTTTTTTGGATACCACTCCCGTTACTGTTTCCAGTTGTACTACAAGTACCACTAATTATGTCAGTATTTACACGGATACAACAGCAAAGCATAACGGAAAATGGGATGATACAAAGTACAGGTTAGTTGTCCCGGATGCGAATGCACTTACTATTTCCAAAAATAATGTAAGGGTGACAAACCTTCAAATAGCGACAAGCGGGACTGTGAGCAGTGTTCGCACTGTTAACATGGTTACGGTTTCCGGCGTGATGCTCAGTAAAAATATAATAAAAAACACTTCGACCGGAGTAGGTCTAACAGGCATTTGTTACATTAGTAAGGGTACAGGCTCTTCGATGCTGTACAATAATATTGTTTATGATTTTTCGACAACAGGTTCTTGCGGAATGAAATCTTCCGATTGGGTACAAGGAAGTGACCCTGTCACAATGATAAAAAATAATACTGTGTATAATTGTGTCACAGGTATTACAGGAGATTATTCAAGCTATCGGATAAGAGCAATAAATAATCTGGTTGGCGGCGGGACGACAAGTTATTCGGGTTGCTTTGAAGTTGCAAGTGATTACAATTCTTCAAGTGATTATACCGGTACGACTCCTGTTACAGCTTTAAATAATAAATTTGGAAGGACATTCACTTTTCTTGATGTTACGAATAAGGATTTCCATCTGGCATATGATGACACTGGTGCCAGGGGTTTTGGTGTCAGTTTAGCCGGTGATTTTACTGATGATATAGACGGTAGGACACGTTTAGCTGCCTGGGATATCGGAGCTGATGATGTTCCTCCCACACCTACGGTAACTACGATAACACCGAGTACATGGAGTAATGCCAATCCTTCAACGCTTACTATAAGTGGAACAAGTTTTTATGGCGATATAGGATCGAATGATGTATCGTTAGTAAGGCTTGATGATAGTCTAAAGTCACCCATAATTACTTATAATGTTGCTACTGATCTGCAGATACAAGGCGCGATTGTTCCTGCTGATTTTGCTCCGGGAACATATAATGTTTTAGTCAGAAATTCCGGAGGGATGAACGTTACCTCAACGACTATGCTGACTATCACTTCTACGGCTCCGGCTCCCACGATTACGGGTTTTACTCCTGTTTTTAATTCCAATAACAATATAACTACTCTGACTATTTCAGGAACCAATTTCTATGGAGGCCTTAGCACTCCGAAAGTAAACAGGATAAGGATATATACTTCAAGCGACGAAATATTTCCTACCGGTTATTCTGTAATGTCAGATAGTGAGATAAGAAATGTTCTCATTCCGGCAGGTACTTTCCCGGGTTCTTATGATGTTTCTATTAGTGCCATAGGAGGTGTTGCGACATTAGGTAAATTTGCCGAAAATCCCCCAATGCCTGTTGTCACAAACCTAGTTCCAAATATCGCTCATACGGGATATAACACTACGATAGCTGTAACCGGGTTAAATTTTTTCGGCGGTACCGCGACTCCAAGGGTAACCGCGATTAGAGTGCAGGATATGGTAACGCCTTCTATGATAACTTCATATAGTGTCGCGAGCGATTCCGTTATCTCCAATATTGTGGTTCCGTTAGGTTATCCTCTTGGAACGTACGACTTAAAAGTTACCGTCGCTTGTTCCGGAATATCTGTGACAAATACAAGTTCTGCCGTAAAAATCTTGATATCCTCGGATCCTCCAACGGTGACGAATATTGTGCCGAATATTTTGTCAAATCTTGTGATTAATACTATAGCCGTGACCGGTACGACTTTTTACGGAGGTTATGGCTCTGCTAATGTAAGCAGGCTGGAACTTGATACTGCTCCGGTGACAACAACAATTACCTCCTTTAATGTCGGAAGTGATACTCAACTTACCAATTGCGTAATCCCGGCGGGACTCCCGGCAGGAACTTATAATTTATTGGTCTATACTTCCGCGGGACCGAATACAACAAGTACGCCGAAGGTTATAATTACTACTCCTGTGCCTGCGGTGAGTACAATTACACCTAATACCGGTTTAAATACGGCGGCGAGGACAGTCACCGTATACGGAACAGGTTTCTTCGGCGGGACGGCCAGCGCGAATATATTAGCTGTTCCGACTCTGAATAACGGTACAATTATTACCAACCTGTCTTCTTATTCTGTTGCTTCTGATACT
>MFGS01000060.1:0-9663 GCA_001778355.1 Candidatus Firestonebacteria bacterium RIFOXYA2_FULL_40_8
GAAGTTTTGAAGTTTTTTCAAACAAGTACTCGGAAAATAAAGAGGCACCCGGACAAATAACTCCGCCTCTAAACTCCCCCCGTCTGCCGGTTAAATTCAGAGTTGCAGCCGTTCCGAAATCAACAACCAAGCACGGTGATCCATATCTAATTGCACCGCCTAAAGATCCAAGAAGCCGGTCAATCCCGAGAGTTTTCTTATTTTTATATAAGTTTACAACCGGAACCGAGATGTTTTTCAGCACCAGTGCCCGGTTTTTTAATATTTTTCTGGCAGCACTTTCTAGTGAAGGGACCACCGATGCGACAACAACCAGCCCGCAATTTTTTTCTTTCAAGAAAGGAAGTCTTTTAAATGAAGAGCGTTTTGCAGGAACACGTTTCAGCAGAACAAAACCGGTTTTCTTAAAATAACCTGCGGCCATAAAAGAATTACCTATGTTCAGATATATTTCTTTATGATACATCGCCGCTCAATACTCTCTTTTTTTCGCCGGACCGCAGGCGCAATATAAGGGCGCAATCCTCATCAATATCAAGCGCCAGACCTTCGAAGCTTTCCAGTAAACCCGAAACCTTTACTTCCTTATTGAGAGTTACATTATTCTCTTTCCATCTGCAAAGAAACGGATTAAACCCCTCTTTTTTAAAAAGCTCATAACCTGCCTCAATATTCTTAAGTATCTCCTGCAGAAGCTTTATTCGAGGTACTTCCATTTTTGTTTCTATTGACAAAGAAGTTGCTAAACCCCGCAAGGACTCAGGAAGTTCACTTTTATTTAAATTAACGTTAACCCCTATGCCAAGCACCTGATATTTAATAACATCCGGGCCGGCTTTAATCTCGGCAAGGATACCGCATACTTTTTTTCCATTGAGCAATACATCGTTCGGCCATTTTAAACCGGCTTTTAACCCCGTAACCGTCTTTATCGCATCAAGTACCGCAAGCCCGGAGATAAAAGTAAGTTTTGCTGAATGCTGGGGATGTATTTTCGGTTTCAGTATAACCGAAAACCACAGACCTGTGCCTGGCGGAGAACTCCATTTCCTTCCCAGTCTTCCTTTGCCGGCAGACTGCCTTTCGGCAATAACCACCGAACCTTCAGAAACCGCACCTTCTGTTAACTTCATTGCAAGTTCATTAGTCGAACCCGCTTCGTTAAAACAATAAAGTTCCTGCCCTATATATACAGTCTCTAAACCGTACTGTATCTCCGCAGCCAGTACTTTATCGGGTAGTACCAACAATTTATACCCCGCATTTGCTTGGCTATCTATTTTATAACCCTGGTCCATCAATGCATGTACATGTTTCCAGATAGCCGTGCGGCTGATACCGAACTTTCTGCTGAGATATTCTCCTGAAACATAATTTTCCCGAGAAGTTTTCAAAAGAGTAAGTATCTGTTCTTCTTTATCCGGTTTTCTCATACAGGAATAGGCCCGTGTTTTTCTTCATATTTTTTCACATTATCCGTCAATGCCATTAAGAACCTTTTAGTATGCGCAGGAGAAGAGATAACTCTGGTTCCCACTTTATTCTTCTGCTGTTGAGGAAAAACAAAGACAAAGTCCATCACAAATTCAGACTCATTATGCGAGACCACAACAAAATTAGAATAAATCCCTTTGCTGGTTTGTTCATCGATCTCGATGTTAATCTGCTTCCCGTCCTCATTGTTGAGCATAAAAACCTCCTTAAAAAGCTATTGACTAATGACTAATTACTATTGACTATTTAATGAGGATTATTATATTTGCTGTTTACAGCTTCCTTAAATAAGCATAGCTTGTTTTGATCTTGAATCCTCGAACAAAATATGTCATTAGTCACTAGTAAATAGTACTTAAAATACAAGACTTGTGTAATTCCTACTTGGCTTTCTCAGTTTCAGCCGTTATCTGAGGATCTATTCCGCTATACACTTTCTTTACACTGCAATTCGAATAATAATGCGTTACAATTTCTATATAGCTTTTTTTCCTGGCGGCCATTCTCATAGCGCCCTCCTGGCACATTCCAACCCCGTGCCCCCAGCCGCAGCCAAAGATCATGTTTTTTTCTACTTTATAAAAAGAACTCCTAAGTCCCGAAAGAGCGCTCCTGCTCCGGTCTAAAAGAAATTTTTTATTGCCAAGCTGGGATTCTCTTACATATCCGTTCAAATCTCTTTTGATTATTTTAAAAGCTTTTGTTTCCTCCGGATCCGCCATTCTAAACCACCTGTAAACCTCATCATCTGCGCAATAAGCTACAGGAGAAAGTTTTATCCATCTGTCCAGATTTTCCGGGGTTAAAGGCCAATCCTTATAGCATTCTTTTTGATCCGCTTCCTCATAATCTCCCACCCCGCAAAGGTTTTCGCATTTTTCCCATCCCCACACATCCCACACATCCGAAGTCCTCCCTCCGCAAGTTGAAAAGAAATATGTAGGTACTGTACCGCTATGATTATAAGCAACTTCTCCTCTGGTTAAATCCACGGCTTTTGTCGTACTTAACTGTTCGGAAGAAACTCCGGTATATGCCTGACAATGAACATCCGCACAAAGATGAAAATCGGTATTTCCACCGTTCATTTCAATTTTTTTATAGATATAACTTCGCGCAACTACCGCCTGGGCTTTTAAAGCTTCGATATTCGCACGTGAACCTATTTCGGAAGGGACCACACTATAAAGATACTCTTCCAGGTTAACTTCATTTACCAGCCGGAATCCCCGGTCTTCGGCTACAATCTTTAAAACCCCGCGATAACTCCGGTCTTTATTATTCGCCCAGAAATAGCCTCTGTCCATAGTCACATCAAATATCGTAAATGTCGCATCCTTAAGTTCAGGGACAAAATAAAGAGCAGTATCCCTTTTTATCCACACCTCTGTAGGCTTAATATCCTGCTTGTTTTTAATATAAATGGAAGCACCCTCTCTGGTTATCTGCAGGTCTTCCTCCGGCTCGGCCTTCCTGACAACACGGCCGTCATAATAGATACTGTACTTACCCGCACACTTAAATCTGACAAATTCCACACCGCTTACAATTACAACTTTCAGAACAGGAATACCTTTATCTTCTTTAATATAAGAAACCTTTAAACATTTGGTTTCTTTTCGCGTTTTCTCTTTTGAAGCTTCAGCTTTCTTAATATACTCGGCCGCCTTAGCCCCAAGTTCTTTTATCTTCTGCTGGACTTCTTTATTGTATGGTTCGATATAGGACACTTTTTTGTAATTTTCAAATGCCTCCGCGTATTTTTCCTTTTTCGTAAATATTTCCGCTATTTTAAGATTGGCCTTATAAAAACTACTATCATATTTAATTACATTCTGATAGCAGGTCAACGCATTATCAAGCTCACCCGCAGCGTAATAATAATCCGCAAGCAGGAAATGCGCCTGTGCAAGACGGATATCATACTCCAATACTTTTTTATACATTTCGGCGGAGTAAATATCCTCTTTCCTTTCGTGATAGACCAGTCCCAGCCCGAAAGCCGCCAGCATTTTTATTTTCAAAGTATCGGCATCGTGTTCTGTCTGGGCCTCAAGAGTGTTAAAAACATTTTCCAAATCGACCTTGGCTCCGTCAAAATCCTTCATATAAAACCTGCAATACCCGAGAGAAAGCCGCCAGAAGGGATCATCTTTTACTTTAAGCGCCGCTTCATAGTTCCTGACCGCGTCCGAATAAAACCCGGTATCCTTATAAACCGTTGCCAGATTTGCCAGGGCTGTTTCCGAACCGATATTTTTTATCAGCGTTATGTATTTATCTATAGCTCCGCCGAAATTTCCGTTATAGTAATCCAAAGTTGCCGCACGCATCACTTTTGTAAATTCATCGACCATGGGAACCGCGGTTGTTACAGTTGTTGAAGTAATCGTGGTTATGGTTGTAATAGTCTCAGTAACACTCGAAGTGGACGAAAACTCCGCGGATAACGGTTCATATTTTGAGGCAGGGCAAGTTTCAGCTTTTACAGCTTTCACCGGAACAGTTCCGCAAGCACTAAGAATAATGCAGGTAATAAATGCTGTGATAAAGAGAAATGTTTTTTTCATTTGAAGGTCACTTTTTAAGGTTGAATTTGAAAGTTATACGGCCGCCCTGGTCTATCTGATTTGCGGAAAAAGGAAGAGGCGCAAATTTCCATTTTCTCATACATTCTATTACCACCTGGTCAAGCTCCTTAAACCCGCAGGTCTTAATCACGTCAATGGCCTTTACATCCCCCTTCGGATCAACTTTTATCTGAACCTTTATCTCGCCTTCTATACCTTTTCTTCTTGCCCACTCGGGATATAGGGCGGTCGAACTGTAGAGAATGCCGCGCGAGGCGATGGGCCCTTCAATTCCGGTTTTCCCATCCAGGCTTCCCGGAGGAAGATTATCTTCGCCGTAACCTCCGCCTAAAGAAGGCCCTTCTATAAGTCCCGAAGAACTCTTTAACGCAGTTTCATCCATACCTATCGGATTTTCTTTTCTTATTTTAGCAATATCTTCGTTTGACCTGGGTGCCGCTTTCACCGGTTTAACCGTTTCCGGATCAGTAACGGTGGGTTTTATTTCAGGAGCTTTTTGAGTTATTTTAATACTCGGTTTTTTAATGCCTGTATCCACTACGTTACCTTTTTGCCCCAGGCCTTTGCCATAGGGCATTTCCGCAAGAAGCGTTACTTCGGTAAGATAAACCGTTTTTCCGGCGGCAGCTTTAATATTTAACGTAGCCAGCCATAATAGCAGAAGCAAGTGTATTAAAAGCGAAATGATAACAGTATATTTCAGATCGCCGTTTTTTTGCATTACTTATCTCCGGTCCTTTCCGCCGCAATAGCCAGTTTTACCGCTCCGGCCTTTTTTGCAATGTCCAGGACTCTTACAACCTGTCCGTGCATTACGCTCTTATCGGCGTTTAATATCACGGTTTTATCCTTCTCGTTTTTCAAAAACTGTTCGAGCGCCGGTTGCAAACCGTCAAAGCCCGTCTCCCTGTCATTCAAGTAAACCTTGCCGTCCTGGGTAATGGAAATAGTTATATTTCTTTGAGGCGTTGTATCCGCGGTAGTTGCCGTCGGAAGTTTTACGTTTATGCCGCCGGCAAGTATCATCGGCGTGGTCACCATGAATATGATAAGAAGTACCAGCGCCACGTCGGTGAGCGGCGTGATATTTATGTCGGAGATTATTTTATCGTCAACTTTATAGCGTCTCATAGATTGCCTCCGGTCACTTTTTTACAATTTCTATAATTTCCGCCGCGCTATCCTCAAAAGTCACCAGAAGTTTTTTAATCTGTCTTGTAAACCCATTGTAGAAAATAACAGAAGTAATAGCCACAATAAGACCGGCTATGGTGTTTATCAGCGCTTCCGCAATACCGCCGGCCACAACAGAAGGACCTACCGCGGATTCGATAGACATTGATTTGAAAGCGTGCATAATCCCGATAACCGTGCCGACAAGTCCGATGTACAGGGCAATGTTACCGATGGTACCGAGGATACCCAGATATCTTTCCAAACCCACCATTTCTTTATCAACGGCCCGCATCGCTATTTCAGATAATTCACCTTTGTCCTTCTTATGTGAAAAAAGAATGGTCTTAAAAACATTGTTCAAAGGACAGGGCACCTTAAAGAAAAGAAATTTCACTCTGAAATTATCACAGAAAGTAATCGCTTCGGAGATCTTACCCGACATAACCATATTTCTGACCTTAGTTTTAACCTCTTCTATGAGTTTCATCCTGACCCCGTAAAAGGTTTTCAACCTTTCCAGGAATACCGCCAGTGAAAGTATAGAGCAAAGGATCAGTATTATAACAACAATACCTCCTTTATCTAAAAGGCTCAAAACCGACATATTTTCGAAGAACATATTTCCTCCTGTATTGGAAAATAATTAATTTAAGTAATATTACGACAATTATAACGTGAATAATATAGTAAGTCAACACTCAAGTAAAAACCGTTGCACGTTCCACGTTTGAAGGTTACTCACGTTAGAGATTTGCTTTGAACACCTCATATTCGCGAGGTGTTCGCCTGATATTTAGACAGGAAACAAAAGGATTTGTTCCTTAAAGGAAACACTATAAACAGAGAAGCTGCCTAAAAATTTACCGTAGCGCCGAGTTTTATTGCGGCTTTTGGAAGTGAGTAGTCCTTGATATTCTGATACTCTCTGTTTAACAGGTTTTCGCCTTTGACGAAAACTGAAATACTTGAGCCGAAACTTTTTTTAACTCCGGCTGAAACCAGAATAACATCATTAAGTTTACCAGTGAGGGTTTGAGAGTAGTACAACTCTCCCCTGTATTCAAACGCGGCCTCAAAAGTCCAATCTATGAAAGTATACTCGCCGCCCAGAGTTGCGGAGTGAACCGGGATATAAGGAATATTCATCGCGGTATTATCAGGGTTAGAAGCATTAACATATTTGTAACTCAATTTCTGCGTAAGCCCTTCAAAGACCTTCCACTCTTCCTTAACGTTTATCCCCATAATCGAAGCTTTAGAGATATTTACGGGGGAAGTCGCACTTCCCGCGGACTCATAAGACAACAGGTCGCTTATTTCTTTCCGGTAGAACTCCAAAGTTATCGGCACCAGTTTTAAAAGACGGTGTTCCACGCCGGTGCTGACATTTAACCAGACGTTTTCAGCTGTAAGCCCGGGGTTTAAAAGATAGATATCGTTATCATAGGTGTTTTTAAATTTAGGATACACCCTGCCCGGTTCATAAGAAACAAACACGCGGGTAAAGCCGTCAACATCAAACACCGCTTTTGCATTCACGAAGAGCCAGCCATTATCGCTTTTAACCGCGACAAAAATGTCCGCATTGTCGATCTTGAATCTGTCTTCCAGTGCCGCTGAATAAGTCCAGCCGAATACATCATCGTTCCGCAGATCTATTCCCAGTCCCGGCAGATGTTTTTTATTTTCCATGAGCAGTTCATAGTCCGTTTTAACTCCAAAATCCATTTCGTTATTTTTCAGCCCGAATGTACTCAGATCCGACCTGGTAAAGTTAAAATAGGAGGTCAGATTAAGCTTTTCCATAAGCGGCGAAGATGCGCGAAGGTAGGCAGTGTAGAAGTCCTTAATAACGGCGCTGAATCCGAGCGTGGAAGCATACGGCGTTCTGAGTGTCTCGTTTTCATAATCCAGGGTTAGACCGAGTTTCAATGCTTTAGCAAATGAATATGTCAAATCCCCTGAGGCGGAAAAATTAGTATAGCCGGAATCCTGCAGAAGAAAGTTCTTTCTATCTCCGAGCACATTAATTATAAAACCGAGATTATCAAACTGCCGGCCATAAACCAGCTTGGCAAAGTAATTATCGATTGTTCCGGCATATACCGTTAACTCTCCGAACTGATTTTTACCTTCGGATCTTTCTAGAGAAGGCGAACGCTTATCCTCTTCCAGATACGGTCCTTTTATAAATTCTGTTTCCATAAGCGGTGTTTCTTTCGGCGGCATCGGATAATTCGCAGGAAGAAGGTCCTTTTTCTCCACGCCGACCCTGAGATCCGACTCCCCTGAAACCACGACATCGGGAAGGACAAATACGGGCTCACGATCTTTTTTTATCTCTTCCTGGGAAAAAAGCCCTGAGACCAGCGCCATTAAAAGAAGAGCAAATATTTTTCTCATTTACCCTCCAGATCTTTCAGGCGCTTTTCCGCGGATTTTTTCCAGTCAGGATTCGTACTGTCCCTGATAATTTCAGAATAGAGCTTTCTAGCTTCTTCGTTTTTTCCAAGAATTTCATAACAATCAGCGGCTTTTGCTTTTGCAGTTATTTTCCAAACGTCCGAGGCCTTTTCCATAGCCGGTACTTTCATGTATTCCTTACCCGCATTTTCATAATCCCCTGAGGAATAATATGTGTTTGCTATCCAATATTGCGCTTCCGTTGCTTTTTCAGGCACATTTTTGAGCAGCCAGCCGTAAGCTAGAGCAGCACTCGTGTAATCTTTTTTTGCTTCATATATAACAGCAGACTCCATAGCAGCATCCTTAGCCAACTCGCTTTTGGGATAGTTATCAAGCACTGCTTTATATTGTTTAAGCGCTTCCTCTGACTTTTTCAGCTTCTTATTGTAAATAAGTCCTGCGTTAAAAGCCGCGGAAGGGGCAAACTCGCTTTTGGGATATTTTTCAACTACGTCCAGATACTCATTGGCCGCGTCAGGATATCTTTCCAGCGTAAAATAAATGTTTGCAATCCTGAATTGCGCTTTGGGCGCCAGCGTAGAAGCCGCATGCCGGGAGATAAGAACCCTGAAACTTTCGACTGCCCGTCCGTTATCTTTCTGGTTCAGAAAAGCTTCCGCTCTGTTAAATAACGCCTGGTCCACCATATTCGAGGTCGGAAAGTCGTTTATGAACTTTTCATATTCTTCTACGGCCTGTTTGTAATTTTTTTCTCCAAAATAGTACTCCCCGAGTTTAAACTGTACCTCGGCAGAGAACTCTTCCTTGGGAAATTTTCTGAGGAATTTTTTTGAAATCTCGGCGGCTTCCTTCACCTTTCCCAGACGTGAATAAGTCCAGGAAAGACCATAAAGCGCATCCCTTTCGTATTTTGTATCCCCGTATTTATCTATTACTTTCTGGTAATACTCCACTGCAGCCTCATAACTGTTCATATTATAATAAGAGTCTGCAATCTTAAGCATCGCATCGGGCACCAAAGCGCTGTTCCCATGCTGCTTTTCTATTTTTGAGAAACTAAGAATTGCTTTATCAAATTCATTTTTCCTGAAATTAGCAAAACCGCTCCAATAAGCGCTTTCTGCCGTATTCAAAGCCGACCAATAAGAAGCAGCGCCTTCGAAATCATTTCCGTTATAAAGACACCAGCCCGCCTGATATTTGGCTTTGGCTATCTCTTCTTGATCTTTGGATTTCTCTATAACTTTCTTGTAGGACTTCAGGGCAGAAATATAATCCTTAAGATTATACAGACAGCTACCGCTCATATAACTTATTTCTCCGATATAATCCTCGTTCTTATCCAGCTCCGCGGCTTTGGTATATTCGCTTAAAGAACTGGTAAATTTCTTCAGCTGAAAATAGCACCACGCTATCCCGAGCTGCGAAACCAGAGAAAGCCGGGGATCTTTGTAATCGGCTATGACATCCTTATAAGCCGTGATCGCCGGTTCATATTCTTTTTTAGCAAAGAAGGTTTCACCGAGACGGAAATGCGCTTCCGGGACCCAGGTGCTGTCCGGGAATTTAAGGAGCAGATTGGAAAAATGGGTTTTGGCATAATCGTAATACATTAATTTATAATCGCACCAGCCGACCCAGTAAAGCCCGTCATCCGCGAACTCACTTTGCGGGTATTCGTTATATATTTTAAAATACTGCACCTTGGCATCCATCAGGCGGCCTAAGCTGTAAAAACAATTTCCGGAAAGATAAAGCGCGTAAGGTTTCAGCCCTTTCGGCGCGTCCGCATCTTCCACAACGGCTTTTAGTTCTTCTATCGCTTCCCAGTTGCGCTTCTGCTTGAAGTAGCACCAGCCGAGCGCGTACTTCGCCCTGTGCGCCAGCTCGGAAGGAACATCTTTTCCTGCCGTGATATCCTTCAAACTCTTTAAGGCGAGATCAAACTTGCCTTGATTTACAAAAGATACGGAAA
>MFGS01000060.1:9961-10383 GCA_001778355.1 Candidatus Firestonebacteria bacterium RIFOXYA2_FULL_40_8
CTGGTATTTCCCGAGACGATAGTAGCACCACCCCATGGAGTAATAAGCAAAGTCGGCATGAGTGAACTCCGGATAGTCCTTTACGACTTTTTCATAGAGGACGACGGCATCATCGAGCTTTTCCAGATTAAAGTAACACTCCCCAGTCCAGTAGAGCGAATCCGGATAGAGATAACTGCCGGGTATTATTTTTTTAAAGGCGGTAAGCGCTTCGTCATATTTTTTTAGCGCGAAATAACTTTCGGCAATACGGTAAGAAACGGAATCCCTGTACTCCAGCGTGGAATGCCGGTCCAGAACGTTGTTGTACTCTTTGATCGCCTGGTCGTAAGAGCCCAGATTAAAATAACATTCGGCGGTCATATAGGCGGAATCAACGGCTTCTTTAGCGGAAGGATATAGAGAACTTATTTTCTGGAACT
>MFGS01000061.1:0-315 GCA_001778355.1 Candidatus Firestonebacteria bacterium RIFOXYA2_FULL_40_8
CATTCCTCATTTTAACTCCAAAGGAAGCAGAACCCCTGTATTTTTTCCAGAGTTGTCCCTGGTATTTAATTACTTCGCCGGGAGTTTCTCTTGTACCGGCAAGCATTCTTCCGAGCATTACTACATCTGCACCTAACGCAATAGCTTTTGCAACATCGCCGGAACTTTTGATTCCGCCGTCTGCTATAATTTTTATTTTAAGTTTGGATTTTTCTTTTGCATAATAAACATTCAGCAAAGATGAAACCTGCCCGATACCAATTCCGGTTTGTATAGAAGTCGTGCAGACACTCCCGCTTCCTATTCCAACTCTTA
>MFGS01000061.1:379-5736 GCA_001778355.1 Candidatus Firestonebacteria bacterium RIFOXYA2_FULL_40_8
ATCATTCGGGTCAAACATTTTTTTAATCTTCCTCATTATGCCAATCTGTATATTATCAAGTTGATAATGCAAATACTTTTTCTTCCCTATACCGACGCCATGCTCGCCTGATATGGTTCCGCCTATGCTTGTTACAAAAGGCATAAGTTCTTCCATTATAGCATCTGCCTTATATTCCTCATCTTTATTGTCGAGCAGAAAATGCGGGTGAAGATTACCGTCACCGGCGTGAGAAAGCAAACCCTGAAGAACTCCGTATTTTTTACTCAACTCGTGTATCAACTCAATTGTTTTAGCCAGGAAAGAAACAGGAACCGTTACATCTTCGGCAATGCAGATCGGCTTAAATCTGGCCATGCTTCCAAAACCGCTTTTTCTTGCAAGCCAGAGCTTTTCACTTTCTTCGGCGCTCCCGGAAATCTCCGACCTTGACGGGTTGAATTTTTTGCACAGAGCTTCTACAACTTTAGAATCCCTCTCAACCTGTTCTTCATCACCCGTAAGTTCGATCAGTAAAAAAGCCGCAGCATCCTTTTTCAATCCGATCTTCACATAATCTTCCACGGCATTAATTACGAGATTGTCTACCAGTTCAAGCGCCGTCGGTATTACGCCGCTTGCCATTATTTCATTTATGGCACCGCAAGCGTTGTTAATATCCTGATAATGATTCAAAAGGACTTTTGTGAATTCCGGTTTAACACTAAGCTTAACAGTAACCTCGGTAACAATACCAAGGGTTCCTTCCGAACCGCAGAAAAGAGAATTAAGATCATAACCGACAACGTTTTTCTTTGTCAAAACCCCTGTCTTTAATATATCTCCGTTCGGCAGAACAACTTTTAACCCGAGTAAATAATCCCTGGTAACCCCGTATTTTAACGCTCTCATCCCGCCTGAATTAAGAGCTACCGAGCCGCCCATAGTGGCAATACGGCTGGAACCCAAATCAATCGGATAGAATAAATTATAAGCATCCAGCTCTTTTTGGAGATTTTCCAGTATTTTCCCTGCTTCGACTACGGCATACCTGTTTTCCTTATTTATTGCAATCGTCTTATCCATTTTAGAAAAACAAACTACAACTCCGCCTTTTTTGGGAACCGAGGCACCACAAAGATTAGAGCCTGAACCTCTTGAAGTCAGATAAAACTTCTGATCGTTGGCAAGCTTAACCAGTTTTGAAACTTCTTCCGTATTTTCCGGAAAAACAACGGCATCAGGAAGGCATTCTTTAATATAGCCGTCATAGGAATAGGCAATCAGCTCTTCCGCTGAGGTCTTCACCCTGTCTTTCCCGAATATTTCTATTATTTTTACAAGCTGCTTTTCATCCATTTTATTTTTTCTCTTCTTCTTTTTTCACTTCCGGCTTTAGTTCCGCATTCTTTTTATCGCGCGCAACCTCATCCGCGTAATTAAGTTGAAGCATCAGAACAACCTGGTCCAACATCTCCTGCTCTTGTTTCTCCAGATTCCCTGCGGTTTTTGCTTTAAGCATTCTAAGCATTTCGATAGTACCTTTTGCCTGTTCGAGATTCTTCTCTATTTTATTTGTCATCGGGTTCATAACCTTACCCAACTGCATCACCGCCGCATTCTGCAGTGTGTATATCAATTGCATGAACATGATTTTGAATAGTTCCTTGTCTTCAAGTTTTTCTTCCATATTTATATCCTCCTTATCTAGATGCTTGGATGCTTAGCAAAATCTTTTTTGTTCTTTGTCTTCGGTCTTCCGACCTCATTCTATATCCTTTGCCAAGCCTCCAACCTTCTAAGCGTCCAAGCCTCCGGGTTACAGCCATTTATTTTCATTATACCATTTTGCCGTTAATTCCATTCCCTTATTTATATCGTAAACCGGTTTAAAGCCTAGATCTTCCTGTGCCTTTTTAATATTACAAACCCAATCCCCGGTCAGCTCGCGAACTTTATGTGTCGTCAGCAAGATATTAACTCCCGTTATCCCCGAAAATAATTCGGCCAGCAAAGCAGCTCCGAATAAAACGCTCTTGGGTATTTTTAATGTCACCGATTTAACATTCAAGGTTTTCGCTACGGCATCTTGAATCTCTTTCCATGAATAATGCTTATCTTCGGCTATAATGTAGATTTTCCCATCAGCTTTTTTTGAGAGCGCGGACAAAAGCAAGGCCTCTACTAAATCCATGACGTAAACCATACTTAAGTATTTTTTTTGTATACCAAAAATAGGGCGGACTCCGAGTTTCATAGCTTTAAACATCGCAAGAATATCCTCATCCCTCGGACCATATACAGCCGGAGGACGGATTATGGTAACAGGAAATACGTCTTTATATGCCAGCACGATTTTTTCTGCTTCCGCTTTACTTGAGCCATAATGCGTAAGCGGTTTACAGGTATCCGTCTCAGAAAGAGTATTTTCTCTTGTTGAACACCCCATGGCAGCCATACTGCTAAGGAATACAAATTTTTTCAAGCCGGGAGATTCTTTTTTTGCGGCAAGCAGCAGATCTTCGGTAACCTGAATATTTATTTTTTTGTAATCATTTTGCTTTATTGAGTGCTTTAGAGCTGCAATATGAAATATATAGTCAACATTCTTTAGTTTATTCTGATAGCTCTCAGAATCGGAAATATCACCATAAACAAGCTCCACTTTAAGATCTTTAAGCCACCTTAAGTTAGCGGACTTACGAACAAGGCACCTTACTTCAGCACCTTCCTGTAATAGACGTTCTACCAAAAATGACCCGACAAAACCGTTTGAACCGGTAACAAAGGCTGTTTTACCTTTAAAACGCATTTACACTCCTGTTTTGGCTTCAAATAGTATTTGACTTTTATAGCTTATGGACTTATAATAATTAAAGTTATTAACTTGTTGATTATATCATAAAACACCTGTTTTATAAAGGTACAATTCAAGTAAAGAATGCATTCAGAAGAATCTGCCGGTCTAGAGTTTTAACCGGCTAAAAAGGAGAGAAGTATGGTAATGAATAAAATGAAGGCTTACAGGCGGCTTCGCAAAATGAGAAAACATAAAGGTGAAGCAGTCGGAATAAAGAGATTTGGACAGAACGTTAAGGATATCTATACCAAACAGAGCCTTAAAGTCAAACTAAAAGCCGCAAAAATTGCTAATGTTAGCGACGAATACATTATCCCAACCGGAACAAAGAAAGGCGACCTCTTTGAAAAATGCCGTAACTTTACGGCGGCGGACCAGGTAAAAAAAGCCGGGCTTTACCCGTTTTTCAGAGTTCTTGAATCCGGTCAGGATACCGAGGTTATGTATCACGGAAAAAAGCTTATAATGATTGGTTCAAATAACTATCTGGGACTTACCAGTCATCCCAAAGTAAAGGAAGCAGCTATAGAAGCCATAAAAAAATACGGCACAGGATGTTCCGGTTCCAGATTTTTAAACGGAACTCTTGACCTGCATGTTAAATGTGAAGCAGCTATTGCAAAATTCTTAGGAAAAGAAGCTGCCTTATTATATTCCACCGGATTTACAACCAATGTCGGCGTTGTTTCCTCTATCGCCGGGAAAGATGACCTTATATTCTGCGACAGAACGAATCACGCGTCTATTATCGACGGGACACGCTTATCCTTTGCCAGAACCATTAAATTCAAACATAATGATATGCAGGACCTGGAAAGATTGATTGCCCGGGCCGAACCTAAATCAGGAAAACTCATAGTTGTTGACGGTGTGTTCTCCATGGAAGGCGATCTTGCAAAACTTCCGGAGATTTGCGCTATAGCAGGGAAATACGGCTGCAGAGTAATGGTTGATGATGCTCACTCAGTCGGGGTCTTTGGCAAGAACGGACGCGGAGTCGCAGAACATTTCGGTGTGGAAGACAAGGTGGATCTCATGATGGGAACTTTCTCCAAGTCATTTGCATCTATAGGCGGTTATATCGCATCTGAAGAACGTACTATTAATTACATTCAACACACCTCCAGAGCTCAGATGTTCCAGGCCTCTATTCCTCCCGCAAATGTTGGTTCAGTGCTTGCCTCCCTGGAAATAATACAGAAAGAACCTGAAAGGCGCGAGAACCTCTGGAAAATAACGAGAATGATGTTAAAAGGATTTCAATCCATGGGTTTTAAAACAGGCGATACTGAATCCGCTATCATCCCGATATTCATCGGCGATGATTTTAAATGTTATAAAATGGGTAAACGGCTTGAAGAAGAAGGTGTATTTGTCAATCCGGTTGTTTCCCCTGCCGTACAACAGGGACAGGCACTTATTCGAACCAGTTATACCGCAACGCATACTGTCGAAGAAATGGAGTACGTACTGGACAAATTCAAAAAAGTCGGTAAAGAACTCGGTGTAATTTAAAATTCACTTTAAATTAAAAGCCCTGCAATCGCTTGCAGGGCTTTTTTTATATGACTCCATGATTTGAGTTTGACTTTCCCTGATTTATTAGATATTGGAAAAACTAATGACCTTCTCATTCAAATGCAAACTTAAACAAGAACAATAGAAAATCGACAATAGAACGCAATTGAACTTTTGTCTATTTTCCATTCTCGATTGTTCAATTGCTCTAAAATTTACATTAGTAAATTTTACAGGTACGATATCTTACTCTTCTTTTCTTTAGGTGCATCTTTCTTTGGGGGCGCCGTTGTAATCCCGATCTCCTCTTCCTGCTGCGCTAGCAAAAGGTAGGCTTGATGCAATTTTTGCCTTACCGCGTTGTTCCTGGGTTCCTTCTTCAGTATAACCCTGTATATTTCAATAGCCTTTTCAAAAAATCCGTCTTTCATATGTTTTTCAGCCCGAGAGAACAACTCGTCAACATCGCCTTTCGCTTCAGTTAAAGGAGTTACAACATCTGACACCGCGGGTTTAGGTGCTTCTACTTCCTGCTTTACGATTACCTTTGGCCTCTCAGGTTCAGAATCGACAAAACTTTGCTTCATCGGATCAGCTTTCGGCTTTACAGAATGTTCGGGAGCTCTCGGCACGGCTCTTTCGATAATCAAATCATCCGGCTTTTTCACCTCAGGTGCTGCCACAGGAGGAACCGGTACCGTTATTACGGGTTGCGGTACAGATGGAGTTTGAGCCTCTACCGGAGCAGGAGTTCCTGACTGGAGGTTTTTTTCAAGTATCGCAATTTTATCATAAGCTTCTTTGGCTCTCGCATCTGCTTTCTGCTTTATAAAAATATCTCCGGCTGTTTTATAATTTACACAAGCTTCTTTATTTAAACCTTTTGCTTCAAAGATTTGAGCCAGCTTCATATGTCCATCTGCGATTGTCGGAGAACTTTTTACGTACTCTAAACCGAATTTTATGGCATCATCATAAGATTTCGCATTAAGCATTGCAT
>MFGS01000061.1:5845-16383 GCA_001778355.1 Candidatus Firestonebacteria bacterium RIFOXYA2_FULL_40_8
AGAGTTTCAAGAGACGCGGCAGCTTCTTTAAACATACCTCGTTTAAAGTGCACCAGTCCCATTATATAATGAGCTTCTATGCTCTTTAAATTTATAGCTTTAGTAGAAAATTCCTCCGCTTTATTCATGTCGTTAGAAGAAAGAAAATGTTCTGCTATGGCAAGATATTCCAGTTTAGCTTCCCTTTCCATCTCTTCGTTAACATAAATTTCCGCCGCTTTAATTCTTGCGTCTATTTGAGTCGGATCCAGCTCCAGTACCTTCTGGAAATATTTAAGGGCATTCTTAAAAAGCCGGCTTTCATAATAAGCATTCCCAAGCAGTAATAATTCGCCGGAGGCTTTATCCTTATATCCTTTCTCGGAATAAAGCTCGGCAAGCCGCATGTGGCCTTCGGCATTATTCGGATCCTTGTAAATGATATTCTCATAAAGAGAAATAGCTTTATCTTTATCCCCTTTTTGCAGAACCTCATTTGCTGTCAGTAATAGTTTCTGTAATTCTTCTTCATTCATTAATAATCTCCAAGATATAGCTTTCTTACTTCTTCATTTTTCAGCAAATCAACAGAGTTACCCGAAAGTTTAATCTTTCCCGTCTCCATCACATAGGCTCTATTTGATATTTTCAACGCAAGATTTGCATTTTGCTCAACTAATAACACAGTCGTATTACGTTTGTTTATTTCAGTTATCACTTTAAAAACCGATTCTTCCATTTTTGGCGAAAGACCAAGAGAGGGTTCATCCAGCAATATTATCCGGGGCCTGCTCATAAGGGTACGCCCTATAGCCAGCATCTGCTGTTCTCCGCCGCTCAAAGTACCGCCCGGTTGTTTACCCCTTTCTTTAAGAATGGGGAATATTTCAAAAACTTCGACAAGTTTTTCTTTGTTTTCGGCGTTACTTCTTAAATATCCGCCAAGTTCTAAATTTTCAAGTACCGTTAATTTCTCGAATATTTTCCTGCCTTCAGGCACTAAGGAAATACCGCTTTTTACCAGCCTATCAGGAGAATATCCGTTAATACTGTTATCTTTAAAAGTTATACTTCCGCCGGATATTTTGTTAATTCCTGTGATTGCTAATAGTATTGAAGTTTTTCCAGCACCATTAGCACCAAGTAAAGCAACAATTTCATTCTCTTTTATCGAAAGACTTACACCTTTAACGGCCTCTATTTGCCCGTAACGAATACAAACATCAGAGAGCTCCAGCATTATTTTTTTAATTTTATTGAAGCGCCGCTGCTTATTAAACCATCGAGTCCCAGCTTCAATTCCGTCGCGCTGGTAGCTTCAGCAAGTGCGTCTTCCATTGAAATAAGGCCTTCCCTATAAAGATTTAACAAACTCTGATCGAACGTCTGCATCTTATATTGAACCGCACCCGCCTGGATTGTAGCACGCAGAGAAGATGTTTTCTGTTCTCTTATCAGAGACCTTATAGTCGGTGTAGCTCTTAATATTTCAACAGCAGGAACACGTCCTTTTCCTCCGGCTCTTCTGAGCAGCCTTAGAGAGATAACCGCCGTTAAAGTAGAAGCCAGCTGAGCCCTCATCTGCGATTGCTGCTCTGAAGGAAACGAATCAATTATCCTGTCTACAGTCTGTCCAGCATCTATAGTATGCAGCGAACTCATAACCATGTGACCGGTCTCGGCGGCAGAAAGCGCGGCAGACATAGTTTCATAATCACGCATTTCTCCGACCATTATTACATCAGGGTCCTGTCTGAGCACGGACTTTAGAGCAGCTGCATAACTATCCGTATCAACACCAACCTCTCTCTGACAGATACAGCTTTTTTTATCATCGTAAACAAATTCTATAGGATCTTCTACCGTTACAATATGACAGGCCATCGTTTCATTAACTTTATCCAGCATAGACGCAAGTGTAGTTGATTTTCCATTTCCCGCAGTACCGGTAACCAGTACCAATCCTCTTTTTTCCATGGCAATCTCAAGCAAAATATCCGGGAGATGCAAATCTTCAAAACTCATTATCTTTTTTGGAATAACGCGCAGTGCTATGGCAACAGTGCCGCGCTGCCTGGCAATATTCGCCCTTACTCTATACTCTCCCACTTCTTTAGCAAGATCAAGCTCATTTGAACGTTCAAACTTTTGTCTTTGTTTTTCGTCCATCAGACTATTTGCAATACTTAAAGTCGCTTCAGGTGTAAGCTTCTCGTCCCCAAAACCAACCAACTCTCCGTCAATACGCCACATAGGAGGGCTTCCGGCTTTCAGATGAATATCCGATGCTTGCTGGTCTAACATCTCTTGAAGCAATAAATTAATATTCATTACACTTTCTCCCCAAGATAAGCTTCTATTACTAACTCATTTTTCTGGACTTGAGACGGAACACCAGAAGCAATATTTTTGCCATAATTTAATACAAATACCCTATCAGAAATACTCATAACCATTTTCATATCATGTTCAATTAAAAAAACAGTAATTCCCTTATCCCTGATATTACGGATAAGAGTAATTAAATCTTTTGTTTCAATAGCATTCATACCCGCTGCAGGTTCATCCAATAATAACAAAACCGGTGCAGTGGCTAAAGCCCTTGCAATTTCAAGCTTTCTTTGTTCGCCATAAGCAAGATTTGATGCTAAGTGATATATTTTATCAGATAATCCAATGAATTGCAATAGTTCGAAAGATTTCCTGAAAATTGAGTCTTCCCTGATTTTGAACCCTTTGACATGGAGTATTATATCTAAAAAAGATGTTTTTTCTCTTAACGCTGACGAAACCATTACATTTTCAATAACTGTCATATTTGAAAAAAGTCTGATATTTTGAAAAGTCCTTGCAATTCCAAGCTTTGCTACCAGGTGAGGAACATGATGTTTCAGGTCTAACGGTTTTCCGAGATAATTTATTAAACCGCCCGTAGGTTTATATACCCCTGTTAAGCAATTAAAAACCGTAGTTTTTCCGGCACCATTCGGGCCTATAAGACTTATTATTTCTCCTTTTTCTATATCGAGATTAACTTTATCTAAGGCCACCAGTCCGGCGAATCTTTTTGTTAATCCTGAAACCTCCAGAATTTTGGCCATCAGCTTCTCCGGTATTCCGCGAGGCTCTCATCTTCCTCATTTCTAACAGCCTCTGAAGACGGAAGAAGCTCGGATTTTCTTCTCAAATTTTTAAATATTCCTTGAGGCCTAAAGAGCATCATTATTATAAGTATCAAACCAAAGAACAGCATTCTATAATCTGCTAACCCGGGCATAATATCTCTTAACAACTCAGGGAGCATCGTTAAAAGTATTGAACCGATTATTACCCCTGGAACACTTCCAAGTCCGCCAAGAACTACGGCGCAGAGTACCAACGCCGAATCTATAAAGGTGAAGCTATCCGGACTTACGAAGGTTTGAAATTGCGCAAAAAGAAATCCCGCAAGACCGGCCAGCATGCTTCCTAAAATAAAAGCATACAACTTCATCTTCGTGATGTTTATCCCGACAGAAGAAGCCGCAATCTCATCTTCTCTAATGGCAACCCAGGCTCTGCCTATTCTTGAATTTTCAATATTCTTGATAAAATATATTGAAATAACTACAAATACTAAAAGTAAATAATAAAAACTGAAAGGTGTTTTAACTGAAATCCAAATTAAAGAAGGATTTGGTATACTGCTGATACCTTTTGGTCCGTTTGTCAGCACCTCAATATTATTAAAAAATATTCTGGTAATTTCCCCTAACCCCAGAGTTACAATTGCAAGATAATCACCTCTTAGCCGCATTACAGGGAGTCCGCTTAATAAACCAATGAGACCGTTTCCGATAAGTACAAATATTAAAACAGGAAAGAATGTTAAACCATATTTTACAGTCAATATAGCGGTAATATATGCGCCTATTCCGTAGAAAGCTGCAAAACCGAGAGCAAGCAGACCGCAAAAACCGACAACAATATTAAGGCCCAGCGCAAGGAGAATATAAATCATAGTTATTACAAATATACTCAAATAATCAGGACGATCAATAATCAAAGGCAAGATTAGAGCGGCCAGCAACGAAACAAGATATATATTTTTCTTTAAGAATTTCATCTTATTATCTTACTTAACAATAGCGTCAAAATCAACAGCAATCACTAGTAAAAGTACGAACTACGAAGTATCCGCCTTTTGCCCGTCTATTGACGAGGTCTCGCTTAAAGCGGACGAGATCTCACCGAAGGTGGACAAAGTACGAAGTTTATAAGGAATTTTTTTTATTATTTATACAACACAAAAAAAGGGAAACCACCACCAAGCATTCGATACTCTATAATATTGTATCATTTCTTTGGATTTGCTATGATTTCAAGTCCGCATAACAGGCTTTCTTTTATCGGGCTGAATTCCAGCTTTAAATATTGCTTTATTGAAACATTTTCGAAGGTTTTTATAACCTCGCAATTCGGCGCTTTTGCTTCTTTTATTATATCGAATTTTTCCAGCACATTACTTCCCTGAAGAGAAACATCAAATACACGCTCTCCTTCTTTTTTGTTTTCAGGTTCGGCAAAATATAATTTAACAGTATACAAACCTGCTTCAGCGGCTCTCTTATCAATATTTACCATTACAGATTCAACACCTTTCACCCCAGACGAGGAAACCCATTTTAGACGACCCTGCTTAATAGACGAAGAATGATTGCAAAAATATTCCGGCGCCGCAGGTACGAGAGTTACGGGAAGTACAGGAGAAGGGCCGCCTACACTCGGATAATCCAGCCACAAGGTTCCGTCTTTGTCTTTTCGGTCTCCCATCGCTCCAAAATTAATACCAATCCGTTTTATAGCCGCATCTACATCAAGATTATTAAAAGTCCACATTTCATTTTCCGGCATGTAGATTAAGCCAAGAGAGGTTTGATTATGATAACTGCATATGCAGGTATTTGTATAATCAGGAGCATTCAATACTCCGTCGGCCGCTATAAGATTTGAGGTACAACCGGACTTAAAACCGCCAAGATTTCCCGTTCCGCTGTTGCTATCCAGGTCAAAATATCCCGCAGCTGCAGAACGGAACGTAATAAGATGTTTACTTGCAATTAAAGAATTGCATCCATAGTTACGGCTCAACTGCCAGGGCACATCTACATCTGTAACCGGATTTTTATAAGTTTTAAGTTCACCGTTCATTAAGTTAAAGGCTTTCCCGTCGCCAGTATAAATAGAATCTGCGTGAAGCATGCACGGACCGTCATATTCTATTTTACCTTTCCAAAGAATCTCACCATTACTTCCGTTATACGCAGATAACACATCTCTGGGTTCAACAGGCAGCATATCTCTTGAATTCCGGCCTGCTTTGAGTAAAATATTTTTTTCTTCCGAAAACGAAAGCCAGGTTCCGTATCTATCTTCTTTTGTACTCCAAAGCAGGTTTCCTGTTCTGATATCAAGGGCTATTATCTTATTCACACTTTTGGTCTTAAATCCCTGCTGCCTTAATAATCCAGCTACAACATCGGATATATTATCTATGCAAAAGATCTTATCGTTACCTATAGTTATTGCATTATGTCTAAAACCGCTTTCCGCATCAAATTTCCACAAGACCTCGCCGGAGTTTCTGTTTAAACACATAATTTGATTACTGAAAACATTTTTCCAAACTTTTACCAGAGCCATCTTATCTCTTACTTTTGACTTTGCTATTTTATTTAAGATTGGAGAATTGCTTACTATCAAAAGATCTTTCCAAACAGCTATATACCCGCAGGAATCCCCCGGCTTTTCTGCTCTATCAGGAATTATAAACTCAGAAATCTGCTCGCCTGTAGCAGGAGCCAATCGGAGACATTTATTACCATAAAGCACATACACTCCGTCTTCAACAGTGACATAATTACTGCCCACGGCATTTGCTCCGGGTTGATGCTCGGTTACATTATAATACTTTCCCAAATCAGGAAGGGCTTTTTCCCATAACAGCCGTCCGGTATATACATCCAGCGCGCGCAGCATATCTGGGCCTTGAATAAATAACCGCCCCCCCACAACCTGTTCAGATGGTCCATGCCCGTGGCGGGGAAGTATATTTTTGCTGGACGGACCGCCGAACCAAAGCAAGCCCAGAGGAGCTTTAACTAAATCATCTTTTGATACGCATGTGTTAGAAGCATCGGCATTTTGATGGGTCCAATCAGCCGATCCCGGCAGAGCCCCTTTTTTTGCCAGAAGGACAAAACTTTCCGTTGTTTTTATTTCAGCATTTTGAAGCCCGGTTTTTTTAATTTCTTGCACAAGTGACACACTCTTTTCTTTAGTAACCGGAAAATAAGCAACACCGCCGTAAGGCCGTAAAATACCGAATATCTTTTTTACATTTTCTTGTTTACCTGAACCAGGATAAAACTCTTCTGACACAATCAAATCCGCAAGGTAAGGCGACAATTCCAAAGAGTCGAGTTTATTACACAAGACTGCAGCCCTCTTGCCATATAAACCCAAATTATCAAGTCTTTTTCTCGCCAGTTCAGCTTTTTTTGCATCAGCTTCAATAACAATCATGCAAAGTTTAGTTCCGGTTGCAAGTTCCTCGATCAAACGGCCCGTACCCGCACCCAGAACAACACAATATCCCTCTTTTACTCCTGACATTTTAAGTATTTTTTCAGCATAATCTGTCCACACATCTTTTGGAGCAAACTTCTCTTTTGCATACGTAAAGGTCTTAGATTCTGCCTTGCTTCCGCTAAAACAATAAATTGAGCCCTCTTTGGTTACAACAAACAATTTTTTGTCTGCAGCAATAATCCGTACAGGTCTTCCTTTTATTGCAGATTTCCAGGAAACATTAGCTCTGGATACTCCGGATTGTTTGAAAGCAGGTATCTCAATCGCTTTAACAAAACTGTTCCCGGCAGCATACAATCTTCCTCCTGCCTTAATTTGGATAACTGCATCTTCAGAAGTGAATTTCCACAGTATATCTTTAATATTGTCCGCAGAGCAAGCCCTTATCTCGTTATTTTTAATATTATTGTAATCTGAATCCAGACTGGAATATATTGCATTTTCGGTAAAAACAAGACCATAGTTGGAAAGTATTCCCCCGGATTTTGCGCCGGTTTTTAGGTCATACGCCGTACTGTCATTAAAAAAATATTTTTTTGAGGCTGCTGTCTGGTACTCCCCGCCCATTGCGTTTTCATGAAGGTTAAAATATAAAAATTCTCCGGTTTGCCTGTTAAAAACCGCAGGCACCGCACGGCCGTTTGGAATTACTAATTTATCTTCTGTTGCCGCAATATACCCCTGGGGAGCCGTCCCGGCAAAGGCAGGGCTGCTATGCGGCTGTAGAATATACATAGAACCTGTTTTGCTGTTACTCCAAATAACTTTTCCTGTTTCCGCATCAAGCGCATAAATAAATATTCCCATAAAAGGCCAGATACCTGCAGTGAAGTATATTTTACCGTCCAGTAAAACCGGAGCCCCTCGTATAGGCCAGGCAGAAATTAAACGTTCATTTCCGATTACCCGAAGATCAGAAGGTCCTCCCTTAAATTTCCAGATAAGAGAACCTTTTTCGGCATCAACACAGTATAAAGTGCCGTCATCACTGGCAAAATAAACTTTTCCCTGCCAGAAAATAGGCGCAAAATACACAGGTCCCTCGGTATAAAACACCCATTTTTCTTCACAGGTTTCTATATCAATTGCCGTAATTTTATCGTTTTGAGACGAGCCGACAAACATTGTCTTCCCGGCTACAATCGGCTCGTAGAAACTCCCGAAGGTCATTCTTGGTTCGTCCTGCCAGGTCATAACATTAGGCGGAAGCTCATACACCCACTGGAGTTTAAGGTCCTTTGGAAGTTCTTCCATAGAAGCAGCGCTCCGGCCGGCATCATATCGCCACATCGGCCAATCAGCGGAAAAAAACAAAGAAGATAGCATAGCAGCTATTATGCAAATTATTTTATACACGCAGCCTCCCTTTCTTTAATACGGAATTCTATAAAACAATTCCACTATCAATTATATCCTATAAATCCTACGAAACACTACAACTACTACGCCAGCGTTATTCAAAACCGCTTTTACAATAAATATTTACATCTAAATCTATTTTATCATAGATATTGTATCTATATTACCGTACATAAGGTGTGACTTATCAAAATCATTGAATATTTTTTGTGGTTTTTCTTCAAGTTCAGGGATATTTTCTATTTTCCCGTTAATATATCCTGACAATCTTTCCTGCATTACCTTTAACCTGCCAATTACCCCGCTGTATCTTACATCAAGAACCTCAAGACCTAAAGGCTTTCTTTCGTACAGCCATATTTTTCTATGCGCATCCCATAATGTTTGAACTTTTTTTGAGACAATAGGGATATCCTTTAATATTTTTTTAAGTTTTTCTTTATTTTTCGCATTATATGCCAGATACGTTTCATTTCGCAAATCTGCTTTCACACTCAGGGCCTCAGCAAGAGTTTTGGCATAATCAAACAGAAGTTTATTCCCTTTATCAGAATCTCTTTCAACTTTTTCTATCTTTTTAAATATTTTTCTATAAAATGGGTTTAACTTTTTGCCGAGAGCATGTGATGCGAAAATACCGATTAAAGGATCGTCAAATATAAAACTCTTTGAAATATTAGGAGTATATTTTGCCAGTTTTTTCTTATACAGATCCAATTCCGAAGGGAGGACAAAACTGTCCAACTTGTCACGGCCTAATATATGGACAATGTTGTTAATTTTATGATTTTTAACCTTATTAACATAGCAATGCTCCGCATAAAGCACTAATCCGGGCAGATTGCAGCCAAACGGACATTCACTGCCGTCATCGCCCCACAAGGTCATCATCGCGCGTTTAATTTTCATTTTTTTGGCGGCTTCCAATAAAAACGGTGCTGACATTTCCACTTTCCGGTACAATGCCCACATCATATTCCAACTCCACATTGCGGGAGAAACTAACGGTTCAAACCCTATCTTTCTATAAGCTTTAATACTTACCTCATATATTTTTTTATCCTCCTTGTAATAATCCCAGTAATTCATTATTATATTTTTTGGCAGAGCTTTTGTCTGTTTTGCCGTCATTGCTTTTGCATGGCTCTTGCCAAGAACAATATCACCCCACATAATCGGCTTTAACTTAAGCTTTTTGCAGATAGCATTAACATTTTGAACATGCTTCAAAAACATTGCTCTTGGGTCCATTTTTGTGTTGTATTTGAATGTTTTTCCTGTTCCTACACCGCCCTGACCGAGAGCTTCGTCCAATCCTACATGAATAAGCTTTGAATCATAAGGTTCTACGGCATTTTTAATCATTGTTTCAATAAGTTTTAAAGCACACCTGGATTCGGTCGAAAACACGTAGTCAGTATCCTTGACATCATTAAAATGTGAAAACTTCAGTATCTGTAGAGAGTGCCCAAGCGTTTGAATACATGGAAACATCTCAATCCCAAAACTTTGCGCGTATTTTGAAATCCTTTTTAACTCTTCAATTGTATATTTTCCCCTTAAATATCCGATTAACGGTTCTTCCTTTACTTCATAAGTGTCTTCAGTATAAAGAGTTAAGTAATTGTAACCTAAAAGAGCTAACTGAATTATTATTTTCTTTAAGTACTCCTCTTTTACTACCGCGTTTCTAGAGCAGTCTATCATCAATCCTCTAAAATCCAGCGGTGGTTTTTGCCTTACATAAAGTCTTTTTTTCTTATTCTCCACAATTAAAGTTAACAAAGCCCTGAACATATCTGATTTAGTCCGGTAATTAATTACAACACCTTTACCAAAATTGACAAGCTCAAATCCTTCCTCATCCCACTGTGTCAGCTTTACAAATCTTCCAGATTTTAAGCTGAAATATTCAGGATACTCTTTTACAAGTTCATTTATTGCTTCGCTTTCTGGCAGAATATATTTAACTTGCATATTTTTCTCTCCATATTTTCAATTTTGTACTTACTTTTTTTCTTTTTCAATAATCGCTTTCAATATTAATTCAGCCATTTCATTATTACCGTTCGTACTCGGATGCGTGGTGTCCTCCAGAAACTTCTGTTTGTAGTCATTTCTGTCCATTGCTTTAAAATATTTCATAAAATCAACCAACATGATATTCTTGTTTTTTGCCGTAAAATCACGCAAACCCTGAGCATAACTGTCCATACTGTCCCATAAGTTTTCTAAAGCTGAAGGATTCGTCGTTACAATTATCACCGCCGGTGCTTTTTTCATCAGTCCGGCAGCTTCTTCCAGGTAATTAACGTGATCCGCAACAAACCCTATTGTATCCTCTGCTTCTGAAACCTTATACGCCTTTTGATTGTGCCCGAACATTATAGTGACAATATCTGCTTCAATTCCGGTTATATCCCTTTTCATCCACAAGCGCCCGGTATATGTCCGTCCCCCTCCGATAGCGCAATTGTAAACTTTTATATTCTTGTTATTATAATGTTGAGAAAGTTTTTCTCCAAGCACCTTCGGATAACCCATTTCGGTTACAGAATCACCAAAAGATA
>MFGS01000062.1 GCA_001778355.1 Candidatus Firestonebacteria bacterium RIFOXYA2_FULL_40_8
TCATATATAGTAACTTTCTCCGCCTTTAACAGCTGGTTTATCAACTGCTGATAGATCTCTTGCTGTTTTTCCATTCCATATGCCTGCTTAACTCTCTCAAGGGACTCTTCGAAAGTTTTTTGTTTTTCTTTCTTATCTTTGTCCTTCTCTACATAATCTTTCTTATGCGCCTCATAATAATTCTTAAGATCGGATTCCGAAACATTTAATTTGCCCCGTATCTCCTCTTCCAGTAATTTCTGAACCATAAAACTCTTTTTCGCCTGATAGGCCTTTTCGATAATTTCTTTATCATTTTCAAAGTTCCTTCTTTTCGCGGAATCAAACATCAGTTCCGTGGCGATAAACTGCCTTAAGAAGTCTACTTTCTTTGAATCATCTTTGTACATCTCCTGGACATAAGAAGGTAGTTTTCTAATCTCATTATCCAGCTCTTCTTTTGTAATATTCCGGTTACGAATCTTCGCAACAATTGTCACTTTTGAGATCTCCGGCTTTTTATTCATCGTCGCGTACTTTTCCATCTCTCTTTGCGCGTCCAGAGTTTTACCCAGCCGTTCCAGACATTCTATTGTTCTCGTGTTTACCTCCAGAGTGAGATCGCTTTCTGGAAGCAGAACTTTGACCCTGATAAACTCTGCCAGTGCGTTCTGGTAATCATTCATATTTTCCATATATATCTTTCCGATAAGATAGGAAAGATTCGCATCCTCTTTTTTAGAAAGACTGCCTTTCTCCTGTATCTTTTTAAATTCATTAACCGCCTGCAAATAAAGCCCCTTTTCTTTAAGCTGATTAGCATATTCCTTCTGCTTTTCCAGCCCGATGGAAAGACCGCCGGTGTTAGAGCAGGACACAAGGAAGGCCGAAAGCATTACCGCGTATAGAATGTTTTTTAACATACAAACTCCTTTTATAATAATGACTAATGACTACTTACTAGTGACTATTTATTGAGGATTATTATATATGCTGTTTACAGCTACCTTAAATAGTCAATAGTCATTAGTACTTAGTAAATAAATGTGTACCAAATATAAACCATTCATAATGTTAAACTATCGCAGCCTCAACGCTCTCGCTCTAAAAAAATTAATCAGAGGTTTCGTATACGGCTTTCCTGTGAAAATATCTATATTGTCCACCTTGGCGCTTTTGAAGAGTCTTTTTAAAGTTGCCAGTTCATCACTCCTGCTTTCCTTGAATTTTTTTACAAACGAGGCATCCGAAGTATCTATTACCGCCATCTCTCCGGTCTCACCGTCTTCTATCTCAAGAAAACCGGCAGACGGCAGGGCTTGTTCAAGATCATCAGTTATCCGGATAGCTATTAAATCATGTTTTTGCGCTGTTATCTTAAGGTCTTTCTCAAAGCCCCTGTCCAGGAAATCCGAAACAAGAAAAACGACTGCCTTCCTTTTAGTGACTTCATTTAAATATTGAAGAGCCGCTTTGATATTGGTACCTTTACTCTTCGGAGCAAAGGAGATCATCTCCCGGACTATGCGGAGAATGTGTTTTTTTCCTTTTTTCGGAGTGATAAACTTTTCTATAATGTCGGTAAAACCGATCATTCCGACCTTATCGTTATTTTTTGTGGCTGAAAGCGCAAGAAGTGAGACAAGTTCTACAGCTATCTCATTTTTGAATTTTTCGGCAGTACCGAATTGGCCTGAACCTGAAAAGTCTACAAGAAAGACCACCGTCAGTTCCCTCTCCTCAACAAACTTCTTAATGAAAGGTTTCCCTACCCTGGCGGTTACATTCCAGTCAATCGTACGGATATCATCTCCGGGAGTATACTCTCTGACTTCGGCAAATTCCATTCCGCGGCCTTTAAACGTGCTTTCATACTGCCCCGCGAACGTTTCGCTGACGAGCCGCCCGGTCTTGATTTCTATCCGTTTAACCTGTTTTAATATTTCTTTTGAAATCATGATAACTCCGCTAAAAGAAATGACTAAGTACTAATGACTACTGACTATTTTATGTTGGCGGGAAACTTCCCCCGCCGACATATTATATTTTACAATTATTCTATCTCCACTCTTTTCGAATTCCGAGTTTAGAATTTCGAATTTGCTCTATTATTCATCCTACAACGCTTTTCTTTCGAGTTTCTAATTTCGGATTTCGAATTTGCCCTATTATTCATCCTACAACGCTTTTCTTTCGAGTTTCTAATTTCGGATTTCGAATTTGCTCTTATGGTACTTCTATCTGATCAAATATCTGCTTTATAATATTTTCCGAAGTTATCTCTTCCGCTTCGGCTTCATAAGTGACGATCACCCTGTGTCTCAGAATATCAGCTCCTACCTGTTTTATATCTTCAGGGGTCACATAACCCCTGCCATTAATGAATGCAAGAGCTTTAGCGGCACGGATAAAATATATACTGGCTCTTGGTGAAGCTCCGTAAGCAATCAGCGCTTTAAGATCATTTAATTTATATTTTTCAGGTTCACGGGTGGCAAAAACCAGATCGAGCACATAATTTTTAACTTTTTCATCCACATAGATATCATTTATCACTTTTTTAACTCTGACAATATCAGCAGGTGTCGCGGTTCTCTTAACCTTTATTTCTTTGTTCTCCGCCATTCTATCTATTATCTGATTCTCCTCTTCTTTATTAGGATACGTTATTTTTAATTTAAGCATGAACCTGTCCACCTGGGCTTCAGGCAGAGGATACGTTCCTTCCTGTTCAATCGGGTTTTGCGTGGCTATTACCAAAAACGGAGAAGGCAGTGGGTACGTCGTATCTCCTATGGTTACCTGGCTTTCCTGCATTGCCTCCAGCAATGCGCTCTGAACTTTTGCAGGCGCTCTGTTAATTTCATCCGCCAGTACAAGATTGGTAAAGATGGGCCCTTTTTTTACGGAGAAATTACTGTCTTTTGGATTAAAAATAAGAGTTCCGGTTAAATCCGCAGGTAAGAGATCCGGAGTAAATTGAATTCTTTGGAATTTCATATCGAGCGCCGAAGAAAGTGTTTTCACGGAAAGGGTCTTTGCCAGTCCCGGTACACCTTCTATTAATATGTGGCCATCTGCAAGCATGCCTATCAGCATTCTGCTGATAATATATTGCTGTCCAACTATGACCTTGCCTATTTCCGCCGTCAACTCATTGATAAAAGCACTTTCTTTCTTCACCATCTCATTTATCTGTTTTACGTCCTTTTCCATATAAAATCCCTCCCATTTGGTTATCTGTTTTATTTGTTCAATCGGCTTAAAACGCCTGAATTTACCTATATATTATATCAAATTCCAACAAATATAAAGACAAAAATAACACGAAAAATGTTCCTTATTAGGTATAAGTTATGAGTTATTAGCTTTTGAAATTACGACAGGTTTTTCTCTTTTATTAGTTATTAGCTATTAGTTATTGTTTCACGGTAGTGAAGGTAGCCCGACTGATTTTCGAAGAGAAACAATACTAAAGCACATCCAGGCGGTTTGCTCGCCGTTTCCGGCGTCAACAATCTCCCAGTTCCTTTGAACCGTATTATATTGAAATTTTTCCCCGTAAAGAGGAAGGGTATTTACCCGTTCAAGAAAATCAAGGATAGCGCATAATCTGTCATATTCTTTGAATTTTAGGCATCCTAACATATCCCATCCTAAGATCTTTCCATAAGTCTCATTACTATGCCCCGACGGCGCCCAGTCCGCGGCACAAATAACCGGGCCTTTCCATTTAATCTCCGCTTTTTCATGCCACTTATCTATGGTGTTACGGAAAACTCCGGTATCAAAACCTTTCCATCCTGCAGGTATGGGAGCCAGATTAAGCCACCCCAGGCCTTCGAAAACTTCCGGTTTTCTTCCGGTAGGCAGCAGCATTTCCGAGTAAATCCGCTTTCCTTCAAAAGTTCTGACCATATTAGTATTGATCTGCTTTTCAAGGAATTTTAATCTCTCCTGCCAGATCCCGGCTTGACCTGTCTTCGAAAGCTTTTTCGCCAGAGGAACCATATGTTGAAGCGCCGAAGCAACAAAAGATTGAGTAAGAAAATCAAACGCATGCCAGTACTGCTGTTCACGGCTGTGCTCCAAATGCGTATTTAAAACCAGCCCCGGCTCAACTCTCCAGCGTGTAGCGCGGGACAACAACGGTCCAGAAGTTATCCTGTTAAGTAAAGCCGCTACTTTCGGATAAGTCTTTTTCTCGAAATCCGTCACTCCCCGCTTTTTTGCCAGTAGTGCCCAAGCAAGGATAAAATGAGCATCTCCATCCGGCTGCACAAGGTCGCAAAGTACGGGAACTTTTTGCTTTCCCCTGCGTTTACCCAAGACATGAGGCAAATATTCCAGATCATTATCTTTCATCGACCGGATACAATAATCAAGAGAGGCTTCCAGACGCTCCGCTTGCCCGACCTCTACAAACAAACGGGCCAAACCTCCGATTGTCCTGGGATACATGCCTTCATACGCACCAGTTAATGATTCAAGTACAAAACCCGAGACATCAGTACGGTCCAGCAGGCTTTGATAATTACGCCTCAGCATTTCCTTATGGAAAGGTGATTCTAACCGCTGTTTTATATCCTTAATTGTATTCATCGTTTATCTCCTAATTAGCTATAATTCTACTCTAAAAGACCGTAAAGTCAATAAAATATTGAATCAGTAGAGTGTTTTATGCAGCAATATTAGTTGTTGAATTATTTGCTTCTAATTGTTAGAGTAGAGCAAATACAGGCGCTGGGTCCTGGGCACTAGGGTCTGGGTTAACATTTAGGTGTTATGAAATACATAATAACACATTAATTTGGAACGTGAGTAACGTGCTAACGTGGAACTTTGAACGATTGATAGTTTTTTCCCGTAACCCGTAACTCGCTACCCGTAACCAACAAGGAGAGTTTTATGCAGGCAAAACATGTAAAGGGTAAAAAGGCGGCGGATATCATGCTTTACACTCTAAGCACTTGTATCTGGTGCAAAAAAACCAAGGAGTTTCTTAAAGAACTGGGAGTAGAGTATTTCTATATAGATGTTGATACTGTTTCAGGAGAAGAAAAAGAAAAGGTCTCGGAAGAAATAGAAAAGTGGAATCCTGCTGTTTCTTTTCCTACTATTGTAATAGACAATAAAGAATCCGTACTGGGTTTCCAGCCTGATGAAATTAAGGAAAAGTTAAAAATATGAGCGATCAGCCGGAAATTTCCACACACGAAATAGACAGTTTATATCTGAAGTTGAAGCAGGAGGCATTAAAAGCAGGCTATTACCTCAACCCGGATCTGAGTTTCACAAAAGATCTGGTTAAAAGTCTTATTATAAATAAAAACCGGTTTGGTTATGAGGCCTGTCCCTGCCGGCTTGCCGCGGGAGAAAGAAAGGAAGATCTGGACATTATCTGTCCCTGTGATTACCGGGATGACGATATAAATCAGTATAATGCCTGCTATTGCGCGCTTTATGTCTCAAAAAAAGCCAGTCTGAACGAAATAGTCATTAAATCAATTCCGGAAAGAAGACCGCCAAAACAGATGCGTGTTAAAATTGCAGAAGAAAAACAAAAGCAGGAAGGAAAATCGCAAAATCTCTCCAACCTCCCCTTCCCTGTTTACCGGTGTAAAGTTTGCGGATACCTTTGCGCAAGACCTGAAGCACCGGATATTTGCCCGATATGCAAGGTGACGAAAGACCGATTTGAGCGTTTTATCTAAAAACGCTCAAATCGGTCTTTCAGTTTCAAGGTTTGTAAAGTTTATAACGTTAAAAACCATTGAAAGATATTAAAAAAAGGAAGTTCTCTTATATTTTGGTTAAATTATATAACAACACCTCTAAAAATAACCTTACAAACTTTACAAACCTTAAAAACCTTACAAACTTCTGTTATCGGCCTTCGTCCGCTATTCCGAACAACCGTAAAACCTGAACGCGTACAGCCTATAATCACCCTTGAGATTTTTTATGGTTAAAATTCCTTTTTCAGGCTTATTTTTGTTTTTTATTAGCTGATAGAGCCCCGGACCTTTGAGTTTTACCTGATTCTTATCGTCCAGATTTTTACCTTTGGAATCTTTTTTTACAGGTTTTCCGTTCAAAAGCACTTCTAAAGTTGCTTCATCATTACTTGCTTCCGCAACAAGATTTACTTCCATGGCGGTAAAATTGAGAGAAACCACGGCACCCGTTCCGTCTGAACCTAAAGATTCTTTTGAAGCTTTAAATTTGCCGGTCAGGGCTATACTGTCTTCGAGTATCTCCTTTATCGCTTTATAATTATGTGATTTATCCGGGACCAGACCTTCTTTATTTGCCACTGCGCCTTTTGAAATACTCAGATAAAGATCAAGCGTTGTCGGAAAACATAATCCGGTAATAGGACTCCTGATAAACTCCGGCAATCTGGAAGAAGGAGCTGCTTTTGCAAGCGCTTCACGTATAGCCGTTTCGGAAACCTCATAATCCCCGTCACCGCTGTGAGAAAAAACAACTTTACCTTCTTTGGATATGATATACAGCGCAGGAACAGCTTCATTCTTGAAAGCTGCTTTTAATTCTGCATTATTGTCCAAAACTACGGGAAATTTTATCTTTAATTCTTCTACGGATTTTTTAATGTTTTTTATTTCTTTTTCGAAAGTAAACTCGGGAGAATGGACTCCGGCAACCTGAAGCAATGCGCTGTATTTTCCTTTCCATTCCATAACTTTCTTAAGCGTTTTTTTACTGGTTATATCGGTATAATTCCAGAAAACAACGAGGGTGGTTTTTCCTTTCAGCTCCATTCTGTCGGAACCAAATTCCATATTCAGCCATTCTTTTCCCGCCAGAACAGTTTTGATTGCTTCTTTATTGGAATCCGGATAGATTAATTTCATGACTACCAGAAGAATGGTAAGAAATACAATTATGGCTATTGCCATGAACGTAGATCTTTTCATAAAATCCCCCTTAGAAGCAAATTCGAAGCACTAAACTCGTCCGCTGAAAGCGAGATCTCGCCATAGGCGGAAAATTCGAAACAAAAGGACAAACCCGAAAACTTACAAACCAAAGTAGAACCATTCAAATTGATATCTGCAAACCCCTATCCGGTTGTTTTATAATCAGTGGAATCCTGTAGTTTTGCAATCGGTGGAATCAAACCCGAAATAGCACTCGACTACACATATTTCAAAGCAATAAAGCTCCTATATTTGCTTCTGATTTCGGGTCAAAATATTGCTTTTATAACTTTCTTTAGCGGGATGTCTTTTCCGCATTTAATTACTACATGAGCGTACTTCCGATATAAGGGCTTTCTTTTAATATACAGAGCCTTAAGCGTTTTTGACCCCCGGGAAATAATACCACGGTCGATAATACTTTTAACCCTTCCCGAGATTACGTTAAAAGGCACATCCAAATATACCACCAACGAATACCTGCGGAGGTGGTGCATCGCGTTTTTCGAGTATATTATACTCCCTCCGGGCGAGAAGATGGTATCTCTTTCTTTTGTATGCTTTATAACGATCTTTTCTTCAAGCCGGATAAATTTATTTTCTCCGCGTTTCCGTATAAGTTCTTTAAGGGTTTTTTTGTATTTTTTTTCTATCTCAGCATCAAAGTCTAGATACCTGTAACCCAGCTTTTTTGCCAGTGCTTTCCCCATATAACTCTTGCCGGCTCCGGCCATACCAATGAAAGTTATATTCATTTTTTATTTTCTTTTTCAGACAGTTTGCCCCCGCCGAAGACCACATGAGCGTCTACAAGCAAAGCCGGAACTCCTTCTTTATATTTGGCATTTTTATAGATGTACTCTCCGAAAGCGATATTTGCACCATCCGGAGCAACGGCACCGCCAAATGCAGAAGAAATCTTGACCCTTGTAGGAATGTCCGGGTTTAAAAATATATTTCCTTCCGCAAAGATCACCGAAATCTTTATATTAACATCTTTGTCTTTTACTTCCAGCTTTGACAGATCGATATCCCCGCTGGCAAACATAATATTATAATCCTGCTGCTTACCGTCTGCTTCTATCTTATAATCATTGAACATCATACTGTTTTTACCGCCGCAACCCCCCATTGCGCCTTTTCCCGGGCGGCAGCCGCCGAACGACCAGAAGATCATACTCACGCCGATATAAATAAAGAGAAGTCCGAATATTATTTTACCCACGGGAATATTTATCCCCATCGCTTTTAATATCAGAAGAAGCCCGAGAACTACAACAACAATACCCCAAAACACACCGCTAAAAATAAACCCCATTTTCATTTCCTCCTCCCTAAAATATGTAAATTACAAATTATCCGCCTAAAGGCGAGATCTCTCCAGCGCCAAAGTCTGGAGGACGAATTACGAAGGACAATATGCGGTGTTATATATACCTCATTATCTCGCAATGTCAGTGAAAGCTGACATCTATATATATTTCCTCTCGAGAAAAACTTTACTTATATTGTCCTTTGTCATTTGTACTTATTAATTTTCCTAAAGATGATTCTAATTCCGATAAAGACAAAGAAAACCCCTACAAAGACCATAAACGGTATATTAATATTAAAAATAGCTTCGGCAAGAATAGAGACACCAAAAAGAGTAACCAGACAGCCAAACAACATAAATCCTGAAAACGAGTGTGTTTTCATAACGCTCCTAGAAAATACAAAAAGCCCGCGAAACAAAACTAAAGAAAAGACAGTTCTTTTCTATTTTTTGTTTCCGGTCAGCTTGCCAGTTTTGCTTCAAGTCCGGAAAGATCTTTTTTTGCTCTATCTATATAATCCCGGTGAAGCTTGTATTGCTTATGTCCTTTATCTAAATAATCCGTCCGTGCTATTACCTTACGGAGCAGAGTAATTGCCTCTTCATAAAAACCGCTCTTAGCAAAGCTTTCGGCCACCAGGAAGTAACCTTCCACCCAGCCGCCCTCATAAATAGTATCATAAAGTTTTTCCAGACCGTTCTCTCCAAAAATACTTTCCACAAGCTCCTTTGAGACAAAGATGGATCTGAGCATATGACTGTCAAAAGAGTTAGACCTTATTATCTGCCCCAAGTGTTTTATGGCATCTTCTACGATCTCATTAATCCCTTGTATTTTAAGAGGGAGGCCTAGTTTTGCCTCCCCCACCATTTCCCTGCTGTGTCTTAAAAAATCCTTCTTGAAATCCTCAAGTTCTTTATCTTCCAGCTTTTTTTCTATCAGATCAAAACTTGGCTCGTATTTATCAAGTATATAAATATACTCTTTAAGATGGAGCATCTCATGAAAGATAGAACTGATTATCAGGTCGTAAAGGTCCGTCTCTTTTATCTCTTTCTTTACGGCCGTCTCGGCGCGAAATAGCGCATGGGTAGCGTCTTTAAGATCAAAGAGCTCTTTTTCCATACGGTCAATACGGGCAAAGTCCAGTTTTTTAACTTTTCTAAAGCTGACGTACTCCGCTTTAAATTCGCTGAAGATCCTTAAAGAATTAATTACAATATCAGCGATGCTGGTAAAATCTTTCCCTGTATGGACTATGTTTTCGCCGCTTTTCATCTGGTTACTTAACCTTTTCCTTTACTTTTTCTTTTTCCGGTTTAGCGCTGATTACTCTTTCTATCTCAGCTTTAATTTCCGGTTTACATTCGGCTTTTGCCTCGGGCTTTGCATCCGTAACACCCGCTTTGATCTTTACTTTTTCTTCTATTTCCACGGCAACTTTCGGATTGGCTTTCAGATACTCTCTTACATTATCTTTACCCTGTCCGACACGCTCCGCGCCGTAATTGAACCACGAACCGCTCTTTTCTAAGACACCGAAATTAACGGCCGCTTCTATTAAACTGCTCTCCTTGGAAATACCCTGTCCGAAGAAGATCTCGACTTCAGCTTCCCTGAAAGGCGGAGCTACTTTATTCTTGACTATCTTTACTCTTACACGGTTACCTATATTATCGGTGCCGTTCTTAATGGATTCAATACGCCTCATATCTATTCTTACGGAAGAGTAAAACTTCAGCGCGCGGCCGCCCGGGGTGGTCTCCGGACTTCCAAACATCACGCCTATCTTTTCTCTTATCTGATTAATGAAGATGGCACACGTTTTGGTCTTGCTTATGACCGAAGTAAGCTTTCTAAGGGCCTGCGACATTAATCTGGCCTGAAGACCCATATGAGAGTCGCCCATCTCACCTTCGATCTCAGCTCTGGGTGAAAGCGCCGCAACCGAGTCAAGCACCACGACATCCACGCCGCCGCTGCTTACCAGCGTATCGACTATTTCAAGCGCCTGCTCCGCGCTATCCGGCTGGGAGACAAGCAGATTGTCAAGGTCCACTCCAAGTTTTTTCGCATAGACCGGGTCGAGCGCGTGTTCGACATCTATGAACGCCGCTGTACCGCCCGTCTTCTGCGCTTCCGCAATTATTTGAAGCGAGAGCGTTGTTTTTCCGCAGGACTCAGGGCCGAAGATCTCGATGACCCTTC
>MFGS01000063.1:0-147 GCA_001778355.1 Candidatus Firestonebacteria bacterium RIFOXYA2_FULL_40_8
AGGGAGTTACTTTGAAAACACCGGCGCGACCTTAAATACCCTGCGCGATCTTTCCCAGGCGAGGGGTATGGCGCTCTCCGTATTCTGGACACTCTATTCCGTCATTCTTATGGTCTACGGAATTTTCAGAAAATATAATGTAGCCAG
>MFGS01000063.1:163-429 GCA_001778355.1 Candidatus Firestonebacteria bacterium RIFOXYA2_FULL_40_8
TTATTCGGAGTAACTATCTTTAAGGTGTTCTTTTTTGACCTTTCAACGCTGGAAACGCTCTATCGCATAATCTCCTTTATCGTGCTCGGGCTTATTCTCATCGCTACGGCTTTCCTTTACAGCCGCTTCAAGGACAAAATAACGGAATTTGCAATCCGGGGGAAGGATGAATAAGAAAAAAACCTTCGGCTTTATGCTCCTGGCACAGTCGCTCTCCGCTTTCGGGGATAACGCTGTGTATGCGGTAATAATGGGAACTCTTCTGG
>MFGS01000063.1:571-1203 GCA_001778355.1 Candidatus Firestonebacteria bacterium RIFOXYA2_FULL_40_8
TGTAACGGGTAATCTTTTAAAGGCGTTCGGTTGTCTCGTCGGGCTTCTCGGCCTTCTTGCCGGAATGGATCTGCTTCTTGTGAGCTATCTTCTTATCGGTATCGGGGCGGCCGTCTATTCCCCTGCAAAATACGGGATAATTCCCGAGCTCGAAACAGAGGAAAAACTTGTAAAAGCCAATGCTGCCGTGGAAATGACCACAATTCTCTCTATTCTTCTCGGTATTATAGGCGGAAGCTTGTTGATAGATAACTTTAAAGCGACTGCAAGTTATACCGTGCTCTTTTTTGTCTTTCTTCTGGCCACGTTCTTTAATTTAATGATGGATAATTCCAATATTAAAAATAAAGAGGAAAAACTCAAAAGGTCCGCGGGGGAGTTCAAGCTCACCTTAAACAAAGTAATAAAAGAAAAGTATCTTATGATACCCGTTTTTGGCACGGCGATCTTCTGGGCGGTTGCGGCTTTTGTTAAACTCAACCTGCAGACGTGGGGACAGAATGTCTTAAAGCTTACTACAGCGACAGAGATCTCCAAACTTGCGCTCTGGCTCAGTTTAGGTATAATCCTCGGAAGTTTTATCGCCGGCCGTGTCTTTAAGACCGGAAAAATAAAACAGAGCTGGCTTTTTG
>MFGS01000063.1:1449-19302 GCA_001778355.1 Candidatus Firestonebacteria bacterium RIFOXYA2_FULL_40_8
CTCCGGTCAGTACCTTTGTCATTATAGGAGGTCTTCTATGCGCGCTAAACGTTCTTTTCTTGAGACACTACTTGAAAAAATTGTAAGATTTTGCTTTAGAGCATATTTTGTTCTTGTCCACAGGATAAGCGTACGCGGTCTTGAAAATATCCCGAAGGACGGAAGAAAACTCGTTGTTGTCTGTAATCATGCCAGTTATTTTGACGGGCCTATTCTCTGGGCATTTCTCGGGCTGGACCTTAAGATGCTGGTGAACCGCCTGGTTTCTGAAGTGCCGCTGCTTAAACCGTTCATGAATAACCATCTGACTGTTCAGATAGATCCTTTGAATTCCTATAGTTTAAAGAAAGCAATTGATTTTGTGAACGAAGGAGTGCCCTTGCTTGTTTTCCCCGAAGGAAGGGTTACAACCACCGGAAATCTCATGAAAATGTATGACGGTGCCGGGTTCATTGCCGCTAAGACCGGAGCTTTTATTCTACCGGTGAACCTTAAGAATACGGACAGGCTTTTAACCTCAAAGGCACCGAATAAAAAAAGAATCTTCTCTAAAATTATAATGACCATAGGGAAAATACAAGACCCTCTTGTACTGACAGGCGTGAACGGGAGAGAGAAGAGACAGCAGGCCTCAACAAAGATATACGATATGCTTGCAAATCTGAAATATGAGGTAAATAATCAGCCGGTGACGCTCGGTAAAATGTTCATTGATAAATGCAGGGAAAACGCGAAGCGGCCGGCTTTTATGGATATTTCCAATAAAGAGATAACTTATAAGCGTTCTCTCACTGGCGGTTTTGCTTTGGGCGGATATTTTGCAAAATTTGAAGATAAAAATATTGGTGTGCTCCTTCCGAACATTACGCCGACGGCATTACTATTTTTCGGTCTTCAGCTCTTTGGAAAGACCCCTGCCTTCCTGAATTATTCGGGAGGACCTGCCTCTATATCTACAGCAATGGAAATAGCGAAATTGAATATTATTGTCACATCAAAACAATTTTTAGAAAAAATAAAAATAGACCCTGCTATATTCAAGGAAAAGAAACTCATATATATAGAAGAACTGAAGAACGAAATTACCGCGGGGGCAAAGGTTTTGGCTTTAATAAAAACCTTGATGCCAAACGTTTTCTTTAAGGAGAAGGCGGGAGCGGATAAAGAAACGGCGGTTATTCTTTTTACCTCCGGTTCAGAAGGTATCCCGAAAGGTGTTTGCCTAAGCCATGAGAATATTATCTCAAATGTCAATCAGGCGCTTGCAAAAATAGATGTCCGGGAGTCCGATGTAATACTCAACGCTCTTCCAATATTTCATAGTTTTGGTCTCACGGTGGGGACAATTCTTCCTTTTTACTCCGGAGCGAAGACCTTTTTGTACGTCAGCCCTCTGCATTACAGAGTGGTTCCGGAGATTGCTTACGATCAGAATTGTACGATACTTCTCGGGACGAGCACTTTCTTGAACGGCTTTTCAAAAAAAGCCCATCCGTTTGACTTCTACTCACTCCGGTATATATTTTGCGGAGCTGAAGCCCTTTCCGAAAAAGTATTTGAGAACTATGCAAAGACATATGGCAAAAGGATACTTACGGGCTATGGCGCTACCGAGTGCGCTCCTATAGTAAGCATGAACAATGCCATGGAGTATGAGCATGGCACGGCTGGCAGATTCCTTCCCGGAATAGAATACAAATTGGAAAAAGTAGAAGGGATAGAAGGCGAAAACACCGGCCGGCTTTATGTCAAGGGAAAGAATATTATGAAAGGGTATTTGAACAATGAAAAAGCAAATAATAAATTCCTTCTTCAGGATGAGGGCTGGTATGACACCGGAGATATTGTTGAGATAACGCCGAAGGGTTATGTGAAGATAGTCGGACGTCTAAAACGTTTTGCCAAGATAAGCGGTGAGATGATCTCTCTTACAGCGGTAGAAGAAGCGGTAAACAGTAAGCTTACAGGCGGTAAGGAAGCAGCAATTCTCTTTGAAGCGGATGAGAAAAAAGGAGAAAAGTTAATACTTATTGCAAACAATACCTCGGTGACGCTTAAAGAGATCAGAGAAATTCTTTCAGAAAAAGGTTTCTCCGAGCTGGCCGTGCCGAGAGATATTAGATTTATAAAAGAAATTCCGAAACTCGGTACAGGTAAAGTGGATTATGTAAAGTTAAAGGCCTCGCAGGCAGTTTAGGAGACACTATGTTTGAACTCAAACTGAAAACATTTGACGGGACACAGATAGCTTTTAATCATCTCCGTAGAAAAGAGCGGGATGAAGTAATTATAATTTGCCATGGATTTTGCTCCGCAAAGGATAACAGGCCTTTCCTTGATATGTCCAGGGATTTTTTCTCGCATATGGATGTGATAAACATGGACCAGCGGGGGCACGGCAACAGCAGTGGTTTCTTTTCATTTTCCTCGCAGGAACACGGTGACATAAGAGCTGTTATTGAATTTGCCCGTACTATATATACCAGGGTGCATCTCATGGGCTTTTCTCTCGGCGCGGCTTCTTCCGCAATAGAAGTTGCAGAAAGCGGTAATGTTGCAAGCTTAATTCTTGTGAGCCCGCCGGCGGACTTTGTAAAGATAGAAAACCATTTCTTGGATAGGAATATTTTATCCTACGGCTTAAAACGTTTTACTTTTCATTATTTCAAGCTCCGCCCCGGAAACCCCTTGCAGAGAAAGATAAAACCCGCCGAGGCCGTTGAAAGGATCAATAATATCCCGCTTCTTGTTATTCACGGGGAAAAAGACAGGATAATTTTTCCCTGGCATGGCAGTGAGGTGTACGCGCATGCGAACGAACCGAAAAAGCTTGTTATCTTCGAAAAAGGCGAACACGCGGAAGCCATTTATGAAGAGTACCCTGAAAGATTTATTTCTTTATGTCTGGAATGGATAGGTGCATCAAGTACGAAGTACGATGTACAAAGTATGAAGTGAAAAGCCGGGAGGCATTATGGGGAATAAAATATCGAAGACCAAAAAGATAACAATTCGTCTGGGGATATTATTTACAATAGTGTTTCTCGTTGGTTCCTGGGTTGCCTCGGAAGTTACTTTGAAAGCTTTTCGTCGGTCCCTCAATATAACTCCTGAAAGTTATGGTATTCCTTTTGAAAGAGTTTCTTTTTTGACAAAAGACAAATATCTTATTCACGGATGGTGGCTGCCCGGGGTAAAGCAAGACAAATGTGTGATACTGGTTCACGGTATTGCGGCAGATAAAACTTATATGCATGAGTATTTTCAGTTCATTCATGATGCCGGTTATAATGTTCTGACGATAGATCTCCGGGGTTATGGGGAGAATTCCTTTTCATCCACATCCATTAGCTATAAAGAATCGGATGATGTAAACGCCGCAGTATTATACGCAAAAAACAGGGGCGAAAAATTTATAGGTGTCATTGGCCGGTCAATGGGAGGCGCCTCATCTTTGAGGGCGGCAGAGGTAAACCGTGATATTAAAGCAGTAGTTTCCGACTCTGCCTTTGCTGAATTAAAGCCGACCATGGTTATATATGCGACAAAAATCTATCATGTTCCATATTTTCCCTTTGTGCCGGTCGGCTTTTTTCTGGCGGAGTTAAGGTCGGGTTATAAATATAAAGAAGCCAACCCCATTGATAGTGTCAAGAAAACCCCTTTCCCGGTTCTTATCTTTCATGGTGACAATGATAAAAAAATTGACGTGGAAAATGCTAAACGAATATATGAGGCTGCCTCCGGTCCAAAAAAAATAATAATAGTAAAAAATGCAGGTCATGTACAATCCCTGGCGTATGCTGCAAAAGAGTATCAAGCGGAAACTTTAAACTTTTTTGCCACGTATTTGAAATAACCGGAAAATTCTTAAAAAGGACTGATAAATTATGAAAATACTAAGTATATGCTTGCTTCTGACTGTCATTCTTCTGGTATCGTGTACAAAGACAATAGATCTAAAGGAAGGGGATATTGTTTTTCAAGAGTCGCTTTCTTCGCAAAGCAAAGCTATTCAGTTAGCAACTAAATCAAAGTACAGTCATATGGGAATTGTCTTAAAGAAAGACGGCAAGCTTAGTGTTTATGAAGCCGGTGAAATTATTAAGTATGCTCCCTTACGCGAGTGGGTAAGAAAAGGAAAAGACGGAAAGTATGTTGCAAAAAGACTGAAAAATTCCGAACAAATATTAACCGAGGAAGCAATAAAACAAATGCGTAAATCTTCAGAAAAATACATTGGCAAGAAGTATGATCTCTATTTTGAATGGTCAGATGACAAGATTTATTGTTCTGAACTTGTATGGAAGATTTATAAAGATGCTCTTGCAATGGAAATAGGAAAGCTTCAAATATTTTCTGAATTTGATCTGAATAATGCCGTTGTAAAAAGCAAATTAAAAGAACGGTTTGGCAGTAAAATTCCGACAAACGAACCGGTAATCTCTCCGGCAAGTATGTTTGATTCAGATAAACTGATAACTGTTTATTCCGATTATTCAGAATAAAGAAAAGTGGGACAGGCACGTGCCTGTCCCACTTTTTGTTGTTTTTTGGCTTGTTTAAACTTCTTTTAATGATATATACTATATTATGAAGCAAAACCCTCGAAAGATAGTTATGTTCCTTCTGGCGTTTCTCTGCCTGCCTTTGAGTGTTTTTTCGGACACTACCCGAAAGATGATAAAGGACGGGGAGACGGTATATTCGATTTATTATGATCAGAGCGGGACGGAAGTGGCCAGGGAAGAATGTACAATTCCTAAAGATCTGCAAATGACTTTGACCACGCTTTCTTTTTCGCCTTATTATGGGATAAAGTCGGAACTTAAAAGCGGGGCGATACCGGATGGGGTAGTCAAAATATTTGATGATGATGGGACGCTTCGTCTTCTTGAAACTTACAAAGACGGTAAAAGGAACGGGCCGGTGACAAGTTATTTTAAAAGCGGAAAGGTTTCCTCAAGCTCTACATATACGGACGGAAAACTCAACGGAAAGCTTACGGCATTTTCTCGTGACGGCAAGATTGCTTCGGAGATTGATTTTATCAAGGGTAAGATACAAAGCGGGAACGTTTACGGCATGGAAGCGAATGATAATATGAATATAGGGGAAATTCTCGGACGTTTTGCGGAAAAGAGGCGTCTAAGCGGAAAAAAAGTGCTGATAGTCTCCGATACCGAAAATAAAGAGTCTGCCAGGGAGTTAAAAATACTTTTTGCCGAAAGAGGCGCGGAAATTGTTATTGCAGGCGTAAAAAAGAAAGAGAACGAAGGAGACAATGGCGCGGATATTTACATTGCCGAAGTAGATTATCAATTCTATGATATTATTTCTTTTACGTGCGCGGCAAAATCAATAGATGTAAATCTGGATCTGGGAAATATTTTAAGAAAACTTTACAATGACGGAAAAGTAATCTCAGCCGTAGGCGAAAGTGAAGTAATAATTGCAAGATCCGGACTCATGGTGAGCAAAGCAGCCGCCAAGCCGGAACAAGAATCTGCGGAGTATGAATTAAGTAAAATCCAAAACCTGACCATGAAAGAAGGCGTGGTCGTCAGCGACCGTATAGTAACCGCCTCCGGAATAAAATACCTGAAAGAGTTCGTCTCCGAAACCGCCAAACTGTTTAAGGCGGAATAAATATGGAAAATTTTCAATATTTAAAGCCACCCCCGAGAAAAATTCCGCTAAGTATTAAATTGCAGTTATTGTTAGGAAAAAGTGCATCGTTCCTATTATTTACATTTGCTGTGTTTCTTGTTCCGATGTATTTATTTGCAATAGGCTCTGAGGAAATATTTGTTAAGTTAGGACTCTGGTTATTTTATGTAATATTTTCAGCAGCAATGGTATATGGGATTTATCGCGGTGTAAAAGATATAGCCTTATTTCAAAATGGTATATGTGTTGCTTCAACAATAGTTGAAAAGTATACAGTTCATGACGATGAATATAGTACGCGAGTGCTAATCTTACAGTATAAAGTAAACGGAAAAAAATATTCCTATAAATATTCACAGCCAATAAGCCTTACTCAAAACACAAAGCGCCTAGAAGATGATATAGAAGAGCCAATATTGTGTTTACAAGAAAGTCCCGAGAAAGCGGTACTTGTTGATTCTTATCAGGCAAGAATAGTGTTGGATGAAGAGGGCAACATGCGGATGAATAAACCGTTACTAGGATATTTTCAGGTTATATTAAGCGTTATATCTCTGGCTGCAATAGTTGTAGAGGTGTATTATATGTTTAAAATCTACAACCCGCAATAACCACTGACTTCCCGGTGACAGTCACCCGAAAAGCAATATTCTGTAAGGACAAATGAGTATCCAGAGTGCCTCTTGGTGACAGGCACTATTTGACTGTTTTGGGTAGAAAGCAGGGTAAAATAGTCTATTCTGGAGGTAAATATCGCTAATTTCCTGTAATATTAGATATAATGCCATTATAAAAGCACATATATGAGCTATTATAATATATATTTCTCTATATTTACCGAATATTATTAAAATATGCTTGACAACACTGTTTTTCTGTGTTAAAATCCTCTTGTTCTTGAAAACAAAGGTAGTTTTCCTGCGAAAATAGGGCAAAGAGGCCCGTCTAGAGGCTTAGAAGGTTGGATGGTTGGAGGCTTGGCAAAAATAAATACCACGCTAATGTAGAACGTGAGTAACGTGGAACGTGCAAACGTGTAACGAATTTTTAAAGGGAGGCATTATGATCAAGGCGAGTGAGATTTTTGGGGAACTGACGTTCAATAAAAAAATAATGAAGGCGAAACTCAGTAAAGAGGTCTTCAATAAACTTATGGAGACCATAGAGGAAGGAAAATCTCTCGATCAGGATATCGCGGGAGATGTTGCGCACGCCATGAAAGAATGGGCGATAGAAAACGGGGCGACACACTTTACTCACTGGTTCCAGCCTCAAAGAGGCGGTACTGCGGAAAAACACGACTCCTTTATCACCTATGATGAGAACGGGGATATTATAGAAAGATTATCAGCTTCCCAGCTTATTCAATCGGAACCTGATGCGTCTTCATTTCCTTCCGGCGGAATAAGATCTACTTTTGAAGCGCGCGGTTATACTGCGTGGGATCCGACTTCACCTGCGTTCTTACTGGAATCTGAACAGGCAAAAACTCTTGTAATCCCTTCGGTGTTTCTCTCCTGGACGGGGGAAGTGCTTGACCTGAAAACTCCGCTTCTTCGTTCACAAAGAGCGCTCACGGAAGAAGCAATCAAACTTCAAAGACTCCTCGGCAACCGGACTTCAAAAAGAATTAAAGTTTACGTAGGGCTTGAACAGGAATATTTTCTTTTCAACAAGGAGCTCTATGACACCAGGCCGGATCTTTTCATTTGCAACCGGACTCTCTTTGGCGCGGCGCCGGCGAAGGGTCAGCAGATGGAAGATCATTACTTCGGTTCAATAAAAGATAAAGTACTTAACTTTATGGAAGATCTGGATATCCAGTTATATAGAAGAGGCATCCCGGCAAAAACCAGACATAACGAAGTTGCGCCTAACCAGTTTGAAATTGCGCCTCTTCACAATGAATCAAACCTTGGTATTGATAACAATCTTAAGCTGATGGATATAATGCACAAGGTTGCAAAAAAACACGGGTTTGTTGCCTGCCTGCACGAAAAACCGATGGCGGGTGTTAATGGTTCGGGCAAACATCTTAACTGGTCGCTCGGTGATGAAACCGGGATAAATTATTTGGAGCCGTCAAAATCCCCGCTTAAGAATATTAATTTCTTGATCACCATCGGGGCGATACTTTACGGGATAAATAAATTCGGAGGGATACTCCGTGCCGCGGTAGCAGATGCGGGAAATGATCATAGACTCGGAGCTAACGAAGCTCCGCCGGCAATTATGTCTGTATATCTCGGAGAATATCTGAATAATCTTTTTAATGAAATAGAGGGAATAGCCGCGAAGCCGACGGAAAAACAGCTTGCGCATATCTCTCTTGGAGTGCAGAACATTCCGAAAGTTTCAAAAGACGCTTCTGACAGGAACAGGACCTCGCCTCTTGCTTTCACCGGCAACAAATTTGAGTTTAGAGCGGTCGGTTCCTCCCAGAATTGTTCCGAAGGCGCTGTTATGCTTAATCTGATAGCGGCTTATGGGTATAGGGAAATTTATAGCCGGCTTTCAAAACTTAAAGGGGATGTAAAAGCCAATGCAATCCTGGTTTTGAAAGATATCCTCAAAGAATCAAAGAAAGTAAGATTTGAAGGCAACGGATATTCCGAAGAATGGCATAAAGAAGCGGCAAAAAGAGGTCTCCCTAATACTAAGACCACGCCGGAAGCTTTAAGTTTGTTCCTGAAAGAAGATGCAATTAAACTCTTTACAGACTTTAAAGTTCTTACCGAAAGGGAATTACATTCAAAGATAGAGATTAAACTCGAAACGTACATTAAAATTAAAGATATCGAGTTTAAGACGGCAAAGAATATGGTGAAAACTCTTATCCTTCCGTCTGTTGCAAAACATATGAGAAAAACCGCAGAAACAGCGCTTTCGGTGAAAACTGCGGGAGTGGCATCAAAAGTACTTGCGGATGAAGTGAAAGAGATAGAAGGAGCTTACTCGGATATCAGGGCAAAGCTTGCAAAATTCGAGAGTTTCCAGGAAAAACTGGATAAAATCTCGGACTTGCATAAGAAAGCAGAAACCTGTGCTAATGAAGGCGCTGACCTTCTGTTGGAACTTAGAAAGCTTGTGGATACGGCGGAAACTATCGTTGCCGACGATCTCTGGCCTATGGCAAAGTATCAGGACCTGCTTTTAAAACTGTAAGAGGTTTAAATGACAATAACAGAAGACGATAAAAAAGTTAAAACCGGGCTTGCAGTTAAAGAACAAAACAAAAAGCCGGAAGACATAGAAAGAGAACTTGAATAGCTGTAAACCGGCAAAGTAAAAAGCCGGGAAAATAATACCGGACATAGATGTCCGCATAATCCGCGTAGAAGCGGGTATGCGGACATTATTTTTATGACATGTTAAAATCAAATTGAGAATTCTAATAAAATAGAAAAAGAAGGGAGAAAAGTAAGGTTGTACGTCTGTAATATGAGCAAGAGGGACATTGTTGTTCTGATGAAAGCAAAGTGGCGGGCTCAAAAATATTTTAAAAGGGAGAGCGATATGAGGAACTGTAACTTTGTAAAAACATTTATGAGTCTGGTATTTACCGGGGTTGCAGTTTTCGCAACACCGTCAACGCAGATATGGAATCCGTCGACCGATATCCAGGCAGTGAATAGTTTTCATCTGGGTATAGATAACTATTTTTCTGTAGAGAACAACTCGAATAAGCCGTACGCTTTTGGTACGGATCTCGGTCTTACTTATGGCTTGCTCAGCAACTTGGAAATAGGTTTTGATATAGTGGATCCGGCTGCTAACCCGTTGTATTTTAACGTGAAGTACGGTTTTGCGGAATCCGGATTTATTCCGGCTGTTGCTGCCGGTGTTTTTAATGCCGGGACACAAAAGGATGTTACCGATTACAATATCATCTATATTGTAACAGCAAAGACCGTTGATACTGCCGGCAGATTTTCACTAGGATATTATTACGGTAACGACCGGCTGCTTATTACCGAAACCGGAGAAAAAGCCAACACAGGATTAATCTTATCCTGGGATAAAACTATAAGCGAAAAAGTATGGTTATCAATAGATTATGCTTCAGGCGCAAGTTTTTATGGAAGCTTCAGTTTTGGCGGTTCGTATTCTTTTGCGCCAAACACAAGTATTATTTTCGGGTTTGTTATCTTCAACAATAGGAGCCTCAATTCTAATAATACTTTTACGACTCAATTAGATATTAATCTATAAGGAGGTTGTATGATAAATTCTGGTGATACGGCTTTTGTTTTGTTCTCGGCGGCGCTTGTGCTTTTGATGACCCCGGGGTTGGCTTTCTTCTACGGCGGGATGGTGAGAAGAAAGAATGTTCTCGGGGTGCTTATGCAGTGCTTCATTATTATGTGTGTTCTAAGTTTACAATGGGTACTCTTTGGTTATTCTCTGGCTTTTTCCCCGGGAAATTCCTTTATTGGGTCTCTTGACTGGATAGGACTGAAAAGTGTAGGACTCGAACCATATGCGGATTATGCAGCAACGATACCGCACCAGGCGTTTATGATCTTTCAGGCGATGTTCGCGGTGATAACTCCCGCGCTTATTATCGGCGCTTTCGCGGAGAGGATGAAATTTTCCGCGTTCCTTCTCGTTACAATTCTCTGGGCTACTTTTGTGTATGATCCTATTGCTCATATGGTCTGGGGAGTTGGCGGGTGGATGAGAAATTTCGGAGCTTTGGATTTTGCCGGCGGTACGGTAGTTCATATAAATGCCGGAGTAGCTGCTTTAGTTTCCGCGGTCTTTCTCGGAAAACGTCTTAATGTCGGGCACGCTGTACCTCCGCATAACCTGCCATTCACCGTTTTGGGCGCCGGTCTTCTCTGGTTCGGCTGGTTTGGTTTTAACGCGGGCTCCGCACTGGGAGCTAACGGTATAGCGGTCAATGCTTTTGTTGTTACAAACACCGCCGCCGCGGCTGCCGGTATTACCTGGGCTGTTATTGACTGGCTTAAAAACGGTAAACCCACGATGTTTGGTACGATAACCGGTGCAGTTGCCGGGCTGGTTGCTATAACTCCCGCCGCCGGGTTTGTCGGTGTTATCCCCGCAATACTTATAGGTATAGGTGTAAGCTGTATCTGTTTCGTTATGGTAACCGCGGTTAAAATAAAATTTGGCTATGATGATTCTCTCGATGCTTTTGGAGTTCATGGAATAGGCGGAATCTTTGGCGCTCTTGCAACAGGACTTTTTGCAAACAAATTAATTAACCCGGCAGGAGCTGACGGGCTTTTCCTTGGCAATCCGAAACTCTTTCTGATTCAAACAGGCGCCGTGCTTGTGACGATTGTTTACTCTCTTATCGTTACCGTGACCATATTTAAAGTTGTAGATTTCTTTGTCGGTCTCAGAGTGGAGGAAAAAGAAGAGCTGATAGGACTCGATCTCTCTCAACACAAAGAAGCAGCGTACACCGTGCTGGAATAGCACGGTGAAGTACGAAGTACAAGGTACAAAGTACAAAGTTTTAAATCACTGAGTTTTTATTATATTAATACCACATTAATGTAGAACCCGTAACTCGTAACCCGCTACCCGTAACAATGCGATATAAAAGACAAATTACCCCCAACCGTACCTTCCCCCTATGAAGAAAGGGGAAGCGAACGAAGGAAAGGAGAGCATACATGAAATTGATAATAGCCATCATTCAGCCTTACAAGCTGGAAGAAGTAAAAAAGGAACTATACAAAGCCGAGGTTAACCTCATGACCGTAAGCGAGGTCCTCGGACACGGAAGACAAAAAGGGGTGACGGAGGTTTACAGGGGAGTTAAAGAAACCGGGAACTTACTCAGGAAGATCCGTCTGGAAATTGCGGTAAATGATGACTTTGTTAAAAAGACGGTGGACGCTATTATTTCCGGTGCCAGAACTGGCGAGACCGGGGACGGGAAGATATTTGTACTGGATCTTCCTGAATGTATCAGAATAAGGACGGGGGAAACTGGGAAAGAAGCGATAGGGTGAGCGGAATCGCTCAGTTCATAAAGTTTGTAAAGTTTTTAAGGTTTGTAAGGTTGAAAATCAATGAAGAATATGTTGATGTTAACAAACACCTACAAAACAAGATAAAGTAAAAGCTGGTAAATAATATTATATAAAAGGGCCTTTTCAGGGTGGAAGGGCCTTTTTTTTGCTGATTTCCTGCTAAAATCATGTTATTATTGAGCTCTATTGGTAAATTCACGAGAAAATGAGGGTAAAATGTTTAGACCGAAGATAAAAGTACTGGATTGCACGATAAGAGACGGCGGGCTGATAAATAATCACAAATTTGAAGACAGTTTTGTCCGGGCCGTTTATAAAGCCGTGTCGGAAGCTAATGTTGACTATATGGAAATAGGGTATAAAAATTCAAGAAAATTGTTTTCCGACCAGGAGTACGGCAAATGGAAGTTTTGCGATGATGAAGATATAAATAAGGTTATAAAAGGCATCAAATCCAATACAAAAATATCCGTTATGGTGGACGTAGGCCGTGTGGATGTGGAAGATGTTAAGCCGAAAAAACAAAGCCCCGTTTCCATGATACGGGTTGCCGCTTATGTGAAAGATATCGATAAAGCTATTTTTCTTTGCAATCAGATGGCGGATAAGGGGTATGAAACTGCGGTAAATATTATGGCTATTTCCAAAGCCCGCGATGTAGAATTAACGGAAGCCCTGGTCCAGCTCGAAAAAGAGTGCAAGGCCAATGTCATTAATCTGGTAGACAGCAACGGCTCACTGTATCAGGAACCGGTGGAATACCTCGTTAAAAAAGCAAAAAGTATAATTAAGACCAAGGAAATAGGCATGCACGCGCATAATAATCAACAGCTGGCTTTTTCAAATACCATAGAAGCTATTATCCATGATGCCAACTCAGTGGATTGTACTATCTACGGACTCGGTCGGGCCGCAGGGAATTGCCCCACGGAATTGATACTTGGCTTTCTTAAAAATCCAAAATTTGATATCCGGCCTATACTGGATGTGATTTCCAAGGAGTTCATTCCCCTCAGGGAAAAGTTAGAATGGGGTTATATAATTCCTTACGCGATAGCCGGTATGCTGGACGAGCATCCGAGAGCCGCGATGGCTCTGCGTGACGGAAAAAATAAAGAAAACTATAGAGAGTTTTACGAAAGTATTGTCGGGACGGAAGAATAAAATAAGTCCCGTATATTTTTAGCTCTAATGCGTCCGGTAAAAGGCTGAAAATATTATGGAAACCGAAGCAAATACAGGAATCGGAAAACTTCCGGGGAAAGTCTATACTGATTTTCTCTGGGAAGTTGTTTTTGGCGTTATTCCTTTCGTCATAATTTTACCCGGCGGCGTGTTTTTAACGGCATATCTTCTGACTTTGGGAGCGAATAATACAGAAATAGGTTTTATATCGTCCATTCCTGTGCTGATCAATATAATCGCGCCGTTTGCCTCCTTTCTTGTAGAACGCGCGGAATCCAGAAAAAATACCTCTCTTAGGTTCAGTCTCCCTGTAAGATTCTTATGGATAATTGTCGCGCTTATTCCTCTTCTGGTCTACTCAAATGGAATTACCCACCCGATAATATTTTTTATAGCGATTTTTATCCTTATTTCCGCGTTAAACGTACCTACAACTCTTGCCTGGACTAGCTGGATGGGCGACATTATTCCGGAAAAAGAAAGAGGCCATTATTTCGGAAGAAGGTCAATTGTTGCCGGTATTATAGCTACTATTGCAAGTTTACTTCTCGGAAAATTTCTTGATTTAATTCCTGAAAAGCATATTGGGTTTTCCATTGTTTTCGGGATAGGGGCGGCAGCCGGATTTCTTTCTTATTTCATGCTTACCCGTATCCCTGATACTAAAAATACTCTGGCAAGTAAAGAAAGTTTTTCTCTTGACCATGTTTTCAAGAAAATTCAGAAAGTATTTGCGGATAAAAACTTTATGAAACTGGTGTGGTTTAATGCCGCCTGGGCGTTCTCTTTATCCTTTATGGGCGTGTTTGCCAACGTATTTATGCTTAAAGAATTAAATATGAGCATTACGCTTGTCGTTGCTTTTGCCACGATCAGTACGCTTTCAAATTTGGCACTCACACCGTTTTGGGGAAAAATTGCCGATAAATACGGGAACAAGCCGGTAATGCTTATTTGCGGGAATGTTCTCGGGCTGACCCCGATTTTATGGGCTATTACAATGCCGTCAAATTATTTTATAATAATACCCCTTCTTTATGTTTTAGCAGGTACTTTCTGGGCTGGCTTTAATATCGCTGCATTTAATATAGTTTTAAAGCTTTCGCCCAAAGCAGACCGTGCGTTTTTTCTTTCAGTTAACATGCTTATACCGAGTATCACCGCGTTTACGGCTCCTCTTATTTCCGGATTTTTAATAGATGCTATCGGAACCAATAAAATAGATATGGGATTTTATTATTTCGGCGCCTTCCAGCTTGTGTTTATCCTGTGCGCTTTTATGCGCTCTTTTCCGATAAAAATACTTAAAAAAGTTGTGGAACCACAGGAAGAGCATGTGGAAAAAGTTATGCGGTCCGTTAAAACAGGGATTGCCGGCGGGTTTACCGAGGGTATCGGAGTTTTGTTTAATTACGTCGTAATGCCGGTTACTTTTTCCGGGACCCTGGTGGAAAAACTAATTAAAGTAAAAGATACGGATTGGGAACATTCTTTTCATGTTTTGCAGATAGTTTCTTCCGGTGCGTTTAAAGTGAAAGAAAGAAGCGTCATCTCTCTTTCTAAACAGCTGATTGCGCACGGACATAAAGTAGTCATCGCGGCCAAAAAGGGGACGACAATTTACGATAGAGCCGTAGAGCAGGGATTTACCGTTTATGATATTGATATCGGGATGTGGCCTAACCCGTTTAAGATCTATCAGCTTTATAAAATAATTAAGAAACATAAAATCCAGGTGATCCACTCGCATTCAATTACGGATCTTTCAAATATAATACTGGCGTCAAGATTTACCAACTGGGTGCCGATCGTTCTCAGTAAATACACTTATACTTTTAATGTGCAGATGGACCTTGTGACTACCTGGATGTTCGCGAATGTCTCGCGGGTAATAGCGGCTAAGGAGTTTTTACGAAAAAATCTGGTCGATACTCTGCCGGTACTGCCAAAAAACACGGTCACAGTTTACTCCGGTCTAGATCTTAAAGAATACTGGGTCCCGGGGAAATACCGGGAGGAAGCCAGAAGGGGATTTGGTTTTTCTGAAAATGAGAAGGTAATAACCCTGGTTGGCCGAATAAACGAAGCGAAAGAACAGCTGACGCTTATTAAAGCGGCGCCGCTTATTCTTAAAATCCTGCCGGAGGCGAAATTTCTTCTGGTCGGAGGTCTGCAAAACGAAAAAGACGAAGTGTACAAGGCAAAACTGATAGTAAGACTGCGCGAAATGGGGATTCATGATAAATTTATTTTTGCAGGCTTCCGCAGGGATATCGGAGCGATAGTGGATGCGTCTGAACTTATGGTTTCCTGTGCCTTGTTCGAAACTTCCGGTATTACGCTTATTCAGGGCATGGCCATGGAAAAGCCGGTGGCAGGTACGGTCGGCGGCGGCTCCGAGATAATCTGCGATAAGTTAAACGGCCGGATATTTCCTTACGGGGATCATAAAAAACTCGCGGAAGCCGTAGTTTCCATATTAAAAACAAAAAATAAAGCCAGGGAAATGGGAAAACAGGGAAGAAAGATCGCAGAAGAAATATTTGCCCTGGATAAAATAACTTTACAGATTGAGAATATATATAGACAGGTTAGGGAATAATAAGAAAGTACTAATGACTAGTGACTAATGACTATTTAGTGAAGGCGAAAGAGAAGATTTCGCCATATTTATTAAAATGCTTTACATACATATCAGCGGAGGTTTTATCCGCTTACAATAAATTGTCATTAGTCATTAGTACTTAGTCATTATTTTTTCTGGAGGGTTTTATGTCAACATACGCTAAACTTTCAAAAGAAGCATGCAGGGTATTAAAGGCTGGGGGTGTTTGGGTTCCTTGTCCGCTTCCGCTTGATAAAAAGAAGGAAGTAAATGAAAATGACTTACGGTTACTTCTTATGTATTACATAAAAAGCGGGGCAAGGTGCGTGGTTCCGGGGGCGCACACGGGGGAGTTTTGCGGTTACGGGCTTTTGACCGAGGAAAAACATTTTGAACTTTATGATTACTGGCTGAAGGTGGTTAAGGCGATGACCTTAATTCACGGGAAAAATATGATTCTGATGTCTATGGTCCACAGCATGAGGCACGTTGAGCTTTCCGTTAAGAACGGATACGATATAGTTGTGATTTCGCCTAAATGCTTTAAAAGATTTGAAGGAAATGTTAAAAAACAGATACAATTTTGTAAAGATGCTGCATCACAAATACCGGTTTTCGGGTTTTACCTTCAAAAGAAAGCAGGCGGTATAGATTTTCCGGCGGAGTTTTGGCAGGAGTTCTTTAAATTCTCTTACGGGGCAAAACTTGCGCCGTTTGACAGGTATCGGACCCTGACAGCCCTGGAAAAAGCAGCGCTTTCGAAGAACAGGGAAAATCTGACGATTGTGACGGGAAATGACGATCATATTGTCGGAGACCTTATGAGGGATTATACATTTTCGGGAAAGACCGTGACAATGGGGGGGGGACTGCTCGGTCATTATGCTACTGATACCCATGCCGCGGTTAAATGGACGGCGGCAGTGAGGAATTATAAAGCAGGAAAGAAAAACTGGCCGTATAAGATATCTATAAACCGGTTGCTGGACACGGTTACGCTTTGCAATATGGCGCTCTTTGACGCGTTTCCCAATAATTTTAAAAATAGTACCTGGGGCGTAAAATCACGCCTGACTTCTCTCGGTGTGCTTTCTTCGCCGCAGTGTTATAAAGAAGGCGGGTATGAAGCATTGGAAAAAGAGATCAGTAAAAGGTATGACGGTGAATTTAAAGCTGTTGTGAGCGACAGGGACTTTATTAAGAAAAATATATCCAACTGGAAGAAAGAAGCGGGGTTAAAATGAGATATTCTGATATCTGCACGGAGCAGGAGCTTAATGATTTTATGATCACGCCCTCTTCTTCTCTGGTTAAAACTGTTGGAAAAATTAAGGGTGATATTTTAGGGCTGGGCGCTACCGGAAAGATGGGTATAGATCTGATACGGCTCATTCAAGAGGCGGATAAGGTAAGCGGAAAGAAAAGAAAATATTTTATAGCTTCGACGTTTTCTAATCCAGAAAATATTTCAAAAATGGAAGCTCTCGGAATAAAAACGTTCAAAGGCGACTTAAGCGACACCGCTTTTCTCAAAAAACTTCCCGACGTTAAAAATATTTACTACATGGCGGGTTTCAAATTCGGCACCTCCGGAAGTTTTCAAAAAGCGTATCATATGAATATTATTATGCCCTATCTTGCTGGAGAGAGGTTTAAAAACTCCGACATTACCTGTTTTTCCACCTGTAATTTCTATCCGCATCTGACAAGGAAAACTGGAGGGGCGAGGGAAACTATACCGGTCGCGCCTCAGGGGATTTACGGCTGGACGGCCCTCGGAAGGGAGAATGCTTTTAATATTATCAGCGAAAAGTACGGCACTAAGATTGCCTTATACCGGCTTGCTTACGCCCAGCATTTGTATTACGGGGTTTTGATAGATATCGCGAAAATGGTGAAAGCACAGAGCAGGATACAGCTTACAAATAATTATGTTAATCTTATTTCCCAGCGGGACGCAAATGAAGTGGCGATAAAGTGCCTGACAATGGCTTCCTGCCCGCCGTCGCCGATAAATTGCACGGGACCTATTGTCGACGTGGAAGAAATAATAAAAACCATGGCGAAAAAAATGGGTAAAAAAGTTAAAGTTGCAAGAAATAAAGCAAAAGAATTTATGATAAATAATGATGATCTGGCAGTTGGAAAATTCGGTGCCTACAGGGATAAACCGTCTGAAATGATAGAAGCTGCCGTCAGATGGGTTAAAAACGGCGGAAAAGACTGGAACAAACCGACAGGGTTTTTAAATATTGATCATAAATACTGAAAAGCAAGAAAAGCAAGTACTATTGACTAGTGACTAATTGACGAGTAGCAGCGCATGTTGGACTCTTTCTAGGAGCCTCAAAAGTAGCAGCGCATGTTGGACTTGTCAACCTA
>MFGS01000064.1:0-4684 GCA_001778355.1 Candidatus Firestonebacteria bacterium RIFOXYA2_FULL_40_8
ACCCTTCCATGGGCGGCGAGAATTTTGCTTATTTTGCAAAGCTTGCGCCGGGTGGTTTTATGCGGCTCGGCGTTGGGAACGAAAAAATAGGAATTACATACTCGGTGCATCATCCAAAATTTACGATTGATGAGACTTCCCTTCCTGTCGGCGCAGCCGTGCTTGCCGAAACATGTTTGGAGTTTTTGAACTGCTAAAATAATTATTTTAAGGGAAATATGAAGATAAAAGAATATTCACTTGCCATACTCTCGGGTCTGTTACTGGTCATTTCGTTTCCGAGTTTTTTTAATATGTCTCTAAACGGCCAAAGCGGTTGGTTTGCTTTTGTCGGGTTGGTTCCTCTTCTTATCGTTTTGCAGGGAAAAACAAAAAAACAGGCTTTTCTTCTCGGCTGCATCACCGGCTTTATTTACCTGGGCGGGGCCGTGTATTGGCTTAATTTTATGAAAGAACTCGGAATAATAGCTTTTCCTGCCTGGCTTTTACTCGGAACTTATTTATCACTTTATATTGGATTGTTTGCTCTTTTAACGGTATCTGCAGGCTTAATGTATGCGCCTTTTATCTGGGTGGGTATAGAACTGCTTCGGACATATTTATTGTCGGGTTTTCCCTGGGCCCTTCTGGGTTACTCGCAATTTAAATTTTTGCCGTTCATTCAGATTGCTGATATTACCGGCGTATTCGGTGTTTCTTTTGTCTTGGTATTGTTTAATGCGGGTATTGCCTGCATATATATAGCAAAGAAGAAAAGTGCAGGGAAAAGGTATTTCCCGTTTGCCGCAGGGATAATCGTAATTATTATTTTCCTTTTATACGGATCGCTCAAGCTTCACAGTTATAACTCAATAGTAGAAGAGCGTGTGAGCACTTTTACGGTAATTCAAGGTAATATAAGTCAATCCGGAAAATGGGATCAAAACTACGCGGACCAGGCTTTTTCTGTTCACGAAGAGCTTTCTTTGAAATCTAAAAAGACCTCTTCCGAAGTTATAATATGGCCGGAGACTTCAACAGCCATGTATGTGAAATATATGCCGGTGTACTGGGCGCGCCTTCAGTCACTGGCGAAGACAACTAAAGCTGATTTACTAATCGGTTCTCCTGATGTGATTCCGGATAAGGATTTAAATATTAAAGAGGCTTATAATTCTGTTTTTCATTTTTCAAAAGACGGGAGTTATGATAATAAATATGCTAAAATGCATCTGGTCCCTTTTGGCGAGTTTGTACCTTTTGAAAAGCAGTTAAAGTTCCTGGAAAAGTTTACGGCGGGCTTTAATAAGTGGGATGCGGGTAAGGAAACAGTTGTTTTTACTACTTCAAGCGGGTTGAAAATATCTACCCCCGTCTGTTGGGAAGTGATTTTCCCCCAGGATTGCAGACGTTTTGTTAAAGAAGGGGCAAAGCACCTGATAACCGTTTCAAATGACGGGTGGTACGGTATTTCTTCCGCTCCTCATCAGCATTTTATGGTTCTGCCTTTTCGTGCCATAGAAAATAGGGTTGGTGTCGGAAGGGCTGCCAATACAATTCTAAGCGGTTTTGTGGATTATACAGGACAGATTAAAGGCACTCTTGGTTTGTTTGAACGGGATGCACTTTCGGCGTCCTTGCGTCAGTGCCGCGCGGGTTTGACTTTTTATACCAGGTTTGGTGATTTGTTTTCTTATATGTGTTTGTTGATTGCGCTTTTTGGAGTATTTATGAGTTTAAAAGGAAAAGAATGGCAGAAAAAGAAAAGTTAAACATATTATTTGTGTCTTCAGAGGTGGTTCCGTTTGCAAAAACAGGAGGCCTGGCTGATGTTTCTTCTGCTTTGCCGAAAGCCCTGACAAAACTTGGCTGCAATGTTAAAGTAATAATGCCGAAGTACTCTAAAATTGATGAGGTAAAATATGACCTGAAGTTTGTTTGTGATCTGCCTAACGGCGGAGCGATAAAGAAAAGTAAATTGAGAGGTTCCTCGGTAGAATTTTATTTTGTAGAATATGAACACTATTTCGGCAGAAACGGGCTTTACGGCGAAAATGGTTCTGATTATTCCGACAACGCGGAAAGGTTTATATTCTTTTCCAAGTGCGTTCTTGATTTTGCCAGATTTTCCGGTTTTCAGCCGGATATTATTCACTGTAATGACTGGCAGACTGCGCTTATACCCGTGTATATATCTTCGTTACGAACAGATCCTTTTTTTAAAAATACTGCTACTGTGTTGACGGTGCATAACATGGCTTATCAGGGAATATTCAGTAAGCAAACCATGTATGCTACCGGTCTTTCCTGGGATTATTTTACGAGGGATAAACTGGAATATTGGGATCAGATTAATTTTATGAAAGGCGGTTTGGTTTTTGCGGATATTATTAATACCGTCAGCGAAACTTACGCAAAAGAGATACAATCCGGGTATGATTATGGGTGGGGGCTTGAAGGGATTTTGCAGAACAGGAAAGATGACCTTTTTGGTATTTTAAACGGTATTGATGCGAAAGTCTGGTCTCCAGAAGCGGATAAATATCTTACAAAAAAATACGGTTTGCTTACTATCGGTAAAAAACTTGAAAATAAGAAGTTACTCGCTGAAAAATGCGGTCTGCCTTTTAAACCCGGGACACCTTTACTCGGTATGGTTTCGCGTTTCGCGGATCAGAAGGGCTTTGATATTATTGGTCCGGCTATGGATATTCTCATGAAAAGTGACGTACAATTTATTATTCAGGGGATCGGGGACCAGAGGTGTAATGATATGTTTGCCGCTTTTCAGAAAAAATATCCGGAGAAGTTTGCCGTAGTGTTACGTTTTGATGAAAGGATTGCGCATCTAATTTATGCCGGAGCGGATATGTTTTTAATGCCTTCCCGGTTTGAACCCTGCGGGCTTTCTCAGCTGATCAGTTTTAAATACGGGACCGTGCCTGTCGTCCGGGAAACCGGAGGCTTGGCGGATTCAGTCATAAATTACGAGCCAAAGAACGGCAAGGGGACGGGTTTTGTTTTTAAGGACTATTCCCCCTGGGCTATGCTTGACGCGGTTAAGCGGGCTGTAACGGTGTATCAAAATAAAAAAAGCTGGGTGAAACTAATAATTAAGGATATGGAACTGGATTTTTCCTGGGATAAATCCGCTGAGAAGTATGTTGAACTTTACAATAAGGCCCTGCTGAAGCGCAGATGAAAAAAAATGACAATTTTATGGCATATGTATTTCTTTTTCCGGCGCTTATAATAATAGCCGTATTTCACATTTTTCCGACGCTTTACTCCTGGTACATAAGTTTTTTTGATTGGGATCTTATCTCTAAACATAAAGAGTTTGTCGGATTTGCCAATTACGGTAAACTCCTTGTTGATGCGGATTTCTGGAAAGCCCTCTTTAATACCGTTTTTTTTGCGGTCGGTACAATACCTGCCGGAATAATTCTTGCTTTTTTGATTGCCTACGGACTCAGTAAACAGGTAAAAGGGCTGGCAATATTTAGAACTGTTTACTTCCTGCCTGTTGTAACCTCTTTTAATGCCGTTGGGATGATCTGGCTCTGGATTTATCATCCTGATGCGGGAATACTTAACTGGCTTCTGGGTCTTTTTGGTGTTTCGGCGCAGAAATGGCTTTTGGATCCGGTCCTGGCTATGCCTGCCGTAATGCTCATGTCTATCTGGAAAAGTCTGGGTTACAATATTATAATATTCCTTATCGGTATACTCAGTATCCCCCGGGAATACTATGAAGCTGCGGAAATAGACGGTGCTTCGGGTCTTGCCGTCTTCCGTTATGTAACGGTACCGCTTGTAATGCCCAGTGTGTTTTTTGTTACACTCGTTTCCTTAATAGGTTCTTTTCAGACCTTTACCCAGGTATATATGCTGACCCCGGAAGGAGGTCCGCTAAAATCCACCATGGTGCTTGTTTATTACCTGTATCAAAATGCTTTTGTTTTCTTTAAAATAGGTTATGCCTCCGCTATTTCTTTTGTAATATTTGTTATTATTTTTACGCTGACCATACTCCAGAATAAATACTGGGGGGAAAAGATTCATTATGAAAATTAAGCGTCTTTTTCTATATGTATCACTTGCTTCAGGGGCGTTTTTAATGCTGGCTCCTTTTCTGTGGATGGTTTTAACGGCCTTTAAACTTCCGGACGAGGTTCTGGCCATGCCGCCAAAATTCCTTCCATCAACGTTAAATTTTAAAAACTTTTCAGATGCTTTTTCCGCCGCGCCTTTTGGACGATATTTTTTTAATAGTATTTTCGTTACCGTGTCCAATACGGTGCTGCAAGTTGTTACCTCGGCCCTGGCCGGTTATGCTTTTGCCAGGTTTAACTTTAAAGGTAAGAAAGCGATATTTTTGATATTTCTCGGAACCATGATGATTCCCGTGGAAGTGACGTTGATACCTAATTATATACTTCTCTCAAAACTCGGCTGGCTGGATACTTATTTTGCTTTAATTATTCCCTGGATCGTGAACGTTTTTGGAATATTTTTAATGCGGCAGTTCTTTCTTTCTCTGCCTAATGAGCTTTTTGAACAGGCGCAAATTGACGGCTGTAATCATTGGCAAATACTCTGGAAGATAGTTTTTCCTGTCTCCAGACCGGTTTTTATAAGTGCAGGACTTTTTTCGCTGATAGCCAGTTGGAATGCTTTCCTGTGGCCTCTTATTATGACAAAC
>MFGS01000064.1:4743-10244 GCA_001778355.1 Candidatus Firestonebacteria bacterium RIFOXYA2_FULL_40_8
CCGTTATCACCTTATGATGGCCGCTGCCCTATTTGCAACCCTGCCGGTACTAATCGTCTACTTCTTTGCGCAAAAGTATTTTGTAGAAGGAATAGCAACGACAGGACTGAAATAGAATTGACAAATTACGATTTACGATTGACAATTGAAGGAAGGCGGAAAAACCTCCGCCGTTATTTTTTAAACACCAATCTTGAATTATGTTCCAGTGGTTTTAGCAGATATGACGGAATAAGAAAAGTTACGGGTCCTCCAATGAGTTGGATAGATCTCGCCTTAAAGGCGGATAGCGGGTGTCGGGTTACGGGTTCGACATTATTGTATTTAAACTCGCAACTCGCAACCCGTCACTCGTAACTGTTTTTAGTTTAGTTCTTGTTTTTACTGGTTGCTTGATATATAATTGTTTTGTGCCGATATTGTTTTTATCAGTGGAATCCTAAAGCTTTGTAATCGGTGGAATCTTTTTTTTATTAAAAGGAAGACTAAATGAAAAAAATAATAGTCGGTGTTTTTATTCTTGCGGTTTTCCTTTCGGGTTGCGGGGGTTCCTCCGGTAAAACAAAGCTCACCTTTTGGCATGCCATGGCAGATCCTAAGGATAAGGTTTTAAAAGAACTTATATCGGGTTTTGAAAAGCAAAATCCGGACATTCAGATAGTTCCTCAATATGTTGGAAATTATGATATTTTGCTTCAGAAACTTCTGGCTTCTGTGGCTGCGGGTAATTCGCCGGATATGTCACAGGTCTATGAGAACTGGACAACAAGATTTATAGATGAAAAATCCATAGTCCCGTTTGATAAATATTTTTCAAAAGATCCGGATAGAGAAAAAGATCTGGCTGATATTTACCAGGTCTTTATAAAAAATAATAGTTACGATAAAACACTCTGGACTTTTCCGTTTAACAAATCCATTTACGTCTATTACTACAATGAGGCGCTTTTTAAAAAGGAAGGGCTCCTGCCGCCTAAGACTGTTTCCGAATTCTTGAATGTTTGTACAAAATTAACTAAGCGGGATGCCTCCGGAAAGACTGTACGTTACGGTTTTGGTTTTAGAGCCAATATTGATATATTTGCTATTCTTTTATATATGAACAAAGGACGTTTTTTTAATGAAAAAGAAACGAAGTCGACTTTTAATGATGTGGCAGGCAGGGATACCTTGCAATTCATAACCGATATGTATAATAAGTACAAAGTAGCTGTGTATACAAAAGATTACATGGACGGTGATTTTAAAGAAGGCCGGATAGCCGCTTTTTTCTCTACGAGTCCGCATCGTAGTTATATTGAATCTGATATCGGGACAAAGTTTCCTATAGGGGTTGCGCCGCTATATACCGGAAAAATCAGAACGGCTCCGATAGCAGGCACGAACATTGCAATCTTTGCAAAAAAAGGAAGCAGCGAAGCAAGAGAAGAAGCTTGCTATAAATTTATTAAATGGCTTTCAAACACGGAGAACAATGTGAAATGGGCAATGGGAACCTCGTACCTGCCTATACGAAAATCTGCGCTGTTGAATCCTGTTATGGTGGAACATTTAAAGAAGAAACCTTTGGATTTGGTAGGTATTAATGAACTCGAAAATGCTGTGACTGATCCCAGAGTGAAATGCTGGCAGGAAGTAAGGATTTACATAGGCGAAGCTTTAGAAAAAGCGCTTCTCAAAAAAGCAACACCGCAGGAAGCTTTAGATGAGGCGGCAAAGAAAGTCGATGCTTTGCTTGTTAAGTAAAAGCAGTCAATAATAAAGTATTCTCTCCTTTTGTTATGGAATATGGTAAAATAAGAAGCTTAGATTATAATTGCGGGAGAAGTGGAAAACTTACCCTATAAACGAAGTAGGAATATTCAAGTTGCTTGTATCGGTGGAATCTCTCTTTTTTATCAGTGGAGTCAAGCCCGAAATCCCACTAAACATTGATATTATGCAAATCAATAATAATGGTTCACTTTCTACTTAGGATTTCGGGTTAAATTGGTATTGACTTTTAAAGCTTTTGTTGATAAAATCTACTAGACATCCGAAAAGGCACACTCGTCGCAAGACGGGGTCGCAAAGCTACGGGTCCGGTTGAAAGAGACCGGATTGCCAAGCGCATCGATAACTTAATAGACCTTAGTTTTAATTGCGAACCGTCAAGTTATCGCATGTTGTGATATTTGACGGTTGTTGTTAATTAGAATGTGTGTTTGAAAATTTGGAAAAGTAAAAGTAGATTTGTTTCAAAATATTTTGTATAGGGTCGGTCGATATGGATAAGCATCCGCTAGGTGAAATGCTTATACAGGAGAAGCTGATTACTCCTGCGCAATTGGAAAAGGCTATTGCTGAGCAAAAAGCCAGTAATAAACGCCTTGGCCATGCTTTAATTGATTTGGGCTATATCACAGAAGATGACCTTCTTAAAATCCTCGGTAAACAGTTAGACACTCCTTATATTAATCTTAATGACGTTATAATTGATCCTGAAATAATAAAATTAATACCGGAAGATATTTGCAGACGGTATAAAATCCTCCCGTATAGCCAGGAAGACAATTCGGTTTATGTGGCAATGATAGATCCGTTGGATTTCAGGGTAATTAACGATATTAAGTTTTTAATCCATAAAGAAATCAAGCCCATGCTGGCCAGTGAAAAAGCTTTGGCAAAATCGATATCCAGGTATTATGGTTTGACGGATGAAATGCGCGACATGGTTAAGCAGATAGATAATCAACTGCTTGATGACGGACAGACCGGCGAATCCGAAAAAGCAAGCGAAGCTTCCGATGATGCTCATATTATTAAAATAGTAGACCTTGTAATTATAAATGCAGTAAAAGAAAGAGTTACAGATATTCATATTGAGCCTTTTGAAAAAACTATGAGAATAAGGTATAGAAAGGACGGTGTTCTTCATGAAGTTCCTGCTCCGCCATTTTCTCTCTATCCCGCCATGGTTTCCCGTATAAAAATTATGTCCAGACTTGATATAGCCGAAACAAGGCTTCCTCAGGACGGGCGTATTACGAAGAAAGTAACCGGAAGGGATGTTGACTTCCGTGTTTCAATTGTTCCCAATCAGTTCGGTGAACGAATTGTTCTCAGGGTTCTTGACCGTGGAGCTACAATTCTTGATCTGGAAAAACTGGGTATGCAGGGAAGTGATTTGGATAAATTTAATGATGCTATCAATAAACCCTACGGGATGATACTGATTTCGGGACCTACCGGTTCAGGTAAAACTACAACTCTCTATGCCGCTTTAAATAAAATATATAGTACGGGCGATAATATTTTGACAATTGAAGATCCGATAGAGTACTCTTTCTTTGGTATCGGACAGGTAGAAGTAAAAGAAGAAATTGGTCTCACTTTTGCAAGAGTTTTGAAAAGCTTCCTTAGGCACGATCCTGATATTATTCTGCTAGGAGAAATGCGCGATTTTGAAACTGCTGATATTTCTGTTAGAGCCGCGCTTACCGGGCACCTTGTGTTTTCAACTATTCATACTAATGATGCTCCGAGTACTGTTACCAGGCTTATTGATATGGGGATTGAACCGTTCCTGATTAATTCCTGTATTGTAATGGTTATGTCTCAACGTCTCGTTAGAAAAGCCTGTGAACATTGCAGGGAAGATTATATGATGTCTGCGGATGAACAGTTAGCAGCCCTGGGTGTCATTATTAAAAAAGAAGGCGCGAAATTCTATAAAACCAAGGGTTGTGAAATCTGCGGTGGTTCCGGCTTTAGAGGAAGATTGGCTATTTATGAAATAATGGTTATGGACGGAGAGTTGAAAAATATGATTGCCAAGAGGGCTGAACCTCATGAACTCAAGGCTGCGGCGATGAAAAACGGAATGCGTACTTTGTTCCAGGCCGGTATAGATCAGGCTTTGAAAGGCATGACGACTGTCGACGAAATAATCAAAATAGCAGGTACTGCAAATCAGTAATTATTTGAACAGGAATAATTAAGCCCTATTTAGGGTAACGCGGAGGCAAAACAATGCCAGTATTCTCGTATAGTGCTGTTGATTCCGACGGGAAAGCCTATAAAGGTGATATTGACGCAGAGGGAAAAGATGCTGCCGTAGTAAAGCTCCAGCGCCAGCGGTTGATGATCACCAGTATCAAAAGAAAATGGGCAATAACCCAGTATCTTAATAAAAGTGTGTCCAGCGGAAAGGTTACGCAGGACGATATATTACTTTTTTCAAGACAGCTTGCAACTCTGGTTAAAGCAAGAATTCCAATCGAACAATGCCTGGAAGTATTAATTAATCAATTGTCTAATCCGGCACTTCAGACAATAGTTAAAAATGTCAGAAACGAAGTTATCTCAGGAACACCGCTTTCTACCGCCATGGCTAAATATCCGAAGCAGTTTGATAGTCTTTATGTTGGTATGTTAAAGGCCGGTGAAGCTTCCGGTAAATTGCCGGAAATTCTTATCCGCACTGCGAAATATATGGATAGGACGTCCAGGATCAGGAATAAAGTAAAGTCAGCGATGGTTTACCCGGTGCTGGTTATTTTTGTCGGAATCGGTGTGGTGGTATTTATTTTAACTTTCGTTATTCCGAAATTCCAGGATATGTATAAGACTATGGGCGGGGATTTACCCTGGCTTACGAAAGCGATGATCTATCTCAGCAACGAAGTTATGGGAAAATACTTCTTAACTTTTCCTAATAATTTATTTTCCTTAGGAATTATTTTCCTGATAATTTATTTTGCCGCCAAAATCATGGGTACGGAAAAAGGCAAATTCAAAACAGATGAAGTATTGCTGAGAGTTCCGGTGTTAGGGTCGTATATTTCAAAAGTTATCTTCGCCAAGTTTTCACAGACACTTGGTATTCTTGTTAATAACGGGGTGCCTATACTTGAGTCAATGGATTTGGTTTCGAAAACAGTCGGTAATAAACCTGTCGAAAAGGCAATTTTGGAAGCCAAAGACAAGATTAAAGAAGGAGAAAAAATAGCCGATACTTTAAAGAAAAGCGCTTATTTTCCCGCTCTTGTTATCTCGATGGTACATGTAGGTGAACAGACCGGTAAACTTGGTGAAGTGTTGGAGCAGATTTCCGAGTTTTACGATGAAGAAGTTGAAATCTCAACGGCTGCTCTTACTGCGCTTATTGAACCGCTCCTTATTATAGGGTTGGCCGGTATAGTTGCTCTTATCGTTATGGCTCTATATCTGCCTGTATTCAAGATGTATGGAAATGCTAAACCAAAGTAAAAAGTAATAAAATTAAAAAGGGGGTATTTATGAAAAGGAAGAAAGGTTTTACACTGCTGGAGCTGATGATCGTTATAGCGATCATCGGATTGTTAATAGCTATAGTTATCCCGGATCTTTTAAAGACCAGGGAGCAGGCAGAAATAGAATCCTGCAAGGCCTCGCTTAGAGGCGTACAATCGGCGCTTGAGCTGTACTATACACACTATAAATATTATCCTGAGAATTTGTTAACTCCGATTAATGAAGGT
>MFGS01000065.1 GCA_001778355.1 Candidatus Firestonebacteria bacterium RIFOXYA2_FULL_40_8
GACTTTTGGCACAGCCTCGTAAGCCCGTGGTAGTTGACTTTTCTTGTATAGATCGAATCTTCTTATTAAACAACTCAATACTTTTCGAATTTAGAATTCGACTTACTTTAATATATTAGATATTGTCGTCCGCCGATCTTTATGGAGGATAGTGCTTAGTTATTTATCTTTTCACTGGGTCTATCGGCTGCGGTCCGTCTTCCAACGGTTTACTTTCCGGCTTTATTTCCGGAAGAGCGGCAACCGGGCTGATATCAAAATTGTAACATAAGGATATTACAATATAGGGAGAGAACGTTGTCGGAAATTTATAATAGAAATAGTCGTTATTGGTAAAATCGTAGAACATATAATTTTTATAAGGATATACGGTAAGACCGGCGCCTACATCAAGCCACCAGCCTTTGGCTATATTATTTCTAAGTCCGACAGCTGCGCCGTTATGTACTTCCCCGATAAACCTCATCGTGTCGGAGAGTTTTGTTTCAATACTTGCAAAAACAAAATATGGGAAAGGATTTACTCCGATAGAAAGCTCGCCAAAATCTAAATTTTTGGTCCAGACTGCGTAAGGATAAAGTCCGAAAACAAAGGAAGCGCCGAGAGCCAGCCTTCCCCCCTGAAAATCCTTGGAGAGCTGGTATTTTATTCCGTGCGCGCCTATCTCAAGCCCTTCGGAGATAGAGAGATCCAGATATATAATACCGGCTGATAAAGTATTTTTTGGAAGGACATTTGCGGTAGGAACGGACATAAGCCATGTCGGTTCATTGGCTTCCGTAAAGGCCATTCCGGTAAGCAGCACGAGTAGAATAAATACTTTTTTCATATGTTAACCCCCTAAAACGATCCCACCAAACTCGAAGCACTATCCTCCAAAAAGACTGGCGGACGACCAGTTTCTATTAAATCAAGGTCAGTCGAATTCGAAATTCGAAACAAAACTAACAAAAAGAAAACAAGAAAAACACTAAATCTGGCTTCTTTTTTGTTTATTTTTCTTTTTCGTATTTGTTTAGAATTTCGCCTCTTTTTCTGCCGAGGCAGGCTTTAGAATTTTGTACTTTTTCATGTCATCTATTATACTATGCTTAACACTACCAACCACGCATGATTAAAAAAAATGGGGCGCCTTTTTACGGGCGCCCCGGTTACCTATTTATTTTTTGCTTCTACCGCTGCTCTTGCAGAAGCCAGCCTGGCTATCGGCACTCTGAAAGGAGAGCAGGAAACATAGTTCATACCCTTCTTATAACAGAATGCGATTGAATCAGGATCTCCGCCGTGTTCGCCGCAGATACCTATCTTCAGGTTCTTCTTCGTCTTTCTGCCTCTCTCTATACCGATTGAGATAAGCTCGCCAACACCTTCTTCATCAATTGACTGGAAGGGGTCGCAAGGAAGAATCTTTTTATCCACATACTCCGGAAGGAAACCGCCGATATCATCCCTGGAAAAGCCGAAGCTCATCTGAGTTAAATCGTTGGTGCCGAAGGAGAAGAAGTCGGCAGAAACCGCAATCTTTCCCGCAACCAGCGCGGCTCTCGGTATTTCTATCATGGTTCCGATAAGAAGCGGAACTTTTTTACCGAACTTCTTATTTACTTCATCGTGGACTTTCTTGATTATCACTATCTGGTCATTGATTTCTTCGACCGTGCAAACAACCGGGATCATAATCTCGGGATTGGCTTTTTTGCCTTCCTTGATCAATTCCGCGGCAGCTTCTATGATCGCTCTTGCCTGCATCTCGGTGATTTCAGGATAGGTAACACCAAGACGAACACCACGGTGCCCCATCATCGGGTTACTCTCTCTAAGTGAGTCCGCTCTTTTTTCAAGATTGGCCATATCAATTTTAAGAGAAGTTGCCAGGGCCTGAAGCTTTGCTTTTTCATGAGGAACAAATTCATGAAGCGGCGGATCTATAAGCCTGATGGTAACAGGCAAACCGTCCATTGCATTCAAAGTCGCTTTAATATCAGATTTCATGAACGGGAAGAGCTCGGCAAGCGCCGTTTTTCTTTCTTCCACGCTCTTACTCATAATCATCTTGCGGAGTAAGAAGAGGGACTGGTCTGAACCTTCGCCGTAGAACATATGCTCGATCCTGAATAAGCCGATACCTTCGGCTCCGAAAAATCTCGCTTTCGCCGCATCCGAAGGAGTGTCCGCATTGGTTCTGATTCCCATCTTTCTTGATTTATCGCAGATCTTTAAGAAATCTCCGAGAATGGAACCTTCTTCACTGGCATCCACCATCGGAAGTTTGCCGTCATACACGTTTCCTTTACTGCCGTTTAGCGTAATCCAATCCCATTCTTTAAGGGTCTTGCCGCCGATAACCACGGTCTTCTTGGCAAGGTCGATATGAACATCTCCGCAGCCGACTATACAGCATTTACCCCAACCACGGGCTACAAGCGCGGCGTGTGAAGTCATACCGCCTCTCGCCGTAAGGATCGCCTGGGCTGCTCTCATACCTTCTATATCTTCCGGATTCGTTTCTTCTCTGACAAGTATTACTTTCTTGCCTTTATCAAAAGCCGCGACCGCGTCGTTTGACGAGAATACTATCTGGCCTGCTGCGCCGCCCGGGCCGGCAGGGAGTCCCTTAGCAAGAGGTTTCATTGCTTTCTCCGCTTTCGGGTCAACAATAGGATGAAGGAGCTCATCCAGCTGGGCCGGAGTTACTCTCATTACCGCTTCTTCGGCGGTGATGAATTTTTCGTTGTACATATCGGTCGCCATCTTTACCGCGGCAGGTCCGTTTCTTTTTCCGATACGGCACTGCAGCATGAAGAGAACGCCTTTTTCAATTGTGAATTCTATATCCTGCATATCCCTGTAATGATTTTCCAAACGTTTCTGGATAGCAAAAAGCTCTTTGTAAAGCTTCGGCATTCCTTTTTCCAGAGAGAGATGATCCGCGTTCTGGGAGGATTTGCTTTTTTCATTGACCGGAGCAGGAGTTCTGATACCGGCAACAACGTCTTCACCCTGGGCATTTATAAGGTATTCACCGTAGAAGTAGTTCTCTCCGGTTCCGGGATTACGCGTAAACGCAACACCGGTCGCTGAATCATCGCCCATATTTCCGAACACCATGGTCTGTACGTTAACTGCCGTACCCCATTCATCCGGTATCTTTTCAATTCTTCTGTAAGAGATAGCGCGTTTTCCGTTCCAGGAAGAGAACACCGCGCTGATTCCGCCCCACATCTGTTCCATATGATTGTCGGGGAACTCTTTACCGAGTACTTCCTTTACTTTTTTCTTGAACTGTTCGCAGAGTGTTTTAAGATCGGAAGCAGAAAGATCGGTGTCAAGTTTAACACCTCTGGCTTTTTTCATCGCTGACATAATATGTTCAAGCTGTTTTCTTATTCCCTTATCGTCTTCCGGCTCGATACCTGCCGCTTTTTCCATTACGACGTCGGAGTACATCATGATGAGACGTCTGTAAGCATCGTAAACAAATCTGTCGTTGCCGCCGGTCTGTTTTATCATTCCCGGGATAGTCGCGCTGGTTAAACCGACATTGAGAACGGTTTCCATCATACCGGGCATGGATTTCCTGGCGCCGGACCTTACCGAGAAGAGAAGAGGATCTTTTACATCCCCGAATTTCTTCCCCATTATTTTTTCTACTGTCGCGATTGCTGTTTTGACCTGCGCGTCAAGTTCTTTCGGATATTTCTTCTTGTTTGCATAGAAAGCCGTGCAGACTTCTGTGGTGAGTGTGAAACCGGGAGGAACAGGAAGTTTTAACTTCGGATGTCCCGCCATTTCGGCAAGGTTAGCACCTTTGCCGCCGAGAAGATTCTTCATCTTCTCATTTCCGTCGGCTTTACCGCCGCCGAAGGAATACACATATTTCTTTGCCATAATAAATCCTCCTTCAGAATTTTAAAACACTTAAAAATTTCCCGTTTTTAACGCAGGTTTTTTAAAAGAAAAAGAACATGCCTAATATATCACAATAAAACGCATCTTTCAATTCAATAAACATCTGAAAAATAACCGTTATTTGAAGCATGGCAGGATTCAGCTGACAGAATATAGCTAAATACAAAGTTCGATCCGCCCTAATAATTGGCAGACGAAACAAAACCGATAAAAATACCACTAATGTTAAATATTATTTTCATTTTTTTTGCTATTTTTCTATGTTTTTTCGAATTTCGAGTTTTATGCTTCGAATTTGTCCTTATTCCGGTTTGGTTTCACTTATGGGATTTCCCATATTTTCGTCTTGTTTTACCTCAGTAGTCGGCCGGGTTTCCGGAATTGGGCCATTACCTGAAGAACTCTGTCCTTTTTCGTAGTCCAAAAGAATAGTTCTATAGATATGAATATAAGCAAACACTGTTACTATTGCCGCAGGAATAATACCGACACAGCAGCACAGAAAGCCAAGGATACAAACACCAAGAACCACCCACCAGAACAAGAAGAGATTTACTTTATGACCCTGGGTCATCTTACCGCTCATCTTTATCGCATCTATAGGTTTCATCTTCCGATCTATCACAAGATAGAGCGCAAACTGATATTTCAAGGCCCATATTATACCCGGAACAATTAAAAGAATAATACCGGCAGCTACAATTAGAGTAACCAAGAGATAGCAGATGAAGAAACCAAAGTACTGCTCATAGGTAGTAAAGAGCGTTGAAATTTCAGCTTTTTTTCCGTCATAGATGTCTAAAAATATTTTAATAAACCCCATTCCCAGAAGTATCATAACAAGGTATTCTAATATAGTAATATTAAAACTCAAAATACTATTGCTCATGAACCGCTCAGCAGTGATTTGAAGAGCGCTTATTCCTATTGTCACTCCGATGTAAATCGCGTAAACAATTATTGCAAAACCTAAATGCTTTTTTGTTAACTCCCAACCGACCTTTACCGCTTCTTTTTTTTGAAGTATTTGCACACCGCCTCCCGAGTTCTTTACCTGTAAAATTCTAACACAATAACAATATTTTCGCAATTACATTTTCAGTTTTAGCGTAATTATCTCGAACGGCTGCAGTTTAAGTTTTATTTTTCCGTTTTCAACCTTTACGGCTTTTCCTTTTTCTTCCATCATGTTAACAAATTCGGCTTTCTTAACGGCAATTTCTTTTGACACCGTTAAAACCGCTTCGGAAGTCTTGCCGTACGCTTCATACATCCTTACAATAATATCTTTTCCGTCTTCCGTTTTCTTTACGGCTTCAATTATAACCGATTCCGCGTCAACAGAGTAGAAAGAATGCATACCGGAACGCCCGCCTTTATTTCCTTTTTCCAAAAGGGCGGTTCTAAGCGGAGCATTTAATTCATAAGCGGCCTGCACTGTTTTAGCTTCCATAAAATTGCCCGCGTGGGGATAGAGAGCATAGGTAAGTTCATGCGCCCCCTGATCTGTCACCGCATCAGCTTCGTCTTTAGGCTTGCTGAATTTCAGGGAATAATCCGGCGGCTCGGGCGAGCGAAGCAGTGTTAAACTCATCGTCCCGTCTTTTATCCCGTGTCCGTATTTGCAGTCATTCAGCAGGGATATGCCGTAACCTTCATCCGAGTAATCAGCCCATTTGTGGGCGCAAACCTCAAATTTCGCCATATCCCACGATGTATTTCTGTGCGCGGGACGTTCGACGTGACCGTATTGAATTTCGTATTTTGCTTTTAGCGAATTAATTGTAGTATCAAAAAACACTTTTAATAGCTTCTCTCTTTCATGCCACTCGATTTTTGTAAAGAATTCTATCTTCCTGCTCCCGCTTTCCAGCCGGATCTCCTGAATGATAAAAGATCTTTCCGACACTTTCCACGTCTGGCGGATAGAAGCCCGAAGCGGCCCTTCTTCTACACCTTCCGTTTTAATAAGAGAAGGTGAAGCATATTTTTGTTCTTCATGGTAAATATGAGTATCCCAGGCATCCCCGCCGCCTTTGTCTTCATCATAAACTTTAAATCTATTCGCCAAACCGCCTGTTTTAACCGACTCTCTCCCCGTTTCTTTATCATATATAGAAGAGATCTGCCCGTCTTTGCCGAATTTTACAAGAAGCAAGGAGTTTTCCAGACGGTTTTTACTTACTTTCAAATCTGAGGTTTCTATTCTTTTTCCTTCCGTCTTACCCGAATAATATACGGAGTAGCCCATGGAAGAGGCGTTCACTCTGGCAAGAACTCCGTCTTTAATGTTCTGAGTTAAAACCGTATTTTCAAAATTATCCTTTAGCCCTGCTTTAGTTTTTGGAAGTAAAACAAGACCTGACCTCGACCAGGAAAGAGAATTGAAAATGACTACGGGCTTTCCGGCGCCTGTCGTATCTATTTTTTTGCAAAGCGCCTTAAGTCCGTCAGCGGCAATTTTTTCCCCGCTCTTTTTTACGTCTTCGTATTGCTTCGTGGAATCCTTATAAACCCACGGAATGGAAGAACCCGGGATAATATCGTGGAATTGATTTAATAAAACGAGTTTCCAGAGCCGGTCTAGTTCCGCCGCAGGATAATTTTTCAGATCCAGAGAACTTAACAACTCGGCGTCTTTTAAAAGGAACTCCGACTTTCTGTTATATTTTTTATTGCGCGCCTGCGTGGTGTAAGTGCCGCGGTGATATTCAAGATACAGCTCGCCTTTCCAGGTAAGCGGGTCCTTTATATCTTTCTCGCACTTCGGGAAGAAGTCTTTAGCGAACTCCTGTGTTACTTTCGGAAGTTCTTCGCAGTCTTTGGCCCGTTTAGCGAACTCCAGCTGGTGCCTTGAAGGTCCGCCGCCGCCGTCCCCGTAACCGAAGAGGTAGATCCACCTGTTAGCCCGGTCTTTTTCTAAAAACGCCTTCTGACCCATGAGGAGTTCCCACGGCTCATAAACGCTGTTGTAAGTATCCGCCGGAGGGAAATGAGTAAAGACCTTTGACCCGTCCAGTCCTTCCCAGTTGAAAGTATGATGGGGGAATTTATTGAACTGGCTCCAGGAAAGTTTTTGCGTGAGGAAATAATTTATTCCGCATTTTTTAAGTATCTGGGGCATTGCAGAGGAGTACCCGAAAACGTCCGGCAGCCAGAGATTATCCACCTCTACGCCAAACTCCTGTCTAAAGAAGCGCTTTCCGTGCAGGAACTGCCTTACCATACTTTCGCCCGAAATAAGGTTACAGTCGGACTCAACCCACATTCCGCCCTGCACTTCCCATCTTTTTGCTTTTATGGCTTTCTTGATTTTTTCATAAAGTTTCGGATAGTTTTCTTTGCAGAACTGGTAAAGCTGGGCCTGCGAAGCGCCGAATTTGTAATCAGGATACTCTTCCATCATTTTTATCGCAGTTGAGAAGGTTCTGCCCACCTTCCGCCTGGTCTCCCGAAGAGGCCACATCCACGCAGTGTCAATATGGGAATGCCCTATGGCGGAAACCAAAGACGCAGAAATATTTGCTCCGTTATATAAAAGTTTTCCCGCAATCTTCCGGCAGGTTTTTATTTCACTTTCACTTCCATGGTAATAAGTATTTATTATTTCATTTAATCCAAAAAGTATTTTTGCCCTTCTGATAGAATCTTCCGGAAGCTTAAGCATAAGATTTTGCAGAAAGTAGACGTCGTGATATAACTCCCATTTGCTCCGGTTAAATTTAACCAGGTCCGCCTGTTTAAAAACACACTTTACCTGATTCCCGAAAAGATAATTAGCAGCCGCTTCTACGAGCAAGTTAACTTTTTCTTTTCCCGAGGAATTTTTGATTACCGGATAAAGTGCTTTGCGGTTAAACATCCCCCAGCCTGCAAAAAGAGAGGTAAGCCCTGACAACGGTGTGCCGTCAGTTGAAAACACAGCCGCTTCTCCTCCAAGGTCAAGAACAGCCATAACCTCGGCGCCTTTCCAGGAGGACGGGACCGCTCCGGCAAATTTAAACCAGGCAGAATCCCAGTTCTCACCCCACACTTCGCCCTTTTTTGCGTTTTTAAATTTCAAATTTTTAACATTTTTGAAAGAAACAGGGTCGTTTGACTTCGCCAGTACCGCTTTTAAAGGAACCGTCTCTTCATAAACCTGTTTCCAAATAGCCTGAATAAAATGATTTATCCTGCCTTCTGTGAGCTTTACATGCTTTTCCATTACTAGTCTCCTTAAAAAACGTTACGAGTATCGGGTGACGGGTTACGAGTTAAAGCTTCAAATTCGTTTCACGTTATCCGTCAAGGTGGATTTCGCAAAAGCATTATGATTTAGCATAAATACCCTTGCGCAGATCATTACCTTTTTTCAAAATTTGTAAACTTGACATTGCAACAGTACAATTTATTGTAGTGTTATTAAATTATAAAAACAAAGACACTGGATCCCCGATAAAAACACTCGGGGATGACAAAAATATATCGTAAATCTTTTTGCGTATTTTTGTCACTTTTTTTGCTTCTCTTACTTTACTTGCTGTTCTTGCTTCCTTCATTGTCCATAATATGCTTTTTTGCCGTGTTTACGGGTGTAATGTTTGTTTATTAATTCTTTGCTCACCGGCTTGCACTCAGGGTTTATTTTTAAAGTCATGTACGCCATCTCTGCTATCTTTTCGAGTATTAGATTGTTCATAACCGATTTTCCCGCCGAACTGCCCCAGGTGAACGGCCCATGGCAGGCGACCAGCACCATCTGAATCTCATTGTAATTAAGTCCGTGTTTTTTAAAATGTTTTACGATCTGCACTCCTGTTTCGGTCTCGTACTTCCCCCTTATTGAATTTTTACTTAAAGGTTTTGTGCAGGGGATACTTTTACTGCTGTAATCCGCATGGGTAGTTCCCAGGACGGGGATACTTTTCTTTGCCTGCGCCCACGCCACGGCATAAGGCGAGTGCGTGTGCGTTATTCCGGCAATTCCTTTAAAATTTGAATAAATCACCGCGTGAGTCTCCGTATCGGAAGAAGGTCTTAAATTACCTTCCAGTATTTTATTATCAAAACTTACTACTACCATCTTCGAAGGAGAAAGCTTCTCATACGGCACTCCGGAGGGTTTAATGGAAAAAAATCTTCCCTTCACATCAGCCGCGCTTACATTTCCGAAAGTTGAGATAACCAGCCCTTGTCTTTTTAATTCCATATTTGCTTTATAAGCTTCTTCTCTTATCCGTTTGTATTTGCCCATTCTACCCTCTCGTGTTTTTTTCTATAAAATCACCCAGTGTGCAATATTCTTTGTATAGCTTATCATAAATCAGACTGTTTTTCTTGTTCGGCCTGTAAGTTGCATCAAAACCGCCCCCCATATTTCTCTTTGCCTCATCAAGGTTTTTATAGACCCGGGCTACTACCGATGCGCACATTGCGGCTCCGAGAGCGCAGCATTGCTCGGAAGCGGCTACTTTGATAGGCATCTTTAATACGTCGGAAAGTACCTGCATTACAAACGGGGATTTTTTTGAGACCCCGCCTATTGCAATAATCGAATCAACCTTAACACCCTCAGCTTTAAATCTTTCAACTATCTTTCTTGAACCAAAAGCAGTTCCTTCCACCAGAGCGCGAAATATTCTGGGAGCAGAGGTTCCAAGCGTGATTCCGGTGACCGCACCCTTAAGCATTTGATTTGCGAAAGGAGTTCTCCTTCCGTTCATCCAGTCAAGAGCTATGAGCGCGGACTCTGACGGAGGAATCTTTGCCGCTTCTTTTGAGAGATATGGGATAATACTTTTTTTATACGCTTCTAAAAATTCATTTTTATTCGAGCCTTTCGCTGAGGAAGCTTCCAGAAATCCTTTAAGAGGTCCGGTCAAAACGTCCCGAAACCAGGCATAAATATCTCCAAACGCAGATTGCCCCGCTTCCATGCCGATAAATCCGGGGATAACCGAACCGTCAACCTGTCCGCAAATACCTTTGATCACTTTATTCTTAACATCTTTTTTTGGAGCGGTTAAGATATCGCACGTGGAAGTTCCCATAATACGTACCAGCGCGTACGGCGTAATGCAAGCGCCTACAGCACCGATGTGAGCGTCAAACGAACCTGTCCCGACGGAAACTTCCGTGCTTAAACCAAATTTCTTTGCCCACGCAAAAGAAAGATATCCGGCTTTTTCATCACAGACAAATGTTTTTTCATATAACTTGCCCCTGAGTCCTTTCAGTTTTGGATCAAGTTTTACGAGGAACTCTTCGGACGGAAGCCCACCCCAGGATTCATTCCACATGGCTTTGTGTCCGGCGGCGCACCTGCTTCTTTTAATCTGAGAAACATTGTTTACCCCGGTAAGCAACGCCGGAACCCAATCAGCATGCTCCACCCAGGAAGCTGCCGTTTTAAGAATCGCGCTGTCTTTTCTTATCGTATGC
>MFGS01000066.1:0-10235 GCA_001778355.1 Candidatus Firestonebacteria bacterium RIFOXYA2_FULL_40_8
CAACATGCGCTGCTACTTTTGAGGCTCCTAGAAAGAGTCCAACATGCGCTGCTACTCGTCACTTAGAATTTAAATTTTAGAATTTGATTTAAAGGGGGATATTTTGAGTAAATGGAAAATTGCACTGATGGTCACGGTAATGGCCGCAGGATTGTTATTGTCGGTCTCTTGCGCGAAGAAGGAGATGCTGGCGGGGGAGGCGAAAACTGTTGAAAGTGAAGAGATAGCAAGCCCTGAAGATGCTCTGGAAAAAGCTAAGAAAGACGGGACGTATCTGTATGTTTATTTTTATGAGAAGAATGATGAAGCCCTTACAGCCATGGAGAAGGAAATTGAGGCGTTCAGGAAAGAGATTACTGCCAAAACTATGATCTATAAAGCAGTTGTTTCTTATGTCAAAGATACTGAAATGGTGCAAAAATACTCGCTTGATAAAGTCAAATTACCAGCCGTAATGTCTTTTGCGCCCAACGGAGTTATAACCGGCGGGTTTCCGGAAACCGTAACAAGACAGGAGTTGGATAAAACCATCATCTCCGCGCTGGATATGAAAATCATGAGGATCTTGCAGGACGGAAAAATGGTCTTAGTATTGGTGCAAAACGCTAAAACAAAATCGAATAAAGAATCAACGGATTCTGCCGAAGCGTTTAAAAGCGATTCTGCGGTGAAAGATCTTGTAGATTCTATTATTGTTGACCCCTCGGTAAAGGAAAACAAGTTATTCCTTACCGCCTGCAGGTTGGATGAAAATATCGAAGAAGCTTCAATGGTCGTCCTTGTTCCGCCCGGTGCTATTACGGGAATTTTTAAGGGGAAAGTGGAAAAAGAGACTATTCTTGAATCCTTGGAAGGCGGCACTTGCGGACCGGAAGGCGGCGCAGACGGATGTGCACCAAATACTCCGGGGTGCGGGCAGTGAAAATTTAACCCCACCTTTATCCTCCCCTTATGTACTCAAAATAAGAATGTTTTTGAAGGGGAGGAAGGCGATGGAAAGGGAGGAAGACAATGAAAATAGAAGTATTAGGTACCGGTTGTCCAAAGTGCAAAAAACTTTATGAGCTAGTACAGGAAGCAGTCAAGGAACTTGCAATTGAAGCGGAGATAACGAAAGTTGAAAAGATCCAGGATATTATGAAATATAATGTAATGATGACCCCTGCGCTTGTCGTGGGCGGGGAGTTAAAGTCTTCAGGAAGAATTCCAACGAAAGCTGAGATTACAACCTGGATAACGACGGGGATGGAAAAGTGACAAAATGATTTCCAATATAGAAATAATATAATAAATCATTTTGTCATCCTGAGCGGTTTTATGCGAAGGATCTCAGTACGCGGACTAAAGACCTGCGGCTACCAATTAATAAAAGAAATATTATCCTCATCCTGACCTTCCCCTTATTGGGAAGGGGAAGGAAATTTAAAGGTAAGGAGAATAAAAATATGGCAGATTGCGGATGTGGCGGGAGCTGTAAAGAGAAGGTGTTGTTTGCGTGTTCAGGTGCGGCGGATGTAGGAGAATTGTCTGATAAAGTTGCAAGGAAACTCAGAAAAGACGGTTTTGGTAAGATGTCCTGTCTTATCGGAATCGGCGCGAAGCTGGACAGCTTTCTACAGACAGCGAAAAATTCAAACACCATAGTGATAGACGGGTGTTCTGTTAACTGCGGGAAAAAGGCAGTTGAAGCAGCGGGAATTGCGGCAAATATAATAACGCTGACGGAAATGGGTATGGAAAAAGGAAAGACGCCGGTTAACGATGAGCTGGTCAATAAGACTGCGGAAAGCATAAAAAAGAGTTTTGAATAAATCATAAAGAGGTGAATATGAATACTGTTAAAATGATCGTGTTGAGTATTATTCTGTTCGCAGGTTCCGGGTTTGCCGCTTCAAAAGAGCTCCCCAAAATGCTGGAGCTCGGGTCAGTTAATTGCATTCCATGCAAAATGATGGCGCCGATAATAGAGGACTTCAAAAAGAATTACTCGGATAAGTTTGCCGTAGAGTTTATTGATGTAAATAACGATAGGGCTGCTGCTAAAAAGTATAGCATCAGTGTGATACCTACCCAGGTGTTTTTAGATGCAAGCGGCAAAGAGGTTTTTAGGCATATAGGGTTTTTTCCGAAAGAAGATATTTTGAGTAAATGGAAAGAACTCGGGTTCTCGTTTGAGAACAAGCCGGCTGTAAAAGTCGAAAGTAAACCTGTCGCAAAAGCCGATGTGAAACCGGAGAGTACTTTTAAAAGGTTTGAACCGGCACAGACGGATAACAGGAGTAAAGATACTATCTGCTATATGTGCGACAAGGATATCAGTAATAGTATGGTAACAGTAAAGACAGCCAAGGGCGATGTAAAGCTCTGCGGTCTGCATTGCTATCATATAATGTACTCCTGTATGACAGAAGATAAGACAGGTATTGAAGATAAGGTTACCATATCGGACTATAAGACAAAAGAACAGGTCCCGCTTCTTAAGGCGGTAATACTTTATGGAATGGATGAAAGGATCGGAAGGCCGACACTTAAAGCTTTTACGAATAAGGACGACGCTCTTGCAGAAAAGAAAGAGAACGGGGGCAATATTGTCAGTGCAGAGGTATTAAAAGCTAAAGAATTGGCAAGCCGATGCGGTTTTTGTGACAGGTCTGTCTACCCGGAAGATGCGGCTTTAGTCAAGGCTGATGGAGTTCATACGTATGGCTGCTGTTCTCATTGCGCGCTGGGAGTTGCCGTAAGAACCGGTAAAGATATTGAAGTATATGAAAAAGACAGATTAACCGGAGAAAAGATTGTAGTTAAAACACATGACGGCAAGATTGCTTCGCTGGAGCCAAAAACTGCCGTTGCCTGGTTTGGGCAAAAGAAAAATAAAGAAGGAAAGTTTGGTTCTGCCGGCTGTTTTCATCAGTGCTTCTTTGTGAATGAAGAAAATCTTAAAAAATGGGTGGAGCAAAATCCGTTAGAGACCGGGGAAATGATAAGTATCGAAAAAGCGTTGGCAGATAAGATGGCCTTGAAGAAAGAACAAATAATGAAGGCCTGTAAGATCGGAGAATGCGCACCGAAGTAGAAAGTACAGCAAGGGAAGCAAAAACAGAAAAAGAAGGAAGGGAAGGAAAGGAAGTAAACAAAGGAAAAGAAGAGAGAGAAAAGTAAAAGGTAGGGGACTGTCATTCTTTTTTGACTGTCCCCGATTTGAGCCTGGAGAAAAAGAAAAATGGATCAGTTATTCATTACGCTTACGCGTGCTGTTGAAGGGTCACCACTCATTGCACTGAGTGCTTCTTTCGCTTGGGGAATACTCAGTATTATCTTAAGCCCCTGCCATCTGGCAAGTCTGCCTCTTATTATCGGGTTTATAAGCGGACAGGGGAAGATATCCGTTAAGCGTGCTTTTGTTATCTCGTCAGCGTTCGCAGTCGGTATACTTTTAACAATAGCTCTTATCGGCGTGATAACCGCGGCAATGGGAAGGATGCTTGGGGACACAGGACAGTACGGTAACTACATTGTAGCCGCTGTATTTTTGGTGGTCGGGCTTCATCTCCTTGGTGTTATCCCGATGCCTTTTTCAGGCCCAAAACAAGTTGGCATGAAACAAAAAGGACTACTTGCCGCATTTTTACTCGGTTTAATATTCGGAATCGCTTTAGGCCCCTGTACTTTTGCCTATATGGCTCCTGTCCTTGCTGTTACGATGAAGACCGCTTCAACAGAACTCTTTTACTCAATAGGTCTTCTTCTTGCGTATGGTGTCGGTCATTGTGCCGTTATTGTTTTAGCGGGAACCTTCAGTGAGGTTGTTCAAAGATACCTGGATTGGAATGAAAAATCCAAAGGCACCGTGATAGTTAAGAAAGTATGTGGTGTACTGGTGATACTGGGCGGAATTTATTTGATATTCAAGTGAGTATGGATGAGTAGAGGACGGAAGGCGGAGGACGGAAAAGGCAGTTGAGCAAAACCTGAATATAAAACCATAAATCTTTACGAAATCCGATGTTTGCTCGAAATCCGGCTAATATTTTGCTTGACAATGCATAGGGAGGGGGGTATGCTATTATCGTTAAGTGGAGGGCAAAAAACATGAAAGAAAGACGAAAAGAGACACTTATTCATATTAAACGAATACAAGGTCAAATAGATACACTTGTGAAATATATTGAACAAGGAAAACCCTGTTTGGATGTGGCTATGCTTACAACTTCTATTGCTAAGTCCTTTGATACATTAAGATTTAGAACCCTTGAAGGTTTCATTATCAATCATATCCTTGAAGAAAAGGGCGTCTCAAAAGAAAAACGTATAAAGAAACTGAATTCTCTGATTTCGCTGTATAAAAAATAGCAAACTGTACTTTATAAGGAAAAGATAGATGATGAAAATTGCAGGTAAAATCAAAATTCTGTTAGTAATGTTGTTGGCCAATGTAATATTTTCTGTTAACAGTTATTGTGAAGAAAAAACATTAACTCTTGAGGAATGCCTGAGTGCTGCTGATAAGAGTAATTTTGAACTGACATCCCAGCAATACAAGATAAAAGAAACTAATTCTAAATATAATCAGGAAGTAAGCAATTTATTACCGCAGATTGATGCTAGTTTAAGTTATTTAAGATATGACTGGCAATTGCCGAGCAAGAAGGCCTTGTTTGGAGCATCCTTGGATGATTATTACGCGGATATATCTCTAAAACAGATTTTGTATGCTGGGGGAAAATACATTGCAAGAATAGACTCCTCTCAATCCGCGCTGGCGGCAGAGAAAGATAAGTATGAACAAACAAAAAGCACTGTCTATTTGTCGGTTAAAAAATCGTACTATGAGCAAGTGCGCGCTCAATTTGCCTTAAAGACCCAGAATAAGCTGTTTGAAAAGTTAAATGACCAATTTAAAGTTGCCCAGCTGCTATATAACAGCGGGAAGACCACTAATCTGGATGTTTTACGAATTCAGACCCAGCTTGCAGCCGCGGAAGATACAATAGATAATCTCAGGAATCTGGTGTATACGAAATCATTGTTATTAGGCCAGGTGATGGGAAAAAATGAGCCGGTCAACGCGTCGTCTGTCTATCTGCCGGAAATAAGAGAAAATATTAAAATAAATACAACCTGTCTTGATAATGAGTTTAAAAACAATCCGGAATTGAAATATGCGGATAATTTGGTAAAGAAATCGGAATACGATATAACTGTTGAATCGGGGGAAATGTTTCCGACTGTATTTTTTAGAGCTAATTATTCATGGGAGGATCAAACATTCTTTCCGGGAAACTCCAATTGGTATGTTGGTTTAGGTTTGAGTCTGCCGATCTACCATGGAGGAGCTATCGCTTCAAGAATAGAACAGGCAGCGTACAGAAATAAACAGCTTGTTGAAGCGCAAAAACAACTGAAGTTGGGGCTTTCTGTAAGGTTTCAGTCAGCAAGAGCAACGGTCATTGATAAGACAAACCGCTTAAAAACAACTAAGAAGGTTCTTGATCTTTCAAGAGAAGCCTTAATTGCCGCTGAATTAAGATATAATGCGGGAAAAACAACTGCCACAGAATTGCTCGATGCTCAGACCGTGTGGCTGAATTCCGAGTTGAATTATTTTAACAATATTGTTGATGTTATAATTTCGTTGGCGGAAATAGAAAATATTTGCCCTGACGCATTTGCCTCGGAGGTCGTAAAATGAGAAAGCCAATCAGTATTTTCCTGCTAATAATTGTAGTTTTATCAGCCTGCGCGAAAAAAGAACAGCCAATGGAAAAGGTATTTCCTGTTAAAGTCGTAACTTTAACGCCAAAAGCAATCTCTTCTACAATAATACTTGCAGGTACTGTAGGCTCAAAAGCATATTCCCTGGTGAGCGCTCCGGTAGAAGGCAGCATTTCCAGGTTGAATATTGTCGAAGGCGATAATGTCAATTCAGGAAAAATATTACTTTATATCATGCCGGTTGACCAGCAAAATATATTAGGGCAAGCTCAAGCAGATTATGAACAAATAAAAACGGACTTGGAAAAAACCTCAGAGCAAAATAGAAATGAACTGGCAGAAAAGCTCAAAGAAGCCCTGGAGAGACTTGAATCGGCAAAAAAACTTTATAAGCCTATCCCTGTGGTCAGCCCTATCGCAGGGACAATTATCTCAAAAAGTATTGAAGTCGGGAGTAATGTTTCAACAAAACAGACGTTAATTGAGATTGCAGACCTGAAGCAGTTGATAATCAAATCAGCCGTATCGGAAGAATATATTTCTAAAATAAAAATAGGTCAAAATGTTAAAGTCAAAATACATTCAATGGGAGATGGTTTTCTTTCCGGGAAAATATCTGTTGTTACCCCGGGAATAAGGACCGAAAGCAGGACTGCGGATATAGAAGTGTCAATTCCGGAGGAAACGAGAGTACGGCCGGGGATGACTGCCTCAATTGAAATAACAGTGGATCAAAAACAAAATACGCTGATAGTACCCCAGGATATATTAATTGTAAAGCCTAACGGAGATAAGTTTGTGTTTGTTTCGGAAAATGATACGGCAAAAATGATCAAAGTTGCGACCGGTATTGAGTCAAATACGGAAATAGAGATAATATCAGGGCTGAACAATGGAGATAAAGTAATAACAATGGGGCAGGAAAACCTTAAAGACGGGGCAAAAGTTAAACTTCCCGAAGCAAGCAAACCTGTAAAGGGAGAAGGTAAGAGCAAGTGAAAATAACAGAGCTTTCAATAAAAAAACCGATTTCAATATTTATCCTGATGGTTGCTGTGTTGGTTGTCGGCGTAATGTCTTTTGTCCAACTCCCTACAAATCTGCTTCCCAACATTACATATCCTATGGTGAAAGTTTATATTACCTGGCGCGGCGCTACCCCGGAAGAAATTGAAGACAATATTGCCGATGTGGTAGAGCAAAAAATGGCGACTGTGGATAATCTGGATTATCTTGATGTTCAGTGTACGGAAGGCCTTTACACCCTGCTGGTTTACTTTAAGTATGATGCCGACAGAGATGTCGCTTATCAGGATGTCCTTGCAAAGATGGGCTTGGTAAAGAAAGATCTGCCAAAAGATGCTGATGAGCCTTTGATATTTAAAGCGGATCCTTCTCAATTACCGGTAATGGACCTTATTATTACTTCAGAGGAGCAGGATATTATAAAGCTTCGTACCTGGGTTGAAAATTATCTTCAAACGCAGTTTGCTTCAGTATCGGGGAGCGCGGGCTCAGAGGTATCGGGAGGAGCAAAAAGGGAAATTCGTGTTTACCTGGATCCTCATAAAATACAGGTTTTAGGGATTTCTCTTGATAAGATAGCGCAGAGGCTGAAAGAGGAGAACCTGGAAATGGCCGGCGGGCGGGTAACAACCGAAAGGAAGGAATTCACTGTCAGAACGCTGGCGGACTATAAGAATGTGAATGAAATAAAAAATGTAATTGTCGTTCCTGATAAAAACGGCAGAACTATTTATCTGAAAGATATCGCAGAAATTAAAGATACCAGTGATATCCAGAGAGTCATTACAAGGTTAAATAGAAAAGAAGGTGTAAAACTCTCGATTTTCAAGCAGGCAGAAGCAAATACTATCGAAGTGGAAAAGAATGTGCAGAAAAAGCTTAAAGAGTTGAAAGCTGTACTGCCTGCAGGTATAAAAATAGGCGTTATCTACAATCAGGCAACATATATTCAAGCCGCTAATAACGGTGTCCGTGATGCCGCGTTGATAGCAGCGTTATTGGTTATCTTTGTAACCTGGTTTTTCCTCGGCAGTTGGCGGCGAGTTCTAATCGTAGTAACGGCTATGCCTCTATCACTGCTTATGACATTTTTTGCAATGAAAATGCTCGGTTTTTCATTGAACATATTTTCGCTTGGGGCTCTTGTTCTGGCCATCACCATAATACTTGATGATGCAGTTGTAGTACTTGAGAATGTTACGAGGCTGCAGGAAGATAAGGATGTCAACGCAGTCATAAAGGGAACTAACGAAGTCGGTACTGCGTTAACCTATGTGACACTGACCTTCATGGTGTTATTTATGCCATTTCTGTTGGTATCCGGGCTTGTTTCTCTTTTATTCCATGAGCTGATAATTATAATTGCAATAGCCATTGGAAGTTCAAGGGTAGTTTCCTTCACCGTAACTCCTATGTTGGCAAAATACTTTGAAAAAACAGAGAACGAAAGGATTACGATAGGAGATAAATTACTTGAAGAATTAAAGAGCAATTATCGTAAGTCACTTAATTGGATTCTTAATAGAAAAATCTTGGTAATAACTTTTACAGGTATCCTGTTTATTTTAGGCTTGTTTTTTCTTGCAAAGATCGGTTCTGAGTTTTTGCCGCAGGCGGACGACGGCATGATAACCGTAAAGGTAAAAATGCCGACGGGTATTGCCATAAATGAAACAGGTAAGGTATTGACAAATATTGAAAATGCTGCCAAGGGGCTGCCTTTTGTAGAAAATTATTCAACTCTTGTTGGGGGAAGGATTTGGGGGCTTGTAACTTATGAAATAGCGAATGAAGGCGAGGTGAATATACAGCTTACTCCAAAAGCAAAACGAAATATCAGCACAGACAAGTTCGTCAGTAAGTATGCCGAAGAAATACAAAAAAGCGTTAAGTATCCCGGAGCGAAAGTTAAGGTCTTTCACACTAAAATGAAAGGCATAATGCAAACAGGCGATTTTGATGTTGAAATAGAGCTTTACTCGCCTAAAACTGCTTCTTTGCTTGAGATGTACTCGGTAGCCGGAAATCTGGTAAGTCAGATTAAGGATGTGAAGGGAATAGCAAATCTGGATATCTCCATTGATGTTACAAAACCTGAGTATCAATTGTATCTTAACAGGGGAAAACTTGCCGATCTCAACCTCAGCGCAACGCAGGTTGCGAACACAATAAAGACGCTTGTTGACGGGCAGGTGGTAACTTCATTTAAAGAAGAAGGTTATTATTATCCGATACGCATTGTAATGAATGAGGAATACTTTCGAGGAAAAGAAGATGTCGGGAATATTCCTCTTTTTAATAAAAATGGGCTCATTTATCTGCGTGATGTGGGAACTCTGTCTCACATGGTTGGTCCGGTTGAGATAGACCGCAAAAATCAGATGAGGCTAATTAAAGTTACTGCTTCCGTTGTGGGAGCGAATATAGGCACTACAACGAATGCTGTGTATGCTAAAATAAAAGACATGCAGCTGCCTCAGGGCAGTTTTATAAAAGCCGGCGGCCAGGCGCAGATGATGAAGGAGAATTTCAAAGCGCTGGGAGCGATACTTGTTTTAGCGTTGTTTTTTGCGTATGTTATTCTTACGGTACAATTTGAATCTCTGATCTGGCCTTTGCTGATTCTTCTGAGAATACCGCTCTCTCTTGTCGGGATAACCGCGGCGCTCTTTTTCACCGGTACGCCTTTAGGCGTAACCGTACTGATAGGCGTGCTTATTCTCTCCGGAATAGAAATAGTCCACGGCGTTGTATTGTTAACATTTATTCAACAGCTTATGGAAAAGGGAATGGCAGTAAAAGAAGCGGTAATTAACGGCGCCTTGATCAGAATGCGCCCTGTTCTTATGACCGCCTTTGTGGGAATATTAGGCCTTGTTCCCCTTGCTGTAGGATTGGGAGAGGGTACAGAATTATTGAAACCGATGGCCATCGGAGTTATCGGCGGTCTTTTGTTTTCGTTATTTTTGACTTTCTATTTCATGCCGGCTGTATTATTAATGATAATAAATAAGAAAAGGTAAGAATTTTGGAAGGAGTATACCTTCTAAGCAAGTGAAGGAAAGAAAACAAGCAAGGAAAGTAAGTGCAGTTAACAAAGTGAGTAATGCAGAAAATGGATTAAGGAGTGTTAATGACAGTAAGCGGTAAAATCTAGAAGTTATGCTTTGTTTGTATCAGTGGAATCATCTGCTAGAACAGCAGGGGTATATTAATCAATAGAAGTTTAACATGAGAGGAAAAAGTAAAGCTTTATGAGAAAACAAAAAAAAGAAGATTGTGGCTGCGGCACCGGGGCTTCCGATTGCTGCGGCGGTCCGAAAGTTGAAAAACATACTCAGCTTGATATAATTGGCGGGGTGGAAACAAATGTAGGAGACATCCCTGTCGTCTCGACTAAGCTGACTTTCCGAGATACTCTCGGCAGTTGGCGGATGAGATGGGGGATTGGAAGATACGGATACTCAATTGAGCCGGGAATATATGCGGTTGGA
>MFGS01000066.1:10255-10495 GCA_001778355.1 Candidatus Firestonebacteria bacterium RIFOXYA2_FULL_40_8
GAAGGAAATAATTGATTCATTTATTCTCGTTCTCGATACCAAAGGTATCAATGTCTGGTGCGCGGCGGGGAAGGGGACTTTTGGAACAGAGGAGCTGATAAAGAGGATAAAAGCGGTTAAACTTGATAAGATTATTTCGCATAAACAAATAATTCTTCCACAGCTTGGGGCGCCGGGAGTTGCTGCTCATATTGTAGCAAAGAAAACAGGATTCAAGCCGGTTTATGGTCCGGTAAGGGC
>MFGS01000067.1:0-319 GCA_001778355.1 Candidatus Firestonebacteria bacterium RIFOXYA2_FULL_40_8
CTGTGAGGGGATTTTAAATTTAAGTAATTTAGGAGGATTAAATTTATGAGTTCTACTCGACAAGAATATTATGACACAGGAGTATTAAAAGAAGAAAAAACTTATAAAGACGGTAAACTTGACGGAGTAAGTAAACATTTTAATAAAACGGGGAAAATAAAGTATGAACATATTTATAAAAACGGTAAAGATCTTAGTACGAAGTTCTATGATGAAGACGGAAAGTTGTCAATGGAGAGTATTACTAATGACGACAAGACTTCTGTTACCAAAATGTTTAACAAAAACGGTAAGTTAACGGGAGAAATGAATTTTAAAG
>MFGS01000067.1:373-9802 GCA_001778355.1 Candidatus Firestonebacteria bacterium RIFOXYA2_FULL_40_8
CAGAAGTTAACTTTGTAAACGGCAGGCAGGAAGGACCTTTTAAAACCTACTATGAAAGCGGTAATATGCGCTCGGAGAGTAATTTTAAAAACGGAAAACAAGATGGGATGACGAAGGATTATTATGAAAGCGGAAGCGTGAAGTCAGAAAGTATCTGGAAAGATGGTAAAACAGAAGGACTCGTCAAAGAGTTTTTTGAGAGCGGTAAGGTTAAAACCGTGGTTAATTGTATAAATGGTAAAGAAGAAGGAATGCTGAAAAGATATAACGATAACGGTGTACTTGAAGCCGAAAGCGAATATAAGGATGGTGTTTTTATCAAAGAAGTGATTGTCCCTCCAAAAGTAACAAGACCAGAGGAAGTTGTACCTGAAAAAAAGACAAAAAAGGGACAAAAGTAAAGAGCTCTAAATATCAAGTCCCAAAAACGTAAATTATGCGATGCCTTCGTTAATATAGCTTAATATAATACTATAGACAATCATATATGTGTTTTGATAGAATACTCCAACTAAATTACAAATAATTCCTTGTTATTTAGTATTAAGATAATCAGTACTAGGAGGTAATTATGGCTCACGGTCCGGCGACGGAATGGAAGAAGGATAAGTCTTCCAGTTTGAAGGAACTGCTTGGGAAATGGATGTTCCTGCTTTACACCCTGGTTTATGCGGGTTTTATTTTTATTAACGTATTTAGTCCGGAATTTATGGGTATTGACGTCGGAAGCCTCAACGTAGCCATAGTTTACGGTTTTGGATTGATAGTTTTTGCAATCTTCCTTGCTTTTGCCTATAACCATGTAGGCACTCATGCAGAAGAGTTGCTCTGTGATGAAGAGGAGGTCAAAAAATGAATTATACAGCCTCCCCTTTAGCTATTATACTATTTTTATCTTTTGTCGCTACTGTTCTGGGAATCTCTTATCATTTTGCCAGAAAGACAAAGTCAGCATCCGGTTATTTTGCCGCAGGCGGAAATATTCATTGGTCGGTAAACGGAATAGCTTTTGCAGGTGACTATCTGTCAGCGGCTTCTTTCCTTGGAATCTGCGGAATGATAGCGGTTTCCGGTTATGACGGCTTTCTTTATTCAATCGGATACCTTGCCGGCTGGGTGGTTGCTTTATTTATAGTTGCCGAACCAATGAAGCGTCTTGGAAAATATACTTTTACCGATGCATTGGATTCAAAATATAATTCCAAAGGAATTCAGCTTGTCTCTGCAATCAGTACAATTCTGGTTTCTCTTTTCTATCTTATTCCCCAGATGGTGGGTGCAGGATCACTGGTAACACCGCTTCTTGGTCTTCCTCACTGGGCCGGCGTTGTTATGGTCGGTATTATAGTAATTATTATCGTTGCAACAGCTGGTATGACGTCCACTACTTATGTGCAATTTTTTAAAGGCGGAATGCTTGTTGTTTTCTCTTTAACACTAGTTTTTCTTCTTTTCTCCAGAGGAATTAGTACCGCCCCCGATCAAGGCGGGGATGTGCCTTATCATAATTTTATAACGCTAGAGGCGAGCCTTGATAAGACCGGTAAAATATATATAAAAGATCCAAGTTATAAGATCCTAAGCCAGATTGATGCCGATGCGAAAGGCAAGAAGCTTCATTTTATAAGGCTTGAAAAAGCAGGTCTACCTTCAATCTGGAAATTCAATGAAACTAAATCCTTACTGGAAGAGACTTTATATATAGAAAACAAAAAGAACGGGGAAGCTCTTTATAACGGAGCAAAGAAAGAAGAAGGTAAATTTTTCCAGGTCGGACATATGAGCGAGATTGATGGCAAAGCAAACAATAAAACCAACACTCTTAATACTATGTCTTTTATTGAAAAAATAAAGAACGGAACTGTTGTAAGATGGAACAAACAGGTAGTTGCAACGGATGACGGAAAAATATCAATATTTTATCAGAATCCTACTCCCGGAAAAGATATACTGAAACCCGGTTTAAAATTCAAAGTAGACAGTAAAAAAGGCGCTACGACTACAGATAAAATTGATTTTATCTCTTTAATGCTTGCTCTCTTTTTAGGGACGGCCGCGCTCCCGCACATACTTATCAGATATTACACAGTGCCAAGTCCGGCTTGCGCAAGAAAGTCAACTATCGTGGCTATCGCAGCTATTGGTTTGTTCTATGTTTTAACACTCTACATGGGGCTTGGATCAATGGTCAGCGGTGTTATTGATCTCACAAATGATAATATGTCTGCACCTCTTCTGGCAAAGTCTTTTGGAGTTACGATATTTGCAATAATTTCTGCACTTGCATTTGCAACCGTACTTGGTACGGTGAGCGGTCTTATTGTTGCCGCCAGCGGTGCAGTTGCGCATGATTTCATGGATAGATTCCTTGGCAGGAACATGTCAGACCACGCGAAAGTAAAAGCAGGTAAGATTGCTGCTGTTGTTGTAGGTGCAATCGCAGTGGTACTTGGAATTCTCTTTAAAGGCATGAATGTTTCGTATCTCGTAGGCTGGGCGTTCTCAATTGCAGCTTCTGCAAATCTGCCTGCAATCATTATGATACTTTTTTGGAAAAAAACAACGGCCAAAGGTGTTATGTCTTCAATTACGGTTGGTCTTGTTTCAGCTCTGGGACTTATTCTTCTTTCCCAGGAGACGTATAACAATGTATATGGTCTCGTTAATGTCACTGCACCGGTACCGATAAACAATCCTGCAATAATATCGGTTCCGCTAAGCTTTTTGACCCTTGTTGTTGTTTCCTATATGACACAAAAGAAGAAAGAAAGAAGCAAGTAGATTATTTAAAATATTGTTGATTATTTTAATCAGTTTTGTGATAATAATGTTATTCAAATAGAATACCCCCAGGTATTTGTCTTGGGGGTATTTTTTTAAATAATATTTTGCAACTAAAAACATATTTAAAGATATGTAAAACTGTTTAGGGACGATTAGCTACTGTTTAAATCAGTGTCCACCTTCGGTGAGATCTCGCTGAAGGCGGAGAATCTTGTTCATAAAGGGGAATAGTATGAAAATTGTTGTTCTTGACGGCAATACGACCAATCCGGGAGATATAGGATGGGGAGAGCTTCACTCGCTTGGCGAATGCATAATGCATGATCATTCTAAGAATACCGACGTAATAGAAAGAGCTAAAGGCGCGGAGATAATTCTCACTAATAAAACCGTGATTGGTAAAGATGCTTTTAAAGCGCTTCCGGATCTAAAATTCATAAGCGTTCTTGCAACCGGATACAACGTAGTAGATGTTGACTCTGCAAATGAAGCCGGCGTTTATGTTTCAAACGTTCCTACTTACGGCACTAATTCAGTAGCGCAGATGGCTTTCGCGCACATTCTAGAATTTACACAGCACGTCGGTCATCACTCTGAAACCGTAAAAGAAGGAAGATGGGCAAAATCAAGGGACTTCTGCTACTGGGATTTTACCATGACCGAGCTTTCTGGAATGACCATCGGCATAGTCGGCTTCGGCCGTATAGGCCAGTCAACTGCAAAGATAGCTCTGGGTTTTGGAATGAACGTTATCGCTTACGACGCTTTTATTAAACAATCACCTATGCCTGAAGTTAAGATGGTGGACATGGAATCTCTTTTTAAAACTTCTGATTTTGTTTCCCTGCATTGCAACCTGACTGCGGAAAATAAGGGTTTTATAAATAAAGAGATGTTTTCTAAGATGAAAAAAACAGCTTTCCTTGTTAATACAAGCCGCGGCCCACTTATCAATGAGCCGGATTTAGTCGAAGCTTTAAACTCAGAGGTAATCGCCGGTGCAGGCCTTGATGTTTTGACAGTCGAGCCGCCTTCTGCGGACAATCTTCTTTACAAAGCCAAAAACTGCCAAATTACCCCGCACATTTCCTGGGCCACAACAGCTGCCAGAAAAAGATTGGTCGCAATAACTATCGGAAACATTAAAGCATACATCGCCGGAAAACCTATAAACATAGTTAACAAACCGAAGCGCTAGGAAAAAGTCTAAAATCTTGAAAATATTTACAAATACTTAGAAGGCGTTCGGTAAAACGAACGCCTTTTTAATTTCCAGAAAATATCATTCTTCACAAAATACGGCGAAAGCTTTTTCAGCCTACCTTAAATAGTCATTAGTCATTCGTCAATTGTAAATAGCTCTTCTTTGTGCTAAAATACCTTTATGACAAAGATAAAGATTTGCGGGATAACTAACCTGGAAGATGCGTTATTTGCTGCTGATTTAGGGGCAAATGCGGTTGGGTTTGTATTTGCTAAGAGTCCAAGGCAGGTAAAACCTGAACAGGTCAGGAAAATCATAGAGAAGCTTCCGCCTTTTATTGCCAAGGTTGGTGTATTTGTTAATGAAGTGCCTTCCCATGTTGCAAAGATTGCTAAAGAAGCGGGACTTACTTCTGTGCAACTTCATGGTGAAGAGATTCCACAGTTTTGCGCTTCATTGTCTCCGCTTACGGTCATTAAGGGTATCCGTGTAAGAGATGAATCTGATATTAAAATGCTTGCAGCTTATGAGTTTGTCTCTGCGTATTTACTGGATTCGTTTGTTCAAGGAAAGAAAGGCGGGACGGGGAAAACATTTGACTGGAAACTTGCTCTGCTTGCAAAAAAACACGGTAAACCCGTAATACTTTCCGGGGGATTGACACCGCAAAATATACTTGAAGCGTTGAAAAGAGTTGAACCGTACGGTGTAGATGTGTCCAGTGGTGTAGAAAGCAAACCGGGAAAAAAAGATAAGAAGAAATTAAAAGATTTCATACAAAAGGTTAGACGATATGATGCCCGATAAACACGGATATTTTGGAAAATATGGCGGTATGTTTGTACCTGAAACACTCATGCCTGCTTTGGAAGAGCTCAAAAACGAATTCTTTAAGGCGACTAAAGATAAAATATTTAAAGCTGAGCTTAAACGATATCTTACTGAATTTGCCGGAAGACCTACCGAGCTTTACTATGCGGAAAAACTAACCAGGTATCTCAAAGGCCCTAAAATTTACCTTAAAAGAGAAGATATGACCCATACGGGTTCACATAAGATCAATAACTGTATCGGTCAGGCCTTAATGGCTCTCAGGATGGGAAAAAAACGTATCATAGCAGAGACCGGGGCTGGTCAACATGGGGTTGCTACGGCTACGGTAGCGGCAAGATTTGGATTAAAATGTGATGTTTTCATGGGCGAAGAAGATTGCAAACGCCAAGCGCTCAATGTCTACAGGATGAAACTGCTGGGAACTAACGTAATACCCGTTACTTCCGGAACTAAGACCTTAAAAGACGCTTTAAATGAAGCAATGCGCGACTGGGTTTCTAATGTTGATAATACATATTACATGCTTGGAACGGTTGCAGGCCCTCATCCCTATCCGCTAATGGTTAGGTACTTTCAGAAGGTAATTGGAGAGGAGGCGAGAAGACAAATCCTTGTAAAAGAAGGGCGGCTTCCAAATTTCATTGTTGCCTGTGTAGGCGGAGGAAGTAATGCAATTGGAATCTTTCATCATTTCTTTCACGACAAAAAAGTGAAATTTATTGGCGTAGAAGCAGGTGGAAGAGGTATGAAGCCAACTATGAACTCTGCAAGTATAAGTGCAGGTGCGCCAGGGTCTTTACATGGGTCATACACATATTTACTTCAAGATAAAGACGGGCAGGTTTTAAACACACATTCAATTGCGGCCGGGCTGGACTACCCGGGGGTCGGACCGGAGCATAGTTACTATAAAGACATAGGTAGAGCTGAGTACACCCCTATAATGGACAAAGACGCATTAAAAGCATATGATTTGCTGTCAAAAATAGAGGGAGTCATTCCTGCTTTAGAATCAAGCCACGCTGTAGCTTACGTTGTAAAGAATGCAAAGACATTCAAGAAGACAGACCTAATCATAATTAATCTTTCAGGGAGAGGCGATAAAGATGTCGGCAGGTTACTCTAATAAATTAGTAAAAAATATGCTTGTCAATAAAGATAATAAGAGGAAATCTTTTATTGTTTACATTACCGGCGGTTTTCCTGATTTAAAGACAACAAAAAAGCTAATACTTGGATTGGACAAAGCAGGGGTTGATGTTATCGAGATTGGCGTACCTTTTTCTGACCCGGTTGCAGACGGCCCAACAATCCAGGAATCAAGCTTCTATGCACTCCAAAAAGGCGTCACGCTTAAGAAAATCCTTAAGATGACCAAAGAGCTTAGGGGGGAGATTAACGCAGCAGTGGTCCTTATGGGTTATTATAACAGCTTTCTAAAATATGGTTTAAGCAAATTCGTTACGGGTTGCAAAAACAACGGAATTGATGGTATAATTATACCGGATTTAGTACCTGAGGAAAGTTGTACTCTATCAAAACTTGCGAAAGAAAACGGTTTAGCCATGGTTTTTCTTATTGCGCCAAACAGCAGCGAAAAGAGAATCCGGCTGGCAGCATCACGCAGTTCAGGATTTTTGTATTGTGTTTCAGTAAAAGGAATTACAGGACAAAGGAAAAAGCTGCCAGACATAAGTAAATATATTTCCAAAGTCAGAAAAATTACGAAACTGCCTCTGGCTGTTGGTTTTGGAGTCTCAAATAACGCGCAAGCAGGTCATTTTTTAAAGAAAGCAGACGGTGTAATTGTCGGAAGCGCTGTAATTAAAATAATAAAAGATAACATTAAGAATAAACCTGTTGAAAAAGTTGTCAGGTTCGTAAAATCCTTAAGAAAAGGCTTTTAGATGGCAGATAAGGAAAACATAGAAGACCTCAAGAAAGACAACAAGGAGCTTCGGGATCAAATATCTGCGCTCAGTAGTCTTGTTTCAATCCAAGACCTCAAAATTTCAATATTCCAATCGATTGGAAAGATTACTTCTTCCTCTTTTAACCTTGATAAACTATTAGATAGCATTATGGACCTCATAATCAAGACTATGAAGGTGGAAGCCGGATCACTCCTGCTTTTAAACTCTGATACCGGTCTCCTTGAATTTAAAGTAGCTAAAGGTGACAAGGGTGATGCGGTAAAAAAATATAAATTCGCGCTGGGTGAAGGCATCGTAGGTTTTGTCGCGCAATCAGGCAAAGCCCTGGTGGTTCCCGATGTCTCTAAAAGCGAACATTTCAAGAAAGATGTTTCTGAAAGTATCAAATACCCTATCGAAAATGTTATTTGTGTTCCTCTCAGGGTAAACAATAAGGTTATCGGCGTTATAGAACTGATGAACAAGATGCCCAGAAAACGTTTTATCAAGGAAGATCTTGACCTTTTGGAGTCTTTAGCCGGTCAAATCTGCCTTATCATTCAAAATGCGCAGCTTGTAGAGGATTCCAAACGAAAAATTGAAGAACTTTCCACTTTAATTTCCGTTTCCACCATTATTAATTCCACCCTGGATTTAAATAAACTTTTAAACGAGATAATGGAAGCGGCGGCAAAACTGCTCCGCGCGGAAACCAGCACTATCTTCCTGATAGACCAGGAAAAGCAGGAGTTATATTTTGAGGTTGTGACCGGAAAATCTAAAGACGATATAGTGAATACTATAAGGATACCGATGTCAGAAGGTATAGCAGGTTGGGTCGCGAGAACGGGACAATCATTACTGGTGCCTGATGTCTCGAAAGACGCGCGCTTCTATAATAAGGTTGATGAAAAATCGAAATTTCAAACTAAATCAATTGTCGCGGTTCCTTTACGCGTGAAAGATAAAGTTATCGGCGTCATCGAAGTTCTTAATAAATTTGACGGAACTTCATTTTTACCGTACGAACTTGAGCTTCTGGAAGCTCTGGCTGATCAATCGGCTGTGGCAATTGATAATGCTGTTGTGCATAAAGAATTTCAGGAACTATTCCTCAATACTATCACGGCGCTGGCAAGAGCAATTGAATCTAAAGACTCCTACACCGGCGGGCATATTGACCGCATAGAAAATTATAGTATGGTTATTGCCGATGAGCTTGCTTTAACTACGGAAGAAAAAGAGCGTATCCGCTGGGCGGCCTTATTCCATGATATTGGAAAGATAGGCGTCAGTGAAGCTATACTGCAAAAACCGGGGAAACTCACGGATGTGGAATACGAAGAGATTAAAAAACATCCACAGCTGGGCGCGGATATTATGAAACCTATAAAGCAGTTTAAACATATAATTCCGGGGATACTTCATCACCAGGAACGCTGGGACGGTAAAGGTTATCCTAATAAACTGAAAAACACCGAAATTTCTATTGACGGCAGGATTATCGGAGTTGCCGATACTTTTGACGCTATGACCTCTGACCGTCCTTACAGGAAAGGTCTGCCCAAGGATTTTGCTTTGGATGAAATTAGAAAATGCGCCGGTACTCAATTTGATCCTGAAGTTGTGACAGCTTTTATGGCGGCGTGCGAAAAAGGAAAAATAAAAACAGAAGCTGAGATGAAAGCAAGCGGAAATAAAAACAGCACTTATAATCATTCTTCGCGTAACCAAACTTCTCAGGATGCAAAGAAAAGCAGGAAGTAATGAAACACTCCGAATTCGTCCACTTACACAACCACACCGAATACAGCTTACTTGACGGCGCATCGAAGATAAAACCTATGCTTTCCGCGGCGGCAAAAATGAGAATGCCCGCGCTGGCCATGTCCGATCACGGAAATATGTTCGGCGCTGTGGATTTTTTCTTTGCTGCGATGGACGCGGGCGTAAAGCCTATCATCGGCTGCGAAGTTTATATAGCGCCCGGTTCGCGTTTTGAAAAAGGCGGAACACATACAGACCACTATTATCATTTGCTGCTTCTCTGTAAAGACGAAGAAGGTTACAGAAATCTGGTAAAGTTAGTATCTGCCGGTTATCTGGAAGGATTTTATTACAAACCTAGAATTGATAAAGACCTTCTGGCGGCGCACTCAAAAGGACTTGTTTGCCTCTCCGCTTGCTTAAAAGGGGAAGTGCCAAATCTTATTATCAAGGGAAAAGTAGACGAAGCCCGGGAAGCGGCAAAGTATTATAAAGAGCTTTTTGGTGAAGGGAATTATTATCTTGAACTCCAGGATCATAAGATTGAAGATCAATATAAGGCAAACGAAGAACTATTAAAATTCTCAAAGGAATTAAACCTGCCGGTCGTAGCTACCAACGACTGTCATTATATTCAAAAGGCGCATTCAAAACTGCACGATATTTTGCTTTGTATACAGACTAAAAGAAATTTTGACGATGTAGACCGAATGCGCTTTCCAAGTAACGAGTTCTATCTGAAAAGCGAAGAAGAAATGAGGAAGACATTCGAATTTGTTCCCGAGTCCTTAAAAAACACTCTTGAAATAGCCGAAAAATGTAATTATAAAATGGAAAAAGGAAAGTTGATCCTGCCTAATTATGAAGTACCGGAAAGTTTCACTCTGGAAAGTTACTTTGACCATCTCACTCACGAAGGAATGAAAA
>MFGS01000068.1 GCA_001778355.1 Candidatus Firestonebacteria bacterium RIFOXYA2_FULL_40_8
GTGCCGAAGATCGAACAATATTATGTTGATGTCAGAGAGAGCGGCAAGCTGGACTCGCTTTCGAATTTAATTGATTTTAATAATATCAAACTGGCGCTGGTGTTCTGCAACACGAAACGTCAGGTGGATGATATTGTGGATGCCTTACAGGCGAGAGGTTACGCTGTAGAAGGTCTTCACGGGGATTTAAAACAGGCTTCCCGTGACAGGGTAATGGCAAAATTCAGAAGAGGCGCTATCGAAATACTTGTTGCTACGGATGTTGCCGCCAGAGGTCTGGATGTTGACGATATTGAAGCTGTTTTTAATTATGACATACCTCAAGACGAGGATGCTTACGTCCACAGGATAGGCCGTACCGGAAGAGCGGGAAAAGAGGGCAAAGCCTACACTTTTGTTGTCGGCAATGAAGTCTATAAACTAAAAGATATTCAACGTTATGCGAAAACTACGATTAAGCGCGCGAAAACGCCGTCTTCAACGGACCTGGAAGCGATAAGGTCAAATATATTGATAGAGAGGATAAAGAAAACAATAGATGACGGCAAATTAGATCGTTTTGTCGATCTTGCGGAAAAAATAGTTACGGAAGATTATGCCGCAATGGATGTTGCCGCGGCGCTTCTTAAAATGATGCTCGGGGGCAAAGAGGAGAAAGAAGAAGTTGATGACGATGACCTGAATAATACCGGCGCAGCTCCGGGCAGAGTACGCCTCTTTATCAATGTAGGAAAGGAAAACGGTGTCTCTATCAGCGAATTTGTGAAATTTATTGAAAAAGAAGGCGGAATTTCCGGCGGGCAGATATATAGAGTGAGTTTGCATGACCGGTTCTCTTTCTTTGAAGTACCCCTGGAAAACGCGCGGGAAGTTTTAAAAAGAATAAAGGGAAAAGAGTTAAAAGGCAGCAGGGTGTTCATCTCCCCCGCAATGAAAAGATAGAAGAGCAAGTACGAAGTACGATGTACAAAGTACAAAGTTTTATATTAAGGAGTTTTAAATAATAATACAATAATGTGAGACTTTACGGACCTTAAAGACTTTGGACTTTATGGACGTCTTTTACGTGAGCAACGTGATAACGTGTGACGTTCTAACCGAAATGGGTAAGTATCAGTGGAATCCCGTAGTTTTGTAATCTGTGGAATCGACCCGAAATCAATTTAAAGTTTCAATATTTCGGGTCTTTATCTGTCTGTAAAATGGAACTTCTTTAGTTTGAAAACATTAAGGCAGGCTTTTGCGACTTTCAGATCGTAGAGCTTGCCTTTGTTTTTTGAAATTTCCTTTAAAGCTTCTTTCGTACCCTTTGATGCTCTGTAAGGTCTGTGGGAGGACATTGCTTCCACCACATCGGAAACCATGACTATCTTTGCTTCCAGAATAATATCTTTTCCGGTCAAGCCGTAGGGATACCCCTTGCCGTCTATCCGCTCGTGATGCTGCAGCACTGTTTCGGCCACCGGATAAGGGAAATCCATCTCTTTAAGGATCTCATAACCGATGGACGGGTGTACTTTTATTATATTAAATTCGGATTCCGATATTTTACCCGGTTTACTTAAGATTTCGATCGGTACATTGATTTTCCCGAGATCATGGAGCAGCCCCGCTATACGTATCCTTTCAATGGAGTCTTCGCTTAACCCGAGTTCTTTAGCTATCGCGCATGCAAGCTGGGCGACCCTTACCTGATGACCGGCGGTATACGGGTCTCTCATTTCCACAAGACGGGTGATAACGCGCATGGCGTCATCCATAGTTTTTTTGAGCTTTGAAAAGCTGTTCTTCAGCTGGTCTTCTATCTGTCTTTGTCTTGTCACATCCACCATGGTGGTTCTTACCGAAATTACTTCGTGTTTTTCATTATATTCCAGCACATCATCAAGGGAAACGACTATTTTACTGCCGTCGCTTCGTAAATAAACCCTGTTCCCGGATCTGATGGTTTCTTTTCCGGCTATTTTTCTTAAAAAGCGAAGCTGTGCTTCTTCCCGCTGGGCAGGTTCAATAAAATCAAAGATGGGTTTGCCTACCATCTCGTCTTTATCGTAGCCCAGCATTTTTAACTCGGTTTCATTTACGCTGGTTACTACGCCGTCGGGATTTAAAGTGTGGTAAGCCACGGGCGCATTGTCCCAGAGCTCCCTGTATTTTACTTCACTGTCTAAAAGATTTTTTTCCGAGGCTTTATCTTTGGTGATATCTTTTACATATTCGATGACACCGTCAGTTTTGCCTGTTTTCGCATTCTTAAGGGGATAGGCATAAAGGTCCTGCCAGCCGATGATTTTCTTGTTTTTGTCCATCCGGGGAACTGTCTCATTACAGGTTACCCCTGTTTTTAAGGTTTTCTGGGTCGGACAGACTGCGCAGGAAGTATTCTTGCCGTAGTAAGCCTGATAGCATTTTTTTCCGACGAGAGGCATGGAGTCCTTGTACCAATTTTCCATTACCTTATTGACCCTTAATATTTTTAAATCCTTGTCCAATACGCTTATACCGTCTTGAATGCTGTCTAAAACATTATTAAGAAAAGCTTCTGATTCTTTAAGATTGTTTAAGGTGGTCTTTTCTTCTGTTACATTTCTGGAGACATTGAGGATGAGTTCCAGTTTGTTGTTTTCATCCAGGAGAGGTATTCTTTTGGCGGAATAATAACCTGTTTTTGCGCTCCCCTGAACAGTGGTATCCAGCGTATCATGAGGTTTTTTTGTCTTAACTATTTTTCTGTAGTAACCCTCTACGTTTTTGAACGCTTTTTGATATTCCGGATTGCCTTTCAAAAAAAAGTCCCCGATTTTTAGAGGCGGAAGTCCTAATTGCTTCATAGAGTTGAAGAAGTAAGTATTGGCGTAGACAATCCTGATATCCGGAGAAAGCACCAGGATGGATTCATCAACTGCATCCATGATTTTTTTCAAAAGGTCATCAGAGTGTTTAACAGCGTTATTGGTTTTCAGATTCTGGATAATATACGAAAGCCCCAAGGAAAAGAGGCGCAGAAGCGAAGTAGTGTAGTTATCCGGATTGCTTCCTGAAGTTATACGAAGTACTCCGATATTATGTCCAATTTTACTCCTAATAGGAATAGAGATGCTCCAGTTGTTTTCCGTTAATTTACGGGTTACAACCGGCACCTTTCCGTGCAAAAGTCTATGGATATCCTCATAGGGCTTATTCAAAACAGTAAAATTTTCCTTACAGCTGTTTGCGTCGCAGTAGAAAGATACTACATCCTTTTCCGCGTCTTTGGCGATAAAGATCTCCATCCGGTCAAAACCCAGGCGCTTTTTTGCGAAGAGGACGGCGTTTTGACAGATATTTTTTAGGCTGTTTTCTAAGGAAAGCTGTCCGAGTATTTCTATAAGGTTGCACAAACTCGAAGTATATTTTACATTAATACTTTCCGAGAGTTTTTTCTCTGTAATATCCCGGGAGATCCCGATAACGGAATTAAGGCGGTTATTTGAGTCGCGTATCGGAATTAATTGCGTATCCAGCCAGAGGGTATATTGGGGATACTGGATAGGCCCTTCATAGGTTAAAGGTTTGCCTGTCGAAATAGCTTTATTAATATTGGCAAGCATCCTGTTTGCAATATCTGCGGAAAAAAGAACATTAATATTCTTATTAAGAAGCTTTTTTGGAGGTACCTTAAATATCTTTGCGCCATAGCTGTTAATATATTTTACGGTTCCGTGATTATCAATAACAAAGATAATATCATGAGCCATTTCTGCGAGGATTTTGTAGTATTTTGGAAGGCTTCTCTGTTCTTTAACTTGGTTCAGCAGCTCTGCATCAGAGGGGAAATTCTTCATCTTCTTTGTCTTCCTTTCGGAAAGAGATTATCATAAAGTATTTTAACTTACTCTTAAATTATAAGCGAAACTCCGGGTTTTGTCAATGAATTATAAAGGAGAAAAATAAAAGACCTTGACTAAAAGATACTAGAGTGGTATCATTATGTAGTTGAAGACTACTTGAAAAGTAAAATATAGGGTTCTGGCCATGTATCAGTGTCCACCTTCGGTTAGATCTCGTCCGCTACAATGCTTGTTGCGAGACCTCGCCAAAAGGCGGGCCCTAGGCGGAGAATCGTTTTAGAGAGGAAATATGCTGATAACACGGAGTACGGATTATGCGGTAAGGGCGCTTAAATACCTTGCAGAGAAAGGTAAAGAAGCCTCAGCGGCGGAGCTAACACAAAAGTTGAAGATTCCCCGCGCTTTTATGAGAAAAATCATGCAGTTACTCGGGAAAAACGGTTTTGTAGAATCAAGAAAAGGTCCCGGAGGCGGTTTTCTGCTTCTTAAAAAGCCGGAAGAGATATTTTTGATAGAACTGATAAAACTCTTTCAAGGACAGGTTTGTCTTAACGAATGTGTTTTTAAAAAGAAAGTATGTGTGAACAAAAGCAGCTGTTTTCTAAGTAAAAAACTGGGAGAGATAGAAGAGTACGCTTATCTGGTGCTTTCCAGAATAAATTTAAAAGAAATTATGGAAGGCGGGAGGAGTTATGGCGAAACGCAAAATAATTAAAATAGTTTTGGATAAATGCACGGGTTGCGGTCTTTGTATCCCAAACTGTCCGGAGGGAGCGCTTCAAATAATAGACGGTAAAGCCCGCCTGATTTCCGATCTTTTTTGTGACGGCCTCGGGGCCTGTCTGGGGCATTGTCCCGAAGGTGCTATCGTTATTGAAGAAAGAGAAGCAGAAAAATATGACGAAAAAAAAGTTATGGCTAATATTGCCGCACAGGGAAAAAATACCATCAAGGCGCATTTAATACATTTAAGAGACCACGGGGAAAAGGAGCTCCTCCGCCTGGCAATAGAATATTTAACGAAGAATAACCCGGAGATCAATGTGCCGGAACTGGTTCACGGCGAAGAAGCACAGGAACACGGCGGCTGTCCCGGCAGTAAAATGCAGGACTTGAGACATAAAGATGGAGGGTTGGATGGTCAGAAGGTTAGAGGGTTGGAAAAAATGGAAAACCCATCTCAACCAGAGATACAGAACTGGCCGGTGCAGATAATGTTGGTGCCGGTACATGCCCCTTATTTTAACGGAGCGGATTTGCTTATTGCCGCTGATTGCGTACCTTTTGCGTATCCAATGTTCCATCAGGATTTACTCAAAGGCAAAATACTTCTCATCGGTTGTCCAAAACTTGATGACAACGGTCTCTACGCCGAAAAACTCGGACAGATAATAAAAGAAAACGATATTAAATCCGTAACCGTAGCCCACATGGAAGTCCCGTGCTGTTTCGGCATTTTGCAATCCGTAGAAGCCGCGATAGAAGCGTCGGGGAAAAACATTGCTATGAAGGAAGCAACGATTGCGATAAGCGGATTGAGAATTGATTGAACCGCTTATCGCAGTTTGTAAGGTTTTTAAGGTTTGTAAAGTTTTTAAAGTCAAATCAAGATTAATGCAATAGCTAGGAAGATATTAATGTACATTAAATAACTTATTTTAGATTTTAGCTGTAGCATTTACCTTATAAACCTTACAAACTTTATAAACTTTAAGACTCCGTGAAAAATTCCGAAATCTCATTGATATTTTTTCGGATTTTTTCACGGACCGGCTGATCCGGGTATCCCACTGGTACTATAACATCTATCTTTGCCGATTTTGGAAGCCCTAAAGCCTTTTTTAATCCTGTTTCATTAAACCATCCCATCCAACAGGTGCCAAGACCCAGTTCTGTGGCCTGTAGGATAAAATGTTCGACTGCAATTCCGATATCTATAAGGTAAAACCTGGTATCTCTGACAAAATTCCCTACTCTCGAGGAAAAGTTTCCTCTTTCGGAGAGGACTATTAAGAGGGCGGGAGCTTTTTTAGCGAAAGCGCCGGCGCAGTACTGACCGGTAAATGCCGCATCGCACGCCTTTTCTTTTAATACGATATCGGTAATTATCATAAACTTCCACGGCTGAGAGTTGCACGCCGAAGGCGCCAGACGGGCAGATTCCAAACAAGCGTCCAGTTTTTCCTTTTCCACGGGCTTATCCAGGAAATTCCTGCAGGAGTATCTATTTTTTACCAAGTCAATGAAATTCATAAGTCTATTTTAACATATAGGCTCCCTGTAATGAAAGTACTGAAAATTGATGCTTCAAAAAAACATGTATTTCTGTTATCATAATGGAATGAATAACCTTATAAGAATAAAATCCGGTGTCTCGGGTCTGGATGATATGTTTAACGGCGGGCTAATAAAAGGCAGCAGTGTTTTATTGGCCGGACCTAGCGGTACCGGAAAAACAATGCTGGGTTTGCAGTTTATTAAGGAAGGTTTGTTCCTTAAAGAAAATTGTGTTTTCATCTCTATGGTAAAAGATCCGGCAGATGTTCTTAAATATTACGATGTCTTAAATGTAGACTGGGATAAATACATTAACAACAAAAAGCTTTCTCTTCTGTATTTTAATGCGGCAGAAATTGATAGAATGATTTTTCGGTTAAAAAAAATATTTTCCAAGAGCAATATTGACAGAGCCGTGATAGACGGATTGCCCTGTGCTGTTAAACCCGGATATTTAGTTAAAATCCGGACCATGATAAACTTTTTCAAGGACAAGCATGCCACATCTTATTTTGTTACTGCGGTTTCCGAAAAGAATAAGGAGGTTACATTTGATAACGCCTCTTTCCCTGAAATGTTCAATAGTATAGTTCTTTTAAAACAAAAAGAGGAAAAAAACGAGTATTTGAAAACAATTGCCCTGCTTAAAGCAGAGGGTATAATATATGATACCAAAATACGAAAAGTCGAAATAGGCCGGAATGGTTTTAAGGTAAAAACTGTATTAGATAAAGAGGTGATGAGGGCACCTGCCGGCTCTGCTCCTGTTATTCAATTAGGAAATGATATATTCCTCAAATCAAAAAAGGTCGAGGAGTATTTAATAAATACATTTAAGGAGAAGTTCCCGCAAGCAATTATTGATAAGCCAAAATCAAGCCTCAGGTATGATCTGGAAAATATAATAAATGATGTTAAAAAGGACATGGGGATTTTTACCCTGAAATTTGAAGACGTATACAGATTGGCTAAGGATGATCTGCTTGTCAGTCTTGATGATTATATCGAAAAAAAGAAGTTTTTTAAAGGAAGCGTGGAGGCTTGTACCTTTAAAGAAAAGATATTTGGTATTCCTGACGATGCTTCATGCCGGTGTCTGATTTACCGGAAAGATTTATTGGACAAACACAGTGTAAAGGTCCCCTCTACCTGGGAGGAGATGGTAAAAGCGGCGCAATATATTACACAAAAGGAAAATAAATCAAAAATTGCCGGTCTTTTGTTCTATAACCGTAAAAACTGGATGTCAGATACATTTATGGAGCTGCTTTGGAGTAATGGCGGTAATATATTTGACGAAAAAGGCAATATAAACGTATCAAATAAAGCCGCTCTCGAGTCTTTGAAATTTATACAGGACCTGATATACAAATTTAAGGTTGTACCTGCCGGTTTTAACAGCCAGTTGTTTTATGAGGGCCGCTGCGTATTTTTTATCGCGACATCTTACGCCTACAAAGAAATAATTAACGGGGAAATACCGTGGAGAATCAAGAAAATACTTAAACCTTCGCTTGTGAGTAAATTAGCTCTGGCGCCTTTGCCCCAAATGAAAAAAAATTCCCGGAATTTTAAAATATTATCGGGGAGCGCGTATTGCATTACAAAAAACACGAAAGATATAAAGTCTGCAATTATGTTTTTGAAATTATTAACGAGCGAAAAAACGATGCGGGCACTGGAATTAAAAGCTGGGCACCCATTTCCTTCAAGAGTAAAATTGTGGAAAGATAAGGAGATATTGTGGCAAAAGCCTTATTATGCGCAGGCGGAAGGCATAATGGAAAAGTACATGATACCTTATCAGAGTATCGAAAATTATAAAACCATCAACGTTGTAATTCAAAACGAAACATTGAAAGTTCTGGACAGGTCAAAGCCCATAGTAGATGTTCTTCTTGGTCTGGAAAGCGAGATTAAAGTAATAAATAAAAGATGTAAAGATCATGAAAGGATTGCAAAAAAAATAATTGATTACCTGGAGCTAAATTACAACCGGCAGATTAAATTGAAGGATATTTCCGCAGAGGTAAAGTTAAACGCTCATTATTTGGAGAAAATATTTAAAATGCAGACAAATGATACAATATTTGAATATCTGATTGATTTAAGGATAAAAAAAGCGAGAGAATTATTGGAAGATACAAGTAATAATGTGAACGAGGTTGCTTATAAAGTCGGCTACAGTGATGCCGGTTATTTCAGCAAACTATTTAAAAGAAAAACAAGGCACACGCCAAGTAATTATAAGCTTATATAGCCCTGCCGAAAATCCCGCCTTGATAAGTGAATATAGACGAGAAAATATGAACATAAGCCCTGGAATATAGCATATATGCTAAGCAAAATATGTCTAAATTTCAAGAATAAACAATTAAATAGGCTATAATTACTTCAGTTCTGAATAGCTTCAAATTCAATTAAAAATTACACAATTAACGAATAGAACGTTCCAGGGCGGGCTTTAAAATCCGCCTGGTTAACAGGGGGAGAGATGGAATTCAAAAATAATAAAATTTTGGTGGTGGATGACGAACCATCAATAAGAGAAATATTGAAAAGCGTATTAAGTGCCAGCGGGTATTCGGTAACGCTCTCGCACAGTGCAGAGGATGCTTATAGTAAATTTTCCAAAGACGAATTCGATCTGATACTTAGTGATAATAATATGCCCGGGGATACCGGGTTGCAGTTAATCAGAGCCATAAAATATATTAATCAGGATGCTAAAACTATTTTAATGACCGGAGGCGATATTTCTTTGCTGGCGGATGAAATGAGACATGTAAAAGTATGCGGATTTGTTCAAAAACCTTTCGAAATTGACGAAGTTGTAGGCATGATAAATGAGGTATTAAACTGATAGCGGACTGGATCATCCGTAGATAGCTTACAAAAGGTTGCATAACAAATTTATAATAGGAGGAATGTTATATATGACTAAAGGTCTTAGAGTTTATAAGTATTCTTTAAGAATAAAAATTATTTTTGTTTTCATATTATTTTGTGTTTTTCAAGTTTCTTGTAGCAATCTCAGAGATGATTTTTATGAAAAATATGATGATATTTCATATATAAAAAGTGAAGCAGACATGAAGTACCCTGGATTGGATATTTCTAGCGACAATGACGGTAAAATCTGGATAAGTAATTCAGTAGATGTTGTTAGAATAAAAGAGTTATCGGAAAGATTTATAAAAGATATTAATGAAGAATACAAAAGTATATATAAGACACCTCTTAAGCAAGAGAATTCCAGGATAATTTTGTGCTATGCCAATAAGTATGAAGATTTAAAGAATATTTGTATGGCTGTTATGAATATTGAACCTACAGGAATGTATGGTTTTAATGTATATGGAAACAGAATTTTCAAAGGAAAAGAAGTTCTCTGTTCTTTCATAGGTTTCAGCGCTGATGTTGCATCAGGTAGTGGTTCGCATGAACTTGTTCATCTTTTGAACAAGCTTAATTTGAAATATTTGCCATATAGTTTGGATGAAGGGTTGGTGCAATGTGTTATATTAAATACTATAACCCCTACTTATACGACCAAAGATGGTAAAACTTTCAGTTTCTATTCTTATGTGATTGCCGAACAAATAAAGATTTATGGGGATTTATCGATAGGGAATATTCTAAAAGCGTCAAATAATAACCATAGTAATGGTACCTGGATCCTCGGACTATTACTTAGATATGCTAAGACAGAACAAAAGCTTTCCCTTCTTATTGATCAGTGTGAAAAACGGATGGATCTTAATGAGAAGATATTCGAAAAAACATTTGGAAAGAATACGGAAGAGATTAATAAAGACTTTGAAGACTGGCTATTAAAAGAAAAGTACCTTGATCTAGCCTTAAAGCTTTAAGAAAATATGTGAGTTTTCATCAGCCCGTCTGGGAGTTCAAAAAAGCCTACGGCAACCGCATTACCGCACTCGGCGGCTTTGACGTTGACAAGATCTGCCGCCTTACCGAACCCGAAGTAAGAAAACACGCAAGATTCATAGTAGACAACACCGCCAAAGAAGGCGGCTACGCCATGGGCACCGGCAACTCCGTAGCCAACTACGTAAACATCCAAAACTTCC
>MFGS01000069.1:0-3577 GCA_001778355.1 Candidatus Firestonebacteria bacterium RIFOXYA2_FULL_40_8
AATTGCCAGATATTATTCCGGCAGCGCCGTTACGCTTTTCTATATGATTATTTCGTATTGGGTCGGGTTTGCTTTAATGTGCGGCTTTGTTTTTTTATTTTTACTCCTGCCTGCGGCGATTTGGCCCGGAGCTAAAAACCTTGTTTTTATAACCGGAACATGCCTGGCTCTTATTGCCTCGGTTTACGCGACGGTACACGCGCTTGAGAGGAAGATAAAGGAAACCATAATCCCTTTCCGCGAAAATCTTACCCTGGTGCAGGTGAGTGATGTTCACTATGGAGTTGTAAACGCGTCAAAATATCTGGCTGAGCTGGCTCAAGAAATAAATGGCCTTAATCCAGATGCGGTTTTTTTCACAGGCGATATTGTTGACGGTACTACGCATCTTGAAAAAGGATCACTGCTTCCGTTAAAACAATTGAAAGCTCCAGCTTATTTTGTCTCTGGAAATCATGATTTTATTGACGGGCTCGAAGAAGTGTACCAAGCGGTGGAAGAAGCCGGCATAACCGTGCTGGATAATAAGACCGTTGAAATAAAAGGATCTCAAATAGGAGGGCTGAGTTTTACTTTTAAAAAAGTGAATTTAAAAGAAGGTCTTACCGCGCTTAATTTTAAAAATGATAGACCAAAAATACTTCTTTATCATGAACCAAGGGGTGTAAAAGAAATAGAAAGCGCAGGAGTGGACTTGCTGCTTTGCGGGCATACCCACGGCGGTCAGATAATACCTTTTAACATCCTTGTGCGTGTTCTATATCCGTACATGGCAGGTCTGTATAAAATAGGCAATATGCAGTTATTCGTTTCCACCGGCTGCGGGACCTGGGGTCCCAAGATGCGGCTCGGGACGGACAGCGAGATTAATTTGCTAAAACTCCGGAAGACGGAGAAGTAAGAGAAGAAGGGGAATCAAAAGAAGAAATATTATTAGCCTAAAAGTTGATAGTTTTTGGTATGATGTATTCAGTATCCATATATTATAGCTTCAAGAGAGGAAATGAAAAATAAAAACACGTTTATATGTATCATTCTGTTGGTGAGCTTCATCAAAGGCTTGATGTGGCTTGCATTGATTCCGCTTTTTGATACGCCGGATGAGCCGGTGCATTTTGATTATATCCAGAAAATCGCTGAAAATAATAAGATTTTTTTCAACAAAAAAGACAAAAACGATATTTATCAGTCAGAAGAAGTAGATTTAACAGTTAAATACAGCGGTTTAATAAAGGGTTATCACTCCGGTTTAGACAAAATCGACTTTGCTGCCGGGGAAATAGGCAAGAATGAGGGCAGGATAAACGCGCTTCCTCCTCCGTTAAGGAAAACAAATACAGACATATCCGCCATTTCTACACAGTATCCACCGTTGTATTATCTGCTGGGATCGCTGCCTTATAAAATGTTTTACACGGACAGTATCATTACAAGGGTGTTCGCGGTCAGAATATTCACCCTGCTTCTGGGTTTGCTTACTATTTTCATGGTATATAAAATTGCCGGGTTGATATTCGGCGGACAAAAATATATACCTGCCTTTATCGCTCTGCTTGTCAGTTTTAATCCGATGTATACTTTTATCTCAGTGTCGGTCAACAGCGATAACCTGCTTACTCTGTTATTCACGGTCTTCCTTTACTGCTATTTGAAAATATTTTTAACTAAATACAAGCCGGCGGATGTTATAGCTTTAACCGTAGTTTTGCTTCTCGGTTTTTTCACCAAACAACAGTTCGCATTAAGTTTGATAATTCTTTTTATACCGCTTTGTTTTGCTAAGGAGTATTCTCTTAAAACAAAAATGATAGGCGGGGCTGCGGGTCTATTCTTTTTGATTTTGGCGGTCTTGAATCTTCGAGATAACTTTCCGGTTCCGGTATTTATTGAGAGTCTAAAAAATGTGTATGTGTATTTTTCGGGTAATTTCTTTCCATTTTTCTTTGCCGACCTTCCGGTTTCTTTTTAGGGTGATTTTGGCTGGTTGACCCTGCCGATACCGCCCTGGTCTTCCCGTGTCTTATTAATTCTTACGGTAACGTGTCTGTTTTTCTACATTCTGGATGTTTATAACTCTATCGTTAAGAGAAAATCTTTTTTACCGTTAAAAACACATCTTTTCCTCGTACTCCCTCTCATTATCTATATAGCGGGTCTGGGTTACATTGATTGCAATGTAAAATTTGGTTTGCAAGGACGCTACTTTTTCCCGGTAATATCTTTTTTGTATATAATATTAATAAGCGGTTTATTAAGCGCGGTGGAGGAAAAAAAGCATTTGAAATATCTTTCGGTTTCCGCCGTTGCTGCTGTTTTGTTCAATATATATTGCCTGGCGGGTATTATTTTGCCCAGATATTATTTGTAAGGGAATGTTATGAAAAAAATACTGTTAACAAGCATTTTTATCTCCGCGGTGATTTATACCGCTGTAATAATATTTATGCGCACAGAGATACACAATTTGGATATTCCTGCGCCGGTTAAGGGGCTTAAAACAATTGTACTTGACAGCAAAGAGACGACGGTAGCTATCCGGCAATCTTTTATTCCAAAAGAAGATAATTTAAGCAGAATCGATATTATTTTGTGTAATGACTGGAAAAGAGATAGGAGCGGAAGTTCTCTTAACACAATGTTGGGCATACTGAAAACAAAATTCAAAGACCCTGCGTTTTTTACTCTTTATGCAGCCGGAGAGAAAAAGTTATTATACAGTACAACCTGCAATGTATTTTCAAATAATATTTTCAAGAAAAGATTAAGAAATCAATATTTCTGTTTTGCCCCTATAAAGGATTCAAAAAATAAAGAGTTATATTTTGAAATAGCTTTTAATAAACCCCCCGGCTTTGACAATCTGACCCTTCTGCAGGCAGATTCACAGGAGGTTGAAAGTAAATTATTTATTAATGACAGTTTGATAAAAGGAAAAAGCGTCGTCTTTTCAACAACAACTACGCCAAAAGTAATAGGTTTTAAGGAGCTATTAGAGAGAATCAGCCAGTATAAGCCAGTGTTTTTTAAGACAGTTTTTCTGTTTATTTTGGCTTTTTTCTTCATATTCAGCAATGTGTTTGTGTTGCTACTGCTATTTCATATTTTGACGAAAAAAATATCTAATATTCCGTGAAATTCAAGCAAATAGCAGTGAAAGTCCCGCCTCTTTTGCTAAAAGGCAATCAATATACATTGTTTTTAAGCCCTCAAACAGATATAATATTTAATTATAGCTAGTAAAACACAGGCTAATTCAGCGGATTTCGTTATTACGGGAGAAGATGTGAAGGTTGAAAGTCTTTCGAAAAAAGTAATTAAAAACACTGTTTACAACGCTGCGGGGCGGCTTTGGACTATTTTAATCGGACTCCTCCTTACCCCATATATGATAAACAAACTTGGCGTGGAAAGATACGGAGTTTGGGCTATAGTCGGGGTTTTAACCGGTTATTTCAGTATTTTGGATCTTGGTATCGGGTCTGCATTTGTAAAGTATATTTCCGAGTTTTACACAAAAAATGAACATAAAAAAATAAGTCAGATAATAACGACAGGTATGGTGTTCTACATGTTCCTG
>MFGS01000069.1:3592-10137 GCA_001778355.1 Candidatus Firestonebacteria bacterium RIFOXYA2_FULL_40_8
GCAGGCGGTATTTTAATCCTTCAACCCCTGCTTTCCCTGTTTAAAATTCCGGCGAGTATGTACGATGAAGCCTCTTTTGTATTTCTGGCGGGTATCATACTTTTTGCTTTGGCCAACCCGATAAGTGTTTTCAGTTCGCTTCAGGGCGGCCTGCAAAGGATGGATATCTCCAATAAACTGAATGTATTAATATCCATTCCTAATACTGTCGGAATAATATACATGCTGGAAAAAGGGTACGGCCTGCGCGGGCTTATGATAAATAATGCATTTACTTTTGTGATAGTTGCCGTTGCAAATATTATTGTTGCCTACAGGATATTTCCGCAGCTGAAAGTGTCAAGCGGCTTATTCGATACAAAAATACTGCGCAAACTTTTTAATTACGGTTACAAACTTCAGATTGCCCGGATTTCTTCAATGATCTCGGGGCAGATAGATAAATTATTGATAGGATATTATCTCTCGGTCGGCCTGATTACTTTTTACCAGCTGGGCAGCTCTGTGATAGAGCAGGCAAAAACGGCGGTACTCCTGTTCTTGTCGGCGCTGATTCCCGCTTTTTCGGAGATAGACGCCCGGGGTGACAGAAAAAAACTGCTGGACGGTTATACCCGGATATCTAAATATATTGCGCTCCTGGCAATTCCTCTATTTTCTTTTATTTTTATCTCTTCCTATCAGCTGATAAGAGTGTGGATGGGCTCGGGCTACGAAAAAGCCGCCTGGATAATAATGATCCTGGCGCCGGGCTGGTTATTTGCAATTTTATCAGGCGTAAGAAGCGTGCTGGTACAGGCGATAGACAAACCCGGTATAGAGATGAAAGCCGGCATTGTAGCCGCGATAGTTAATATCCCTCTCAGTGTATTTTTTATTATAAAACTCGGCTTCATCGGGGTTGCGCTCGGTACAACCATTGCGCTTCTTTGTTCTGTCGTATATTCTTTTCTGGTCGTGCATAAAGAGCTTGCACTGCCCAAACTTAAATTTATTTCGGGGACGATAATACAGCCGTTCATTATTTCTACAGGACTTTGCCTTGTTTTTTGGGCGGCAGCGGGAAGTTTTCCTGAAATATTTTTAGAGAGAAGCCGGTGGCTTAATCTGGCCGCGCTTTTTGTCGAATCTTTATTGTTTTTCGGCTGTTATCTGACCCTGTTGATTTATATTAAACCGTTAGACAGCGGGGACCGTCTGTTGCTTCAGGATAAACTGCCGCGCTTGAGAACCTTGATTATTAAGCTGTGCAAGTAAGGAGAAAACGAAAGCTGATGAAAATATGTTTAATTAATCCTCCTCAAATATTAAAGGAACAGTTCGGCGCTCCTTTTGTTTTTCAGCCCCTGGGGCTTTTATACGTTGCGGCCGCTCTGGAAAAAGAGCATGATGTTTCCGTTATTGACGCGACGCTTGAGGACTGGAGAAACCTGAGAAAAGCCGGTGATAAATATTATATGGGGCTTAATTTTAACCGGCTAAAAGAAAGGATACTCGAGTTAAATCCCGATATAGTCGGTATTTCCATACCGTTTTCCGTTAATTTTGAAAGCGCTGCCGGGGTTGCTGCCGCAGTTAAAGCCGCGGATAAAAATATTTTAGTCATCGCCGGAGGCGTTCACCCTACCGTAAAACCAAAAGAAACGCTTGAGTGTAAAAATATCGATATCATAGTCCTGGGGGAAGGCGAGATAACCCTGCCGGAGTTATTGAAAGAAGTAAAAAAAGGAAAGAGCGGGAATTACGGAAAAGTAAAAGGCATCGGTTATAAAACCGCAGGGAAAACTGTTTTGACCCCGGAAAGAAAATCGTTTGAAGAGCTGGATGAGCTCCCTTGTCCCGCCAGACACTTAGTTGACATGGAAGAGTATTTTAACGCCCTTAGCGAAAGAAAAGGGGCCAGGGATATGTATACGTACAGCTACAGGGCCGTAAGTATTATGACGAGCCGCGGCTGTCCTTTCGGGTGTAATTTTTGCAGTATTCATCTGACGATGGGCCGCCGTTTCAGAGCGCGGACCCCGGAAAATATAATAGCGGAAATAAAAGAAGTTATAACTAAATATAAAGTAAAGCATATTAATTTTGAGGATGACAATATTACTTTTGACAGGAAAAGAGCAAAAGAGTTGTTCGACCTTATGATAGAAAATAAATTTGATATTACGTGGAGCGCGCCGAACGGCATAAGAGCCGATACGCTGGATGAAGAACTGGTTATCAAAATGAAAGCGTCCGGCTGTAAAAGGGTTTTTGTCGCGCCCGAATCCGGCGTGCAAAGGGTTGTGGATAAAATTATAGGGAAAAAAATGGACCTGAAAAAAATAGAAGAAGCCGTGATCCTTTTGAAGAAGCACGATATTATTGTTGACGGCTCTTTTGTTATCGGTTTTCCGGGGGAAACAAAAAATGATATTAAAAATACCGTTAAATTTGCTTTAAAACTTAAAAAGCTCGGAATGTCCGCCGCCGGTTTTCATATCGCGACCCCGTATTACGGGACAAAGCTTTACGAGGAAGCGGAAAAGAACGGGTTTTTAAGGGAAGATTTGCAAAACGGGATGTTTTCCACGACGGAATCTCTTATCGAAACTAAGGACTGGTCCTTAGCGGAAATAAAACAACTGAGGGATTATGCGGATGTGAGGGTGAATCAGGGGTTTAAAAAAAGTATTTCGGTTTTTCTGGAGAAGAAATATCCTATTCTCTATGCCGTTCTAAAATTCCCGTTTGTCTTGTTCTATCAGAGCCGGAGGTTTATACGCTTCTTTGTTCCTTCAGGTAGGATATTCCGGAATGCGCTGGTCACGTTCATTGAAAGAAAAAGGAAAAAACTGCCCAAAATTAAATATATTGTATTTGAAGTAACGGATGCGTGTAATTCGCGGTGCCAACATTGCAGTATCTGGAAGTTTAAACCCAAAAAAAATATTTTAACCGTGGAAGAGATAAGAAAACTGCTGGCGGAAGATATATTCGAAAGTTTAAAGACCGTACTTTTAACCGGCGGAGAAGCGGTAATAAGAAAGGATATCAAAGAGATCATCAGCGCTATACATGAGGTCAGACCTGAAGCGGAGATCTCCTTGAGTACCAACGGTCTCCTGCCCGAACGGGTCCTGGAAGTCGTTAACTATGCGTTGGAACAAAATATAGTTATAAATGTCGGGGTTTCGCTTGATGCGGTCGGAGAACGACATGACACTGTAAGGGGCGTTAAAGGAAATTTTAAAAAAGTTGATTATCTTCTGCGGGAGCTTGTCACGATAAGGAACAGGGACAGGAGTAAAATGGGCGCGGTCCTTGTGGGACATACTATTTCAAACCTTACTTCGGATTCTTTATTAGAGGTGTATGACTATGCCAACAAGCTGGATATAGGTTTTATAACACAGCTTTACGAGGAGTTCTCGTTTTATCATAACGAAGGAGAAAAGGACGGTGTGCAGCCTGCAAATTACAATAAGCAGTATCTGAAAGACCTGGTGAAGCAGTTAAGAAAGTTGCCGCCCTCTTTTCATAATGAAATTCTTATCTATGCTTTAAAACATAAACTAAAATATAAATGCGACTCTTTGAGGTCGTTCTTTCTTCTTCACTCCGACGGTACGGTTTCCCCCTGTCTCAGGTTCAGCCATCTGAGTTCGGGAAGCGTAAAGACGGAGACTCTTACGGAACTCTGGAAAAGCAAGGAAACCTGCGGTATTAGAGGAACTGTAGACGCCTGCAAAGGGTGTTCTAACTCCTGGGCGACCGACTGGAGCTATGATGCCTGGTTTTTATCTTTTTGGAGAATAAAACTTTCACTGCTTTTGAGAAAACTGCTTTTTAAGTTTAAAAAGGTGTTGAGCTAAATGAAGAAAATATTATATATCGGTTTCGGCGTTTCCCCTGTTATGAGCGGCGGGGCAATACTCTATCAGGAGTGGCTCGCCGAAGAGATGAGTTCCCGCGGCTATGCAACTGCCTGTTTCTTCGGTATTTATTCGAAAAAGCTGAAGTATAGCAATAAAGCGTATTTAAAAAAATGGGAAAGAAACAAAGTAAAATACATTATGCTTCATAACTCTCCTAATTTTCCGCAGCACGCGACGCCTCCCGGCAGGCAGTGTTCTGATCCTCAGGTAGAAAAGCTCCTGCGCCGGATAATTAAAGAGGAAAAGCCGGATTTAATTCATATTCATGAACTTCAGATGCATACGGCTTCGGTTATAGATATTGCAGCGGAGCTGTCCATACCCTGCATTAAGATGATTCATAATTATTATGATGTCTGCCCCGAGAGAGATCTGATGTATAAAGGGGTGTCTCCTTGCTTGGATTATGAAGCCGGAGGAAAGTGCAGTGCCTGTCTTAGTACCTTGATAGAAAGAGGGGTCTTTTCCCGGAAACTGGCGCATACGCTGTATAGTATATTTGTAACACCGCTTCCGAAATGGCTTTTTAAACCCCTGTCTTATATCTTTCATAAAATAAAAAAAGAAGAACCGCAGGAAATTAAGACGCCGGAAGAATTAGCCGCTGTTATTGCCGGGCAGTACTCAAACAGAAGAAAATATTTTGTTGAAAGGCTGAATAAAACAGATATCGTCCAATGTTCTTCAACCCGCTCTGCGGAAATACTCGAAGGCTGCGGGGTGAAAAAGGAAAAGATTAAAATAATATTTCCTGCTTCAAAGCTTGCGGATGTTATTAATCCAAAACCTTTACGGAATAAAAATCATCCCGTTGTTTTCGGTTATATCGGCGGAAGTCAGTTTGCCAAAGGGTTTAATGTACTAATCGAAGCGTTTTCCAAACTGGATCAGACAAAAGCTAAACTAATAATCTGGTCCTCAAAAAAAGAAACGGCAGTGCCTTCAGGGTTGAATATTGAGATTCGGGGACATTATAAAACTGAAGATATCGAAAAAGTCTTTAACGAAATAGATGTTGGAGTAGTTCCTTCCGTCTGGGAAGAGGCCTTCGGACTTATAGGCATTGAGTGGATAAAGGCAAGGATCCCTGTTATAGGAAGCAGGATCGGCGGGATACCGGAATGGTTGAAAGACGGGGAAAACGGATATTTGTTTGAACCCGGAAATGCCGCAGAACTTGCGGAAAAAATGAATTATTTTGCGGAAAACCCGGAAAATATAAGTAAAATGCAGGAAAAAATGAAACCCTGGAAAAGTTTTACCGGGCATGCGGATGAAATGGAAATATTATATGAGGCTTTATTAAAGAAAAGAGGGCTCAAATGATTGCGGCAAAAAAAGACCGTTTGAGCAGGTACATAAAGGGCGTTGGTATCGAAATAGGCGCATTGCATAACCCGTTGAAACTTAAAACCGGACAGGCGAATGTCAGTTATGTGGATCTGGGTGATAAAAAAATACTGGAAAAACAGAATCCGGAGATTAAAGAGGGGATAATTGCGCCTGCGGTAACGGCTTCAGCGGAAGATCTGGGTGTCTTTAAAGATAACTCCCGGGATTTTGTCATACTCAGGCATGTACTTGAACATCTGCCGGATCCGGTGCAGGCGGTTAAAGAAATATGGAGGGTGCTTAAGCCGGGAGGAATCTTTTATCTTTCAGTTCCGGATAAAAGATTTACATTTGACAAAGAAAGGCCGGTGACAACGCTCGAACATCTTCTTGAAGATCATAAAAACAAGGCAACTATTAAAACAGATACGGCGCATTACAAAGAATGGCTTGAAAAAGTTGAACTTAAAAAAGAAAAACCCGTGGTAAATTCTCTGGAAGAGCTGGTTAAGGGTGAATACCGGATACATTTTCATGTTTGGGAGCCGGAGTGTATCCCTGAATTATTAAATCACCTTTGCGGCCGCATGGATATATATTTTCTATTGAAAGATTATTATTACAAAAATGGTGATCTGGACCTGATTTATATACTGGAGAAAAAGACAACGGCAGTGCCGTTGATTCAAAAAAAGCTGAAGGAAAACTATTCTTTTCTTCGCGGATTATTATCAAGGTTGCATATTTATTAAAGCAATATTGCTTTGGAGAGCATTATGGATGTCTCAATAATTATAGTTAACTGGAATGTCAAAGATTATTTGCAGAAATGCCTTGTCTCTGTGTACCGTGAGACAAAAGGCGTCTCTTTTGAGATATTTATGACGGATAACGCTTCCAAAGACGGTTCGGTCGAGATGGTAAGGCGGGAGTTTCCGAAAGTTAAAGTGATAGCTAACAGTGAAAATATGGGTTTTTCCCGCGCAAATAATCAGGCTCTGGAACAATGCAAGGGTGAATATGTTGTGTTTTTAAATCCGGACACGGAGCTTAAGGAAAATGCAATTGAGAAATTAATGAAATTTATGAAAGCGGATCCTAAAATAGCGGTTGCCGCTCCGAAGCTTGTATATGAGGATGGCAGATTACAGCTTCTTTGCCGGAATTTTCCTTCGCCCTTTACGGATTTTATGGAAACCTTTTCTCTTGATGTACTTTTTCCGAAAAGCAGGTTTTTTAATTATTACTTTATGGGCTTTTGGCCGCACGACAGTACAAGAGAAGTTGACCAGCCGG
>MFGS01000069.1:10195-13148 GCA_001778355.1 Candidatus Firestonebacteria bacterium RIFOXYA2_FULL_40_8
TGCAGAGCAAGATGAAGTTTTTCAGGAAGCATTACGGCAGAACCGGGATATTTTTGTGCGGGTGCAATCTGCTGCTTAAGACCCTTCTTGTTTATATTCTTTTTAATCTGTCGCATTATATTATTGGAAGGCCGAGGAACATAAAGATCGTGCGAAAGATAGTCAGACTGCGCTGGCAGGATTATTTTAAATATTTTGGTGTGCGGTAAAGGAAAAACATGGACGTATCCGTAATAATAGTAAGCTGGAACGTGAAGGATTATCTGCAAAAGTGCCTCGCTTCTGTTTACCGCGGGACAAAAGGTGTTTCTTTTGAGATATTCGTCGTAGATAACGCCTCGACCGACGGCTCGGCAGATATGGTAAAGCGCGAGTTCCCTGAAGTTAAGGTTATTTTAAACAGCGAAAATCACGGTTTTGCGCGCGCAAATAATCAAGCCCTGGAAAAATGCGCCGGAGAGTACGTTCTTTTTCTGAATCCCGACACGGAAATAAAAGAAAATGCGGTTGAACAACTGGTAAAGTTCCTCGGTTCAAAACAGGATGCCGCGGCGGCTGCGCCGAAACTTATCTATGAAGACGGGCGGCTGCAGCTGCTTTCTAAAAGTTTTCCTTCGCTTTTTACGGAACTTATGGAGTCCCTTTTTCTTGATAACGCCTTCCCGAAAAGCAGGTTTTTTAACCGTATTTTTATGGGTAACTGGGAACATGACAGTACAAGAGAAGTGGACCACCCGGCTGGTGCTTGTCTTATGGTAAAAATGGATATACTGAAAAAAACAGGGTTTTTCGATGAGGAATTCTTTATGTATTATGAAGACACGGATCTCTGCTTCCGTATTAAAAAAACGGGAGGCAGGATTTTCCTGGTGCATGATATTTTGGTGGTGCATCACGGAGCTAAAAGCAGTGGTCAAAGCCCTGCGGAAGCTCCCGATTGGATGGCTGAAAGCAAACTGAGATACTTCAGGAAAAATTACGGCACGGCGGGTATGTTTATCTTCGGCTGTGAACTGGTTTTAAGGACACTTATTGTTTACTTGCTTTTTAACCTTTCGCATTTGATAATCGGCAGGCCGAAAAACATCGGAGTTATAAGAGACAGAGTGCAAAACTTATGGCGGGCGTATTTAAAAAAATGAAGATACTTATTGCGGTAAATAACTCTTCCGTAGGCGCGGTAAAAAACGCGGTAACTGCGGCGGAAAAGCTTTTTCCTGAAGCGGAAATTACTTTATTGGCGAAAGAGAGCGCAAAGCAGGGGTTTAAAACTTTTTTTGAAAATTGCGCAGTTATAAGTTATGCGGAAGGTAAGACTGTTGGTTCCGCCGAAAGCCTGATTTCTTTTTTTAAAATGATTCGCAGCAGTTCTTTTGAAATAATTGTAATTGTAAATGAAAAAGATAATATTAGAGACTCCCGGCTGGATGTTTTAAGTTTGCTTTCCGGATTTAAAAAGTGTTTTAATTTTGATGCCGTGAAAAATAAAATGCAAAAGCGTTCCGGTGTTGCGGTTATTTCACGCTTGGTTTTTTCCGGGTTGCTGCCGGCGGCATTAGCGGTGTATATGTTCATTTTTCTTCTGCTATGTTGTATTTTCGCTCTGCCAGGATATCTCTTGCGCGGTGAAGTAAAAACTGCCGTAGCTTTCTTTATCCGGAATATTTTCAACCTGGCAGGGTATCTCCTTTTAGATCTGCGTCAGGCAGTGAAAAAGTCAACTATAGATTATTTCATTTATTGGGAGTTTTGTGGAGTGGCATACAGGCGAAAAGCCTTTGATAAAAGTAAAATAAAAAAAATCCTGGTTATAAAGATTGAACATCTGGGAGATCTTGTTCTTTCGGTTCCAATGCTAAAGGCATTGAGAAGTGAATTTCCAAATGCAAAAATATATTTACTGGTATCGCCTTGGAATAGAACGATTGCCGAAAGTTGCCTGTATGTTGACAAAGTGATTATATATAAAACAAACAACCCGGTTTTTAACAGAGGGCGTAAACACCGGTTTATCTTTTTTCGGAAGTTGTTTTTCTTCTTTAAACTAAGTTTTGCCGGATACGACCTTACTCTTGATACAGGGGGCTGGATAGAGACCTTTGAAATAGCCTATAGGTCCAACGCATGGTTCATGGGGGCTCTTGACTATAAAAGGGTTAATAACCTTATAAATATAAGACTTGCGGAGTTCGAAGAGACGGATAATGAACTAATAAGAAGCTTTAAATTACTTGCTTTATTTGATATAAAAGGTAAGCAGGATGCAGGTACGGAATACTGGATCAATCCTCAAGAAATCGCTTCTGCCGGCAAATCCTTGGCGGAAAAAGGCATTACGGATAAAGATGTTTTAGTGGGTTTTTATGCCGGTGGGAGTTTCGCTGCGAAAAGATGGGGGCGGGATAACTTCGCTAAAGTAATAAATGCGCTTCCTGTGCAATCCGGGTTAAAGGTGATTATTTTTAATGCTCCGGGAGAACAGGAGTATATGGAAGGGCTGATCGGGCAACTGTCAGTCCCGTTTATTTTGATGCCGGAAAAGCAAAGTTTAAAGGAATTTGCGGGTGTGGTTACGCGCTGCCGGATATTTGTTTCCGGCGACGGCGGGCTTTCCCATCTGGCAACAGCGATGAAGGTAAAGTCGGTGACACTTTTTGGACCGGGAAATGAAAAAGAATGGGGAGCTTATTGTGAGAGCCGGGTTGTTTTGACCGGGAGTTATCCCTGTAGTCCCTGCAATGGAACGAATTGCATCAGGAATCTTTGTATGGAAGCGATAACGACAGAGGAAGTTTTGGAGGCAGTTAAATGCGGATTGGAATAGACGCGTCAAGCGTAGAAGGCAAGAGTACCGGCGTCGGAAGATATCTTACTAATATGTTGAACGAACTTGCCGTTATAGATAAAGAGAACGAATACCTTTTATTTTTTAAAAGCGCTGATATTCCTGAAG
>MFGS01000069.1:13169-14231 GCA_001778355.1 Candidatus Firestonebacteria bacterium RIFOXYA2_FULL_40_8
GCCAAACCGGATATTTTCCATTTCCCGTTCTATATGATGCCGTTCTTCTTTAAAATACCGGCTATAACTACGATACATGATATTTCCTACGAGGTTAATCCTTTCTGGTTCACTTTCTGGGCCGGATTTATTTTCAGGACGTTTTCGAAATATACGGCGCGGGTGTCAAAGATAATCTTGACGGTTTCAACATTTTCCGCGGAAGAGCTTGTCCGTGTGTACGGAACGGGCGCGGAAAAGATAAAAGTTATCCCTCTGGCCGCGGAAGGCGTGTTTAAGACGGCAAAAGCGGACGCCAGAATAAAAACGAAGTTCAATATTACCTCACCTTTCATACTTTATACGGGAACGGTGACAAAAAGGCGGAATCTGGAAAAACTTTTCTCCGCTTTTAATATTCTTGTGAACGAAAAGAAGATGGATGTACAGTTGGTGCTGGCGGGCGGGACCGTACAACCCGCTCCGGACCTTAACCTTCTGGAAAAACAATACAAACTTGAAGGTAAGGTTATCAAAACCGGTTACGTTACGGACAAAGAGCTTGCCAGATTATACCGGGCTGCGGATTGCTTTGTTTACCCTTCTTTATATGAGGGTTTTGGGCTTCCTATTCTGGAGGCGTTTGCTTCCGGTTGTCCCGTCGTCACTTCAGGTCTTACCGCAACCGCGGAAACCGCCGGGGACGCCGCTATTCTTATAGACCCGCTCGATGAAGTTAAAATGGCGGAAGCTATCCATAAAATATTAAGCGATACTTCTCTTCGCGACGCGCTTGTGGAAAAAGGTTTTGCCCGCGCGGTAGAGTTTACCTGGGCGAAAACGGCTGCTTTGACACTTCAGGCATATAAAGACCTGTTCGAAGGGAAGATAGTTGAGCAAAAATCCGTTGAAAAGAGTTTAACTCCTGCCGGAGAAAAGAAAGCCGCTGTAATTACGGATGAGAAGGACCTCCTGGTCGCCAGAATGGAAAGTAATTCTTACCAGCGGTTCTTCGTGTTTTCCGACGAAGAAACAAAAGCAAAAGTTAAACTTCTCGTGGAAAAGAAAAAACTAATGGAAGGT
>MFGS01000069.1:14248-20382 GCA_001778355.1 Candidatus Firestonebacteria bacterium RIFOXYA2_FULL_40_8
TCTGGAAGACTCAATTGATCTTATATTCCTCGGTGAGATGCACTATCTGACCGCGGATAAGAAATATTTTGAGCTCTTTACCAAAGAGTTTGCAAGATACCTCTCCGAAAAGAAAGAAGACAAAGACCTGTTAAATATTATGATATCTTACGGGTATTTTAAGGATGCTGGTGTATCTTCGGATTTGAAAAAGAAGTTTTTAGCCGTTATCAGTGAATTTGTTAAAGAAAGACAGCAAACGCCGCTTAATACCGTAATGGAAAAAACCGTTTTGAACTCTATCTCTGTCTTTATCCCGTTCCTTTGCAAAGCGCCGGAAGAGGATATCATTGGATGGCTTGCCGGTAAGATCGACAAAGACGGTATTGTGAGCGTAAAAAATCCGAAAGAAAATATGGAACTTCTTGAAGCGCTTGTTGTAAATATCTCCTTGGCCCGGCTTAAAAAAAAGGTGGATACCGAAGTCTACAGACTTTCCGTGGACGATCTTTTCAGCTTTGTTTTTAAATTTGCCAGGCCGGATAAAAAGTATGACAGCAGGTTCAGAAGCGTCTCCGGCCGCGCTCCTGACATTGAATACGTAAAGTACCTCCGGTCTATATATCTGGAAGATTGGGATAGCGCCTGTGAAAGCAGTCATATCCTGGATTATGTGTTTATGGGCGGAGCTTTTGAGACCGCTGATAAGGATTTAAAACCGGCGCCGTACGAACCGGATCTCAGCGCTTCAGGTTATCCCAAAAACAAATTCTATCTTTTAAAAAGCCATAATTCCCTGCTGGCGACGGATATATTTACTTTTACTTTGACGAAAAACAGCGAAGATATCATAATGCCTCCTGCGCTTCCGGGAAAATTCTTTACTCTGGACGACGGGCTTATCGTGTATGATAAGAATCTGGAAACCACCCTCTGGGTAGCAGGCCGTGAATACGACTTTTTAGACGCCGACTACGACGTGACCCCGTCGGTAAAGCACAGGATCCAGTATTTCCTCCATAAGAAAACAAACCATCTGATAATCCGGCATAAATTTTCCGGCGCGGAACAGCACACCGTAAAAATAAATTTCTTTACGAAAGAAAAAATCACCAATGCCCCTATGGTGGAGTTCGATAAGCAGACAATAAGGGATACCATTAACAGGTTCACCAGGGCGAATAAGACCGAAACCGCCTTTCTGAAGTTAAACGGCGATCAAACAGTAGGCGCGTCTATATACGGCGGAAAGTACTCGATATTGCCGCTGATAAATCCCGGATTAAAAGTAGAGATAAACCACGACTGCGTTTCGTACACGGCTACGTTGCTTCTGCCGAACGAACTGATATTTATGGTGTATTAAAAGAATTTACGATTTAATGAAGACCCGCCAAAAACAACGGCGGGGATATCTAAAGTGCGTTCCGGGAAAAAGCATCCCGCTGAATTTTGCAAAAGCAGATAGAGATTTGAGTAAAGTGGAAAAAATAAATCATGGGGGAAGTTCCAGTGAGCAGGTTCGTTTACTTTTCTGTTATTCTCATAACTTGCAGGGCTTTTTCTTGGTGCGCGGAAATTCCCGTTGCGCAGGCGGCGGGGGGTAAAGATATGGCAGCTCAGGAAGAGCAGTTGAGAAAGGAAGTTTCGGATAAGGGGTGGATAATCTTTTCCGCGAATCCGAAAGAGATAGAGACTGCGCAGCCCGCCGGCGGGTCCGGCGCGGGACAGGAACTTGAACTGTACAGGATGAGGCCGGACGGCACAAAAATCCGGCGCATCACAAAGACTACCGGTGTTAAAAATATCTATCCAAGAATTTCCCCCGACGGGAAAAAAATTCTTTTCCAGCAGATTCCTTCCTCTAAGAAAAACACGCATGACCTTAAAGGTGAGATGGGCGAGTTTTGTATATGTAATCTTGACGGGACGGGTTTTACGGTATACGGAAAAAAAGATGAGTTCCCCTGGGCTTCTTTCAGTCCGGATATGAAACAGCTGGGCTGCCTTTTTCGGAAAGAGGGAAAGATAAAAATATTTGATTATAAAACAAAAAAAGTTGTTAAAGAAATGGCTGCCGGTGGAATTGCGCGCCAGCTCCGGTGGTCTTTGGACGGTAAATATTTCTGCGGTACAGGGAATCACAAAGGTTTACCGTGGTGGGAGATAATCGGGATAAACATTGCAACAGGGGAAACGCTGCTTTTTACACGGGAAGGCGGAAGCTGTACGCCTGATTGGTTTAGAAGTGACCTTATAATGATAGTATATTCAAATAGGAATCCAAAAATAGGAGAAAAGGGTACAGGGGATAAGGAATATGGAACTACCACTTTAATGCGCGCCGATGCATCCGGTAAGAAAAAAAAGCTTATCTTTGCGGATATCACCACGCATGTTTACGGCGGATGTCTTTCTCCCGATGATAAATATGTTATTTTCTGGGGTTCAGGCGGGGAGGGCGGCACGCAAATAGCAGGGGAGTATGATCGCCAGTTACGAATCGTCCGTATGGAAGATACTCCGGTGGTGCTTCCGGGGTTTGATGAACTTCAAAAGCTGTATCCCGGAGCTAAAGAAGGGCCGGTACTGCATCCAAAAAGAGAAGACGGAAAAACAATTCTGGTCGGGGACCTTAATTCGGCCTGGAGTTATGCCGAGGTACCTGAAGAAAAAATAAAATGATGAAGAAAAAGTCAAAGAATAAACTCACCGCGCCAAAAAAACCTGCAGGACCGGGAATAATAAGAGGCCTGGCTGTTTTGCTCGGGCTTCTTTTGCTGGTTACCTGGCTGGTGCTCCGTGTTGATGACGGTAAAGATGAAAATGTCTCCAAACTGGGCAAAATAGAAGTCACGGCAAAACTCCTGGATTGTCCCGATAAATTCCCCGACCTGGGCGCGTATAAATACACTTATGTAGTAAAATATGAAGTTAAGAAAATCCACAGACAGGATCCCGCGGGGAAATATTTGCTGAAACCGGGGGATATTATTTTTGTAGGGCATTATAAACCCCTGCTTCCCCGGGCGGAAATAAAAGATGACGAATGGGGGGATGCGCCCCTCGGCGGGAAGCTTGTGAGAATAGTCCGCGGCGATACACACCGCCTGGCGCTGGATTATGAGCTGTCAAACCTGGCGCCCTGCGGGGTACTGGACTTTTTTTATCCTGCCGGTGTTAACCGGTTTTTTGCTGTCTGGGTGAATCCGACGGGACTTTAAAGGAAACCTATGGTATTTACCACTCACATATTTATTTTTTATTTTCTGCCGCTGATGCTTTTGATCTATTACAATATTCCGTTTAAGTGGCGGAACCTTTTTCTGACAGTGATGAGCTACATATTTTACGGTTGGTGGAAGCCGTGGTTCGTTCTCCTGATGTTTTTTTCCACCGTTAATGATTTCATTGCGGGAAAGTTCATAACTGCGCCCGGGGCAGGAAGAAAACAACGGATAACGGCGCTTTCAATTTCTGTCACGGCTAACCTGCTTTTACTCGCCTTTTTCAAATATTACATGTTCAGCGCGGAAAGTCTAAATTTCCTTATGCAGCTTGCGGGCAAACCGGTTTTTTCCGTGCTAAAAGTGGCGCTCCCAATCGGCATATCTTTTTACACGTTCCAATCCATCAGTTATACCGTGGACCTTTACCGCGGCGCGGCCAAGCCGGCGAGGAATTTCATAGATTTTGCCTGTTTTGTTTCGCTTTTCCCTCACCTGATAGCCGGCCCTATCATCAGGTATCATACGGTTTCGGAGCAAATAGCGTATAGGGAGTACCATCTGCCGCGTTTTTCTTCCGGCGTGGCGCTTTTTATACTGGGTTTTGCCAAAAAGATAATTCTCGCTAATACCGTAGGGGATATTGCCGCGGCTGTTTTCGGGGCGGCTAACCCGGGAACTCTCGATGCCTGGTTTGGTGTGACGGCGTATGCGTTCCAGATCTACTTTGATTTCTGCGGGTATTCGGATATGGCAGTCGGAATAGGACGGATGTTCGGCCTGGAACTTATAAAGAATTTTGACGCGCCCTACCGTTCGGAAAGTATTACTGAACTCTGGAGGCGGTGGCATATTTCGCTTTCGACTTTTTTACGGGATTATCTTTACATTCCACTTGGGGGAAATAAAAAAGGAGCCGCGAGAACTTATGTGAATCTCGGCATGACCATGCTGCTCGGGGGCTTGTGGCACGGAGCGGCGTGGAATTTTCTTGTCTGGGGTAGTTATCACGGAGGCCTTCTGGTGCTTGAACGGGCCAACGGGAAAAAGAGTTTATATCATAACTTTCCGAGGGTTTTCAGGATAGGGATAACCTTTATTTTAATGCTTTTCTCCTGGGTGTTGTTCCGCGCCGAGGATCTTTCCCGGGCGGTTCATTATTTCGGCAGTATGTTCGGAGTTAACACCGCAGACAGCGCTGGATTACTTTTGGGCGGAGAAATTTACACCGGTAAAAATCTTTTCTTTTTTGCCGTTGCCTTTCTTCTTGTTTTCCAGCCCCTGCAGGCGCATAACTGGATAATAAAAGAAGAGCACGAAAAGCTCAAATGGGCGCTGGTGCTTCTTTTACTTTTTGCTTTTTCCCTGGTGGTCATGTCCACGCAGGCGTTCAATCCGTTCCTGTACTTTCAGTTCTAGTAAAAAGGAGTTTTTTTGAAGAGTGATAAAGAAAAAAACATTGCGTATAAGGTCCTGACCTTCGGCTTTCTTTTTCTTATTTTCTCCGTTCCGGTCCTTCAGGCCGTTTATGAACTTAAAAATCATAAGTCCGCGGGTTTTGTGGAAATATTCAGATATTCTCCCACAGAAAATAATCTCCGCGCTTATGAAAAGTCCCTTGAAGAAAGCTGGTGGGGAAATAAAAATCTAAGAAAAGGAATGCTTGACCTGTACTCCTATTTGTTCGGCGATACCGGGGAAAGATGTGTTTTAGGCAGGGATAACTGGCTGTTTTACCGGCCGGGTCTCAGATACCTTACAGAACCGGACCGCCTTGAAGAAAACAAGAAAAAGCGCTCTGAAAATGTAATAGAGATAATTTCGAAGTTCAGGAACAGCCTGCGGGAGAAAAATATCGAACTGGTGGTCGTGCCTGTTCCGGAAAAACCGGTTATCTATCCGGAAATGCTGGCGGCGGGGGTAAAGCAGGTAATTTCGCCGTCGGAGGAGTTCTTAAAAGGCCTTTCGAAAAAGGGGATCAACACGGTGGACCTTTTCACCGCTTTAAGGGAGGCAAAAGAAAAAAATCCGAAAATACAATATTATCTGAAAGCGGATACCCACTGGACCCCTGCCGGCGCGGAAGTTGCTGCCCGTAAAATTTCCGGAGAATTAATAAAACTTAAATATAAGACGGGGCGGTACAAAGGGTACAGCAGAAAGAACATAAAAACAAAAAGAAGGGGTGATCTTGTCGGAATGCTCGGAGCTTCTTTGGGAAAAGAACGTTTTGAAGTTGAAGAGGCGGAGTGCGGGCAGATCCTGGATAATGTAACAGGGTTGATCATTCCCGACAAGGTAGGCGTGAGCGGTTTGTACCGCAATACCCACCTGATAGATACGGAAAAAGAAGCCTCGGTTTTATTGCTCGGGGATAGTTTTTCCAGGATCTACCAGCTTCCCGAAGCTAACTCCCTTGGGGAAAATAAGGCGGGCGTAGTTGTTACCAATACGCGCGCGGAGGGAAGTAAAACTCTTTTGCCGGGGTCGGCAGGTTTACCGTCCCTTCTGGCCTGGGAACTGCAATCCGCGGTGGATTACATCTTAAGCGACGGCGGCGCTGCGAAAAACACAAGATTAATACTTGTTAATAATATGGAGATACTGAGAAATAAAAAAGTAGTGATTTGGGAGTTCACGGAACGGGATATTGCATCGGGCTTTTCGGGGTGGGATATAACGGAATAATGAATACGGAAAACGAAGACAGCTAAAGCGAAAAACAACGATTGTTTTATGATATACTAAAACGTGTTTTAAAGCATATAAATTTAAATATAACTAAGGGCAGATAACCGGCCCTTAAATTCTAGGAGGAAAGAGATGGAATTACCGGAGATACTAAAAAGGCAGGGGATTGTAATGACTTCAAACCATGAGCCGTTGATGTTTAGGCGGAGAGTGGGGTATGCGAGGGTGGATGAAGAG
>MFGS01000069.1:20439-23589 GCA_001778355.1 Candidatus Firestonebacteria bacterium RIFOXYA2_FULL_40_8
CGGAAGAAATCGCGAACACCATCAAGTTCACAAAACTCTGCCACAAAAACGGAATTATAGTTCAAGGATATCTCCAGTTCGGAACTTTTCAGTATGAAACTATGTACTTGGAGGAGCCGGAGTCAAAAGGGTGGGCGTGTAAGGATAAAAACGGGTTAAACATTACGCTGGGTTACGCTCCTCAGTTTTTCAGATACAAACCGTGCCTTAACAATGCAAGTTACATCAACTATCTGAAAAAAGTTATCAAGAAAGGTATACAGGAAGTGGGACTCGATATGATCGGCTTTGATAATGTGGGAATATCCATGGAGCCGGAAGCTTGCACGTGTGACGCCTGTAAAGAAAAGTACGTGGAGTTTGTCAAAAATAAATACCGTCTGGATACGGAGAAGGGGAGAAAACTGGCGAAGGAAGTATTCGGTTACGATAATCTGGAGTGCATCCTCCCTCCGGCGTGGAATAAATGGAACATGCCGATAGACTTGTACAAGATTACCGACCCTTCCACACAGGAGTGGGTAAATTTCAAATGCGAGACATTGAACAACGCGGTAAAAGAACTTTGCGCCTACGCGAAGAGTTTGAAGAAAAATATTATTCTTGAGTGGAATGTTTACCCGAGCTGGGGTTTTAATTCCATGTACTGGAACGGGATAGATATGGCGGAGATAGGAAAATATATCGACGGTTTTTACAACGAGCATGATCCGTATCCGAAGATAGACAAGAACGGGATAATTATCTCTATGATACGGTCTTTTAAACTCGCAAGGGCTATGGGGAATTTTGTGGTGCCGAATAACAGTCATGAGTCAGACAGGCATTTAAAGATTTCCATCGGGGAAGCGCTGGCTTTTAATCAGGGAGATTGCGGAAGATTCGGCAGTCCTTTAAAAACAGGGATCACCCCTGAAGCCAGAAAGTATATTGCGTTTAGAGAAGAACATGCGGATATTTATTCCGGAACAAAATCCGCCGCGAAAGTGGCTCTCCTTGAATCCTGCTATTCCCTGTCGTACAACAGAGTTGACCCGTACTACTCCAATGTGGCCGTTATGCAGACCCTCCTTTCGGCTCAGATACCTTTCGACATTGTGCTTGACCGGCATCTTTCTGACCTTTCTGATTACTCTGTTTTAATTCTTCCGGATGTTGAATGTTTATCCGATGAACAGGGAGAAAAGATATTGAAATTCGTTAAGGCGGGCGGAAAGCTTTTGTTTACCGAGAAAACCGGGGAGTTCAACGAATGGTACAGAAAGAGAAAAGAAGGGCTCTTTGCCTCTTTCACGGAAAAAGCCTCAAAATATGGCAAAGGTGAGATAGTATATATGAAGGAGATAAAGCATAAGATACCGTACTCTTACAAGCCGGAAGAGTGGTATATAAACCCGAGGTACTGGGAACTCCCTCTTAATCATAAAGAACTTGCAGACAATATTAACAAACTCCTTGGCCGTGACCGGGCCTTGGAAGTAAAAGCTCCGGCGGGATGTATCATTGAGCTTCTCGAAAAAGAGGGGAAACAGATACTGCACGTTCTTAACTTCAATCTGGATAAAGATCTGAAGAACGTTGATATCAAGATAAATGCCGGAAAAAAAGGCAAACTTACAGTTATTTCCCCTGATGAAAAATGTAAGAACGCAAGCGTAAAAAAACAGGGCGGAAAATTGCAGTTTAAACTGGATAAAGTACATATCTATAAGGTATGCGTTATCGAGTAATAAAATACATAGGAAGGTATGAATATGCCGAATAAAAAAGTATTTTTGGTAAACGCAGGCGTGCTGGTTTTTCTTCTTTGTAATTTTATTACTGCCGCGACGGACATGTCTCTGGTAGGTAAACTGATCGCGAAAGAAGAGGACACGCGCAAGTACTCGTTCTATGATTTTTTACGGCTGGACGATGCCGCAAAACAGGAGATCACTGCCGCAATTATAGAAAAAATCAAAAGCAAGGACAGAACAACCAGTTTAAGCGCAATTGAAGCGCTCGGCCGGCTCGGGCCTGTCACAAAAGATGTGGTGCCCCTGCTGATTTCCTTAACAAAAGATATTGACTGGAAAGTACGTGTTTATGCCGTCACTTCTCTCGGAAAAGCGGGAGAAGACAGCGAGACGGTGACTGTTCCTTTAACCGAAGCGTTGAAGGATAAAAACATTGAGGTTAAAACCGTAGCCGAGAAGGCGTTAAAGAGAGTGAAAGCAAAAGTGAAAGGGAGTTCCTCTGCCGCCGCCGCTCTTTTAGACCGTGCCAATGACAGTGACGATGACCTTCGGTCCGAAGCCGCTGAGGCCTTCGGGTTTTTAAAGCAGGCCGATGCGGAAGTTATCACCGCGCTGGTAAAACTCTCCGCGGATAAAACCGTGAGCGTCCGCTGTTCAGCTGTCGGTTCACTTGTAAAATTATTACCGCTTCCTGAAAACGGGATTAAAGCGGTGTGCAAAGCGATGAACGATGAAAATTCCGCCGTCAGAGCCCTTGCCATGTCGGCAATTACCAAAATAGGGCCGGATCTGTCCTTTGCCGTGCAGGCGTTAACCGACGCGATGAAAAGTAATGATTCCCTGACGAGAGGAAGCGCCGCGGAAGCTCTGGGAAAAATAGGAGCAGTCAGCAAAAACGTCGTTCCCGCTTTAAACTCCGCTTTAAGCGACAAAGATAATTATACCCGTATTTGCGCGATAACGGCCCTTGGCGCTATCGGCCCGGAAGCAAAAGACGCCGCCCCTGCTTTGGTCTGGCTTCTTAAAGATTCAAAGAAAGACATCAGAGCCGCTGCCGCTTTAGCTCTAGGCAATATCGGCCCCGTCACAAAAAATGTAGTCCCCTTTTTGATAGGCGCCTTAAAAGATAAAAACCCCGGAGTCCAAGCCGCCGCCGTCAACGCCCTGGAAAAAATGAAGACAAAGGAAGCCGACGACGCCTTAAAGAAGCACAGAGAAATAAAGTGGTAGGAGTGAAGCGGAATTACTAAGAAATAAGCACTAAGTGATAAACAATAACTAAGGTTAAAGTACTAAACACTAAAAAAGAAGATATATAATATAGATTCGATGATTTTGTTTAGAATTTATGACGTTATGCCAAAGAAAACCCCGAGCGTGAGAGGCTGTGCCAAAAGTTGCAAAAAGATGTTCT
>MFGS01000070.1:0-8475 GCA_001778355.1 Candidatus Firestonebacteria bacterium RIFOXYA2_FULL_40_8
AAATTTGCTTCGCCTATGTGGATGTCTCTTGTCACCACGCTCGTTATGGGTGTAGGACTCGGCGTACTTGCACAACCTCAGCTTTCCGTAAGATTTATGACAGTAAAATCGAACAAAGAACTAAACCGCGCGGTACTCATCGGAGGTGTCTTTATTCTCATGATGACCGGTGTCGCTTTCACGGTCGGCGCACTTACCAATGTTTACTTTGTTGAAAAATATAAGATGATATCCCTTGATGTCACGACAGCGGATCCCGCAGTCCTTAAAGCTATGGACGAGGGAACGTATGTAGCACCGAAAGAAGAGCCAAAAGCGGCAGTTCCTGTTGCGGCAGAAAAACAGGCAACCGGAACAACAGCAGCGCCGGCAGCCGTAAAACCTCCAAAAAAAGCAATACCTGATAATATTATCCCGATGTATATCGCAAAAGCAATGCCAGAATGGTTCACAACACTATTCATGGTAACACTACTGGCAGCTGCAATGTCCACGCTATCCTCGCAATTCCACACTATGGGTACGGCTCTCAGCCGTGACTTTTACGAGAAAGGCCTGGATATTAAATCAAAAAACACCCTTTTACTTAATAAAGTCGGAACAGGCATCGGTATTATTTTTGCGGTTGTTGTTGCCTGGCTTCTTCCGAAAGTACTTGAGGGCGGTTCGAACATCATTGCCATCGGCACCTCTCTTTTCTTCGGACTTTGCGCCGCGGCATTCATTCCGATGTACATTGGCGCGCTCTACTCAAAAACAGTCACGAAAACAGCTGCAATTTCAAGTTTTATCATCGGCTCTTTAACAAGCTTGTTCTGGATGACGTTCTTCCACACAAAGGAGTCTTCAGCGCTCAAGATTTGCAAGTTCATCTTCAATAAAGATACTCTGGCAACAACTCCGGTTATCGCAACACTCGACCCGATAGTTGTCGCTCTTCCTGTATCTTTTATTGTAATAGTAGTGGTAAGTTTAATGACCAAAAAAACCGAAGAAAAGCACTTAAAAAAGTGCTTTGAAGGTATCAAAGGAGGCAAGTAATATGAAGAAGCTGGTATTTGCACTACTCGCCTGTGCTTTTGTTTTCACAGGACTTTCCTCGGCTGAGCCGAGAAACCGCAGAATGTGGGAGAATCTAAACTTCACAACTCTTCTTTCTCCGGATCTTTCTTTTACCGTAATGCCGGGACACAGATGGGAGTTTTACAAAAGCTCAGGAATGCCGTCCGACACCTACTTTATGGAACTCTTTGTAGGTCCTAACTACGCAATAAAGATCGATGATTCTTTCAAATTTAAACTTTCTCTCTGGTACTACTATATGTATTTCCCTAACAGATTCACCCAAACCGCTCCTTTCTCTCATAACATAGAAGTAATTCCCACAATTGAGTGGAAAGTCAGCGATGATTTAACTATTTCTGACAGAGTGATTTCACACAATACAATTTACGCGTCTAACTATGCAACTGAAGATTTAAGAACCGGGTTTTCTTCCATGATACGGGAAATGCTTACTTTCGCTTACAAGCTTAACTGTATAGATAAAAACCTGACCCTTCTTCTTTCAGATGAACTCTTCATCGGTGTTCAGCAGGACGCTGATGCAGCACCGTCAGCACTTGGTTTCTACAGGAACGGGATAAACTCCAACCGTATTTACGGCGGATTCTCCTATGCGGTCACCCCGACCTTTATCGTAGTTCCGCAGTTAATATATGAAACCAACTATGACGCGGCAGGAACACTGGTAGGTACAAACTACAATTTCTACCTGACAGTTACCTACCTTTTCAAAGCGTTTTAAGCAGCTACGTTTTATCAGAAAGGGCGGCGCAAGCTGCCCTTTCTTTTTTTGCATATATTTTCCTTGTCTGAGCTGACTTCCGGGTATATAATCTTATCATAGACAGGATTCCACGGAGAAAAATATGACAAAAAATCTGTTAAAACCAAAAATATCTATCATAGGTGCAGGAAATGTAGGCATGCGTTACGCCTATGCACTCGCCATCAGCGGGCTTGCCAGGCAGATAAATATACTCGACATAAACAAAGAAAAAGCTGAAGGAGAAGTGCTTGATCTTTCTCACGGAGCGCCGTATTATTCACCTGTTGAAATTGTATATGGAGAGTATGACTCTCTGGCAAATTCAGATCTGATCGTAATAACCACAGGTAAAAATCAAAAACCCGAACAAACGCGGCTCGAACTGGTAAAGGAAAATGTGGCGCTTTATAAAAATATAATACCGGCCATCATGAAGTATTCCCCCTCTTCAATTATACTGGTCGTAACCAACCCTGTGGATGTTCTGGCTTACACCGCTTTTAAACTCTCGGGAAAGCCGTCAAAAGAAGTAATAAGCTCCGGTACGGTCCTTGATTCCGCACGGCTCCGATTTCTACTCAGCAAGCATTTCGAAATAGACGCGCACAATGTACACGCTTACATTCTTGGCGAGCACGGAGACAGTGAATTTCCGGCTTACAGCAGCGCAACTGTAGGCGGCATCCACATTAAGGACTACTGTTTAAAATGCGGTGATAAATCGTGCAACTACCAGGACGAGCTGGCACGGATATTTAAGGAAGTTAAGAGTTCTGCTTACGGAATAATAAAAAGAAAAGGCGAAACCTCCTACGGCATAGGACTTGCTTTGGTAAGAATAACAAGCGCTATTATAAAAGACGAGAATTCAGTACTGCCTGTTTCAAATCTTATAAACGGCTATTTGGGTATTAAAGACGTCTACCTGAGTATTCCCGCGATCGTCAACAAAGGCGGGGTCAGAGAAGTCCTTGATATAAAACTTGACAGCAAAGAAGAGGGCCAGCTCATCAACTCCGCAAATGTTCTTAAAAATATAATAAAAGATTCAGGAATGTAAACCGCCATCACATCAGTTCGCTTCCCCCTGCTCTTTTATAGGGGGAAGGTACGGTTGGGGGTTATTTTCCACCACTTTCTTTTCAATTTACATCTAGCCACATATCTTATATAATATCAAAACATTCGCTTTGACAGGGAGACATTATGTTCTGGCAGAAAGAATTTGAAACCATGAAACGGGATAAGCTGGAAAAACTCCAGCTGAAACGCCTGAAAGAAACAGCAGCGCTGGTTTACAATAAAGTTCCTTATTATAAAAAGCTTTTTAAGGCAAAAGGCGTCACTCCCGGACATATTAAAACACTGGAAGATATCTCAAAACTGCCGTTTACCACCCGGGACGACCTCCAAAAGAATTATCCCGACAAGCTCCTGACAATTCACCACCACGACACTATGCGTCTTCACACTTCTTCCGGTACAACCGGAAAGCCTAAGGCTGTTTTCTTTACCAGAAAAGATATTGATGTTGCGGCAAATAATATTGCAAGATGCCTCACCATGACCGGTGTAACCAAGGCGGATGTACTTCAAAATATGATGAGCTACGGATTGTTCACCGGCGGGCTGATGATGCATTACGGCGCAGAAAAAGTAGGCGCACTTGTTATTCCTTCGGCTATAGGGAATACGGAACGACAGCTCCTCCTCATGGAAGATTTCAAGACAACGTCAATTCACTTAACCCCTTCTTATGCCCTGTATCTTTCCGATATCTTCGAGAAAAAAGGCCCTGCCTTCAGGAAAAAGATAAAGCTTAAGAGAGCTTATATGGGGGCTGAACCCTACACGGAAGAAACTAAGAAAAAGATAGAAAAAATATTAAAGGTGAAGGTTTATAACTCCTATGGGCTTACGGAAATGAACGGACCCGGAGTTGCCTTTGAATGTGAATATCAAAATGGGATGCATCTCTGGGAAGATTCTTATCTTATGGAAATAGTTGATCCGAAAACAGACCGGCCGCTTCCCGACGGGGAGACCGGAGAGCTAATACTCACCACTCTTACAAGAGAAGGTATGCCCATTATCAGGTACCGGACAAGGGATATTACCGCGATAATTCCTGAAAAGTGCAAATGCGGGCGCACGCACAGAAGAATAATGAGAATAAAAGGAAGAGCCGACGATATGTTCATCATGCGCGGCGTTAATATTTATCCCCAGCAGATAGAACGTGTCCTTATGAGCGTTGCCCATGTCGAGAAAAACTACCAGATCTACCTTGATGAAGGCGACAAGATAAAAGTAAAAGTAGAAATAACCAAGAAATTATTCGACGGCAACCTGGAACATCTTAAGAAACTCCAGGCCGACCTTACTGAGAAACTCCGAACCGAAATACTGGTAAGGCCAAGCGTAGAACTCGTCGAACCCGGCTCTCTCCCCATTTCAGAAGGAAAAGCAAAGCGCGTTTTCGATAATCGCAAAATTTACTAAATTTTGCTCAAGTTTGTAAGGTTTTTAAAGTTTATAATGTTTGTAAGGTCTAACATCTTTGAAGGATATTATTTGAAAAATATTGTTTTATTTGTTAAAAATAGTTTTTCTCGGTGTGTCAACGCATGTTGTCACCTATATTTAATTTCAAAACGAGAAAAACACAATAGCACCACACTTAAAAACAACTTTATAAACTTTACAAACCTTAAAAACCTTACAAACTTAATCCGGAGGATTAACCATGCCCATACTTAAACAGCTTTCAGTGTTTGTACAAAACCAGCCGGGGAAGATTGAACGCTTAACCAGTGTTCTGGCTGAGAACAAGATTAACATTCTTGCTTTTAACATAGCGAGCAGCGGAGAGTACGGTGTTATCAAAATAATTGTCGATAAGCCTGAACTTGCCCACAAAAAGTATAAAGAAGCCGGACTGACCGCCTATCTTTCCGAAGTCCTCGGTATAGTTATGAAGGATAAACCGGGCGGGCTTAACGATGTTGCCAAAATAATAGCCAAGAACAGGTTGAATGTCGAGAACGCATATGTTTATGTCCCCAAATCAAGAAAGAACGCCATGCTAATCATAGATGTAAGGGATATTAAAGCAGTAAAGCAGAATCTGGAATTTGAGAAAAAGTTGAAGAAAAGGTAACGAGTGACGGGTTACGAGTAGCGGGTTCCAGAATAATGTGTTACTGGTTATATGAAAGTATTAAAAAAAGGGTGCGACTACTCGCACCCTTTTTATTTGCTTCTAACCCGCTACCCGCAACCCGTCACTCGCTACGTTGTTTTAGATAGAATACACCTTCTTTGCCTCAAGTATCTTTACTTTCGCATTAGTCAGCGTTTTAATCCCAAGTTCAATATTTTCTGTCCTAAGAACTACTATCGCATCGTTTTCGTGTTTTTCGGCGAAGGCATAGACGTATTCTACATTTAAGCCTGCGTTATTCAGAACTTCAAGTATCTTCGCTAACCCGCCCGGCTGGTCGTTAACTCCAATAGCGATAACTTCAGTTTCCTTTACCGTAAAGCCTGAGGCTTCAAGAGCTGCCTTAGACCTCGGGACATCGGATACTATCATCCTGAGAATCCCGTAGTCCGCAGTATCCGCAACCGAAAGTGCTCTGATATTTATCTTAGCTTTAGCTAGAGCCTTTAAAGCATCCAGTAACCGCCCCTTCTTGTTCTCTAAAAATATCGAAACCTGCTTCACCTGTGTCATAATACCTCCTTTAAAAATATTATCCATTTGTAGTACCATAAATGATTTCCGGTTTTCGAGCTTTTGCCAAACATCTAACCGTCCAAACATCCAAGCATCCGTTTTACTTCAGGTTCCGCATGTCGAACACGCGCTTTGCCTTGCCTTCGCTTCTTTGTATTGACTTCGGTTCGACCAGCGTCACTTTTATCCTTATTCCTATTGCACGCTCAATATGACTCTCTATGTTATTCTTAATTTCTTCTATATGTCTTACTTCATCCGAGAACAACTTTTTTGAGGTTTCCACATGTACCTCAAGCTCGTCCAGCTGGTTAGGTCTGGTAATAATTATCTTATAGTGCGGCTCAATTCCCGGTATTTCAAGTAAGGCTTTCTCAATCTGAGAAGGGAATACGATAACACCACGGATTTTCATCATATCATCAGATCTTCCGGTTATCCTGTCCATTTTCACGGTTGACCTGCCGCATTTACACACTCCATGCCTTAGACCGGTTATATCTTTTGTTCTAAACCGTATCATCGGTGTCCCTTCTCTTGTTAAAGTAGTAAGTACCAGTTCACCTTTGTGGCCTTCTGCTACCGGAAGAAGCGTGTCCGGAGTGATTATTTCAGGATAGAAATGATCTTCCTGCAGGTGGAGACCTGTTTTTTCAATACATTCCTGAGCAACTCCCGGGCCTATTATTTCGGTTAAACCATAGATATTCAGAGCCGTCAAGTGCAAACGTTTTTCTATTTCGTCACGCATTGTTTCTGTCCACATCTCAGCGCCAAAAACACCGGCTTTTAATTTGCATTTTTTCAGATCAATGCCTTCTTCCGCTGCAACTTCTGCAAGATATAGTGTATAGGACGGAGTGCAGGTAAGTACTGTTGTTCCAAAGTCTCTCATAATCTCAAGCTGCCTTTTTGTATTTCCGGCGGATATAGGTATAATATTCGCACCGATTTTTCTGGCGCCGTAATGAACTCCGAGACCACCTGTGAATAGACCATAACCGTACGCATTTTGCACCCAATCAGCTTTAGTTGTTCCTGCCATAGACAACGCACGTGCCATTACTTCACCCCAGAGTTCAATATCAGAAGCCGTATAGCCGACAACAACCGGACGCCCGGTTGTGCCGGAAGAAGTATGTATTTCCAGTATTTCTTCGTGAGGAACTGCGAACATCCCGAAAGGATAGGCACTTCTAAGATCATCTTTAGAAGTGTAAGGGAGCTTAGTAATATCTTTTAACGATTTTATATCAGAAGGCTTTACTTTTGCAGCATCAAAAGACTTTTTGTAGTAAGGAACATTCTCGTACGCGTACTTTACAATATGTTGAAGACGTTCCAGTTGTAAGAGTTCTCTTTCTTTCGGAAGCATGGATTCAGCTTTTGGATTCCAGATCAATTTATCAACCATAAATATCTCTCCTTTAGTAACGTTACGGGTCGCGGGTTACGAGTTACGGGTTTTACGCTATGGAGCTAATATAATAATAATTCATTGATGTAGAACCCGCTACTCGTAACCCGTCACTCGTCACTTTTTTTTCGAAAGCACACACGGTCTTCTTGCTATTATTACATTCACTCCGTCTTCTTTATCTAAATTTTCTTTTATTAAAGCGGTTGTCTTTTCGATATTTATCGGATCTATCACGGTTACCGAAGTAACTCCGCTTGCTTTACACAGGTCTTCTAATATGACCTTCGGTACTTCATGGCCTTTCGCAGTTATACCTATCAGAGGCGTCGGCTGGTGGCCGGTCATTGCCGTTGAAGAATTATCCAGTATCAAAACCGTTATATTTGCCCTATTGTAAACAGCGCTTATTAAAGCCGGAATTCCCATATGCATAAATGTAGAATCCCCAATAACACAGGCAACCCTTTTTATTCCCTGCCCCGCTATTCCTGCGGCTTTGGAAATACTTGCACCCATGCAAAGACAGGAATCCAAAGCTTCTAAAGGCGGATTACACCCCAGAGTATAACAACCTATATCTCCTGCAGTGAAAGTAGGGTTTGCCGCTTTCAAAGCTTTATAAAGTTCTCTATGTCCGCAACCGGGACAAAGCACGGGAGGACGTTTAGGAAGCTCTTTAATCCCCGAAGAAACCGTCTGCTTTTTCAAATAGACCCCGAGAGCATCAGCGCCCACTTCCCCGACCCTGTTTATTTCTCCCGTAATTTTACCTTTAACATTGGAATGGAACTTCCTGGCCATCTCTTCCACTACAGGTTCACCCTCTTCGAGAACAACTACTTCGGTAAGTCCGGTAACAAAATCTTTAACCAATTTCTCATCCAGAGGATAGAAAGAGACTTTCAGCACCGCAAAATCTTCCGCGTATTCCATAGCATAATTGTAAGCGATCCCGCAGGCAATAATTCCTTTCTTTTGTTTATCCTTAAACACACTATTGTAAACCGCGCCGTCTTCCATTAAACCTTTCTGCTTTTCTACCAGAGCTTTATGCAGACGTACCACATTGGACGGCACAGCGATCAACTGGGCGGGATCTTTCTTAAGTGCAACTTTATTTTCTTCCCGCATTTCACCTTTTGTCACCGGAGAAGAAGTATGCGAAAGTTTTGTCAGACTCCGCAGCATCACCGGCATCTTGTATTTTTCAGAAAGGTCAAACGCCGCCATTACAAAATCTTTGGCTTCCTGGGAATCAGACGGTTCAAAAAGCGCAATTTTTGCAAAACGTGCAAATACCCGGGTGTCTTGTTCGTTCTGAGAAGAATAGGCCCCCGGATCATCGGCAACTACGACCACAAAACCGCCTTTGTTACCTAAATAAGCAGACGTCATTAAAGGATCAGCAGCCACGTTAAGTCCAACGTGCTTCATGGAAACCATTGCCCGCCTTCCGGTATAGGCCGCACCTACCGCAGTTTCATA
>MFGS01000070.1:8487-10101 GCA_001778355.1 Candidatus Firestonebacteria bacterium RIFOXYA2_FULL_40_8
GTTAACCGACCATTCCACCCGACCTTTGAAGTTTTTCGCCAGATATTCAAGAATCTCAGTAGCAGGTGTTCCCGGATAGCTGGTTGAATAGGAAAGGCCGGCTTCTATAGCCCCTCTGACTATCGCCTCATTTCCGGTCATTAATTCTTTATTTTGGACCATTATATTCCCCTTTATTTACTAGTATTTCGAATAGTCTTAATATATATTAAAACAGGGGTAAAGACAAGAGGAAAACTGGTTTTAAATCTCCGAAATTGTATCTTTCTTGATCCAGCCTTTCATATTTTCGGATTTCAGGAGGATTTCCACCCAATCCTGACGGGTGTTTATTATGTATAGTTTCTTTCCTTCGGGAATAGTAAAAGAGGCAGGGTTTGATTCTATGGGAGCAGCTTTGGCTTCGACCGAGGCAGAGGTCACGATTGCTGTTTTCGTGTTTTCATTCTCAACTATCCGCATAGAACTAAAGACAAAAAGTATTCCAAAAAGAATAGAAAAACTGAAGGTCAACCAGTAGGAAAGTTCATTCTTCTTGAAAAGCCGGTAAATAATCAGCCCCATCAGGAGAATAAAAATCAGCGATAAAATAACACAAAGTTCATTTATCGTCAGAAAATAATAAATCGCGTTGATGATTTTCGAGGCCGCATCCGCCACAGCTGTTTCTTTGATAAAACTTCTTGCGAAATCGAGGTTATACTTAATATCAGCATCTCTCGGGGAGATTTTCAGAGCTTTTTCATAACAAAGTATAGCCAACCCCAGTTTTTTATCCTTAAAATATGAATTACCGAGATTATAATATACTTCCGCGCTTTTGTTTCCGCCGTCCAGTACGGTATTAAAAGCAGCCACCGCTTCGGAATATTTTCCCGTTTCGTAAAGTTTATTCGCGCTCTCAATATTTGCATCTGCCCGGGCAAATGCCACCAGCAAAGAAAATATTAGAAGATACGGCTTCATAGACCCGCCTTTTCAAGCTTAATTATCATTTCCTTTATATTTTCCATAAGTTGCGCCAAATCCGCACCCTCTCTCCCTGAAGGAGCAAATCTTAAAAAATGCAGCTCTTCAAAAAGCTCCGCTGCTTTTTCAATCAGTTCCGGCTGACCGACTTTTCCGGAAAGAATACATCTTATATCAGCCACGGAAAGGCCCGCTCCGGGACGGTTAACTTTGCTTCCGATATACTCCGCAAAAATAATCTCGAGCCGGCCTAACCCTTCGTCTTTCTTCTTTTTATTAACGGCTTTAAGGGATTTTAAGGCACGGCTGTAAGCCCTCGAGGCTTTAAATAAAGCAACATTCTGTTCTCTGGAATATTGCAAACGCCGGTAAATCAAAATAAAGAGCCAGGTCAGAAGCGGAAGTAAATTTAAAATAACAAATAAGGGCGATCTATAAAATACTTCTTTTGCATAGGTAAATTTATTTGTCTGTTTAATATGCCTGATATCATTTCCAAATACTTTCACTCCTTCCGCGGCTGGAAGAGAAGGCAGATCAGAAAAACCGGAATCCTCTTTTGGCCCCTGGGCAACATTAAGAGTTATCGGATTAGAGGTTAAGGTTTTATATTTTCTCTCTACATAATCAAAGTAAGAATATTTT
>MFGS01000071.1:0-9576 GCA_001778355.1 Candidatus Firestonebacteria bacterium RIFOXYA2_FULL_40_8
CCTTTAGATTTATACCAACAAAAAAACCGCCCGGAGAAGCATTTTCTCCTTGCGGTCGAAAACTGCTCTTTGCTGGTACTGTTAGGTACATGTACAGTATACACTATAACTTTGATTTTGACAAGCCCCCCACCCTGTTTTTCCGTAAAACCTGCAAAAACAAGGCGTTTTTACCCTGTATAAACCACAATAAGTAGTGTTTTTGAAGATTGTTAGTCAATATGTAGTATTTCAGGAGTTTTCGAATAAAAGTATCCGCCTTTGGCGAGATCTCACCGAAGGTGGACGAACTACGAAGTTTATTTTGAGAAAAAGTATAAATATCTATCCATAAATCTTTTTCTCAATCCGCCTAGGCGGATAATAAAAAAGGGCGCGATTTTCACCGCGCCCCTTCATTACATCACCTTACTTCTTTTCTTTATTTGTCCCAAGTGCCGACTGAATATTGCTTACAAACGGCTTTAGAAGAGACGTAAACTCCATCGGGAAGATATACTTCGTTGACGGAGAAGCGCCAAGAGCTTTTAAGGCTTCAAGATACTGAAGTCCCATTGTCTTCTCGTCAATATTTTTAGCCGCCCCGAATATACTCTCAAGCGCTTTTGCATAACCTTCTGCCTTAAGCATCTGGGCCTGTCTTTCACCCTCGGCCCTGAGTATTGCCGATTGCTTTTCACCTTCAGCTATGGTTATCGCGGCTGATTTTGTACCGTCTGCTTCGGTTACAACAGCTCTTCTGTTTCTTTCCGCAGCCATCTGTTTGGTCATGGCAGTCTGCACTTCCACCGGAGGAGTAATTTCTCTAATTTCTACGGAGGTAACTTTTACACCCCATCTTCCGGTAACTTCATCAAGTTTGGTTCGTAAAATTGTATTTATCTGTTCTCTCTTGGACAGAACTTCGTCAAGCGCAATATCGCCGACAACGGCACGGAGAGTTGTAGTTGCAATACCCTGCGCGGCACCGGCAAAATTCCTAACCTGAATAACTGAAAGCGCCGGATCAACGACTTTCCAGTAAATAAGAAAATCAACCGAGAGCGGAGCATTGTCCTTCGTAATGCAAGTCTGCTGAGGAATTTCAAGGTAGGATTCTCTTAAGTCCACCCAGACTATCTGGTCAATAACAGGCCAGACAAAGGTAATCCCGGGTCCGAGCACGCCTCCCGGAGCATGCTTTCCGAGACGGAAAAGCACCAGCCTCTGATACTCCTTAACTATCTTTATCGCATTGAATATCACCAGAACTACAAATATGCCAAACACTGCCGGTATCACTACATATGCATTCATCTTTGTTACCTCCTTAAATCAGAATTATTTTAATTCGACAGATATTATTTTTACTCCCCAATCTTTAACTGCTCTTTCCAGGACTTCTTTAAAAAGCATACCAATTTCTCTCTTCCTAAAAGGAATATCCTGAGAAAAATATCTTTCAATAAAATCGCGCAAAAGTTTTTCCGTAACGTTTTTTGAATCATTATAAATATTTTTCACCTTTGTCACGGATGCCACAGGATCTATTATCTGAAATTTTACTGACAGGTCAAAAGAAACTTCTTTTCCGTCTTTTGCCATACAATTTACTTTCACAAATTCAAGAGTTGACTCTCTTAAATCCACCCAGACGGCCTGATCTATAACAGGCCAGACAAAAACCACACCCGGACCGAGAACTCCAAAATGTTTGCCCAGGCGAAACACAACTAAGCGCTGATACTCTTTAACTATTTTAATTGAGTTAAAGACCACTATCATAAAAAAGGTAATTATTATTACCGGTATAAAAAAGAAAATTTCCATACTTTCAATATTCCTTGAATTTATTTAAAGTATTTTTTAAAGATGATTGCTACTACTAATGCCAGGGTAAACCCTATTAATATGTTTCTCACTGTGTTTTTTCCACGATTATTTTAACTCCTTCAAAAGCAACAACTTTTACTTTAGAGCCCACTTCGATGGTAACACCATCTTTGCTTTTTGCCGTATAATCTTCACGACTGACGTTTACAATACCCTCCGGTTTCAACGCTTTTATAACTTTTCCAATCTCTCCAAGCAAGGCCTCGGAACCGCTGACTGTTTTTCCCATTATGGACTTTACACCAAGAACCGCAAGAAAACAGATAAAGAGAAAACAAAGTACTGCAAGAACTATCGCTATCAACCCCATTTTTCCACCTCTTTTTTACTTATTCTATTATGTATTTTAGCATATTAAATGACAAATGCTATTATAAAAACGTTCTTATTTTACAGATTCTTCAAATCCTTTCTCCCGGAGCAAACATGAATCACAAACTCCGCACGGCTTTTTTCCGCCTTTATAGCAGGACCAGGTCAGGTCATAAGGAACTTTAAGCTTTCTACCCAGTTTTATTATCTCTGCTTTTGTCATGCTGATAAGCGGTGTTTCTATTTTTAATTTATTTCCTGAAACCCCGCTTTTTGTTCCGAGGTTAACGGCTTTTTCATACGCCTTAATATAGTTTGGCCTGCAGTCGGGATAACCGCTGTAATCCAAAGCATTTGCGCCAATGAATATTTTATTGGCTCCTATTGATTCGGCGAAAGAAGCTGCAAAACTTAAAAATATTGTATTTCTTGCCGGAACATAAGTCACAGGGATATCTTTTCCGATATTTTTGCACTTTTCGGGGACTTTCACCTTTCTGTCGGTCAAAGCGCTCTTAGACCACGGCAAGGCAATTTTAACTATATTGTAGGGGCTTTTATTCATCTTTGCAAGCTTTACGGCCGCCTTAAGCTCTTTTTTATGCCTCTGCCCGTAGTCGAACAACAGACAAAAACATTTATAACCTTTTGCCCTCGCATAATATAGCGTCGTCGTCGAATCAAGCCCGCCTGATAACAATATAACCGCTTTTTTATTCGCCATAGGATCTTATACTCTCCATTACTTTCAAGCTTTTTAACTTAAGCTCAAAGTTATACTCCAGAAAATGCTCCACTACTTTCTCTATCTCCATATGTGATTGATTTTCGATAGTTATTTTTGAAAGCGTATCAAAAGTTTTTCTGTGCAGAAAATCCATAAGCTTAAGCGTGTTATTATACACCTCCACGGTTGAAATCCCGCTTGCGCAGGTTTCGCAAACCACTCCCCCATGCTTCGGGCTTACGGACATTCGTTTGTTCTGCTTCAGGTCCGCCCCGCAGGACGTGCAGGAATCAAGCGCTATTCTGAAACCGACCTGGGTTAGAAACTTCACCATGAACATAGAAAATACTTTATCTTCATGTTTCTGTGTATCCAGCCTGTGCAAAGTATGAATGAAAAGTTCATACAAAGAATGACTCTTCTCTCCGAACGGCACAAACGTATTCATAAAATCAGAAACCGCGGACGCATACGTATATTTTTTTACATCCTTGGAGATATTTTTAAAATGCGTCGAAATCTGGCTTTGTGTCAGGAGATAAAGGTCGGCATATGCCTGCTTATACAAAAAGAGTTTCGTTTCCGTAAAGAGCTCCACCGTAGACCCAAACCGGCTTTTCATCTTCTTCGCACCTTTAGCCACCGCATGTATCTTCCCGTACGCTTTGGTATATATAGTAAGATGCTTATTTGCCTCGCCATAACTTCTGACTTTTATGATTATACCGGTCGTTTTATGATACGGGTTCATTTTTTCCTTGGCGCAAACGTTTCCATAGTATATTTATACTTCGCGTATTTATTAGCGGTTACTTGTTTGCCAACAGTGATTACGCCGATTAAAAGGCTGATTCCGCTGATTTAGTAAAAGCGTGTTCACTTTATATATAGTATTATAGCAAAAAACCAGATTATAATGCTATTTTACAATGAAAGGCACTTTCTTGCAGAAATTGGAGGTCGCAAATTGCGTTCTCCAATTTGATTAATACGGCGGAGAGTGTTTTTCCGGAGAGTTCTTAATATTTCCCCGCCAGTCTTTTTGGCGGGCCTTCATTAAATCGTCATTTGTCATTCGTAAATCGTAAATATCTTTGCTAGTAGTACATCTTTAACTTGCCTTTTATTATCAGATTACCACTGTAATCATTAGTTATCTCATAAGACAGATCACTTTCGAGCAAAGGTGAAACAACTGAATATGGAATGCCTATAGCTTTTGCCTGAAGAACAGCTCTTCTTTTTCCTTTTTCTATCAATCTTTTTATCAGTTCGGTTTCAGCTTTCTTTTTTTCCTCTTCACTTATAGTAAACGTAATACTATCAGCTTTCCAATATGAATTTACCGCTTCTTTTTTTTCTTCGTTTAGAGAGTTTATCCCTTCAAGTTTCGCCCGCTCCAGCCGTTCTTTTTTAGTTTCTGTCACCTGGTAATAATACAAATCGAATCCATTTCTTATTCCACTTTTAACTTCGGTAAGCTCTATATTATAAAGTACAAATTCCCATTTGTATCTGCTTTTTTCTTTTTCAATGTTAACCGTTACCGGAGCAAGCGAGCATCTTCCGGCTATTTTAAGTTCCACGATCATTCCTTTTACGGTACGTTCCATATCGCTCATTAACGGAAAGCTGATGATAACTTTAACTCTCGCTACCCGGGAGCAGTACATATAGGGTCTGAATTTGCCAATACCTACCTCGGCTACAAAATTATCAAAATCTTCAATTTGAAAATCGTTACCTCTTTTTAATAATTTATTTTCCGCAGGTTTTGTTTCAATACGGCTTTTATTTGTATCTAATGTCTTATCATCGGTCATCACCAACAACTTAGAAGTATTCCATTCGGGATCAAAACGACTCGTAGATGCTCCATCCGCAGCCGGAATTACCATTATTGTTGCTTTTTGAATTTCTATTTTTTGATCCTTTATTATTTCAATCCCCGCATGCGGATACTCTGCTTTCAGTTTGCTTATTACCCTGTCCGCACTTTCTCTCGCGGACTTTATAGCCTGATTATCGCAGTCCATTTTTTTAACCAAGCTCGTTCTAACGGGGTTGCCGTATACATAAACTTCAATTTGACCTTTTTTTGCTCTCACTACTGCCGAATCTTCCACAGTAAGACTGCTGGAAATGCTTTTTGCATTCTTTTTGAAATTATCCAGAGCAGGAATTACTCTGAAGTTTTCTCCGTTCCAGTTCCATTTTGGATCAACGTCTTTTAATTGTGCCTTGACTTGGTCATTCATAATATCTTCAGAAATATTATTATTTTCGTTTGTTTCCGCCGGCAAGTTTACGGTTAAGAAAATCAATATAATGATGATGCTCATTATTGTTTTCAATAGAAGATCCTCGCTTTTGCCGTTATCTTCAAACCGCCGGAAAAATCTTTTTTAATAGTTTCATTGTACTCTATTTCCAAAAGAGGCGTTATTCCTTCAATCGCGATCCCATTATCTTTGGCCAGCTTTACTGCGTTTTTCTTAGCTTCCTCAATAGCCTTTGGCATCAATTTTTCTAATATATTCTCCCGCTTTGTTTCGTCTATTATTAGAGCTATATAATCCATGTTTTTTTCTTCTTCATTATTTGTGCCCATAAACCCCTTTATAGCTTTTCCTATTCCCCGGGCTTCAAGAGCAGCATTTTCCATATCCTTATCTACAATGGCGCAATAATAAGGAGGTTTGAAAAATTTATCAAACCGGTCATAATCTCTATTGTAAAATATTTTTGCATTGCTATCGACACCTTTAACCGGATCAAAACTTATATTTTCCGGTTCAACACTTCCTCCGGAATCTGAAATATATTTTTCTATATCAAGAAGTTTTTTCCTGCCCCCGTTCTTTACTTTTAAAACAACCCTCTGCCGGCACTTGAAGATATATTGAATAAGACTAAACGGCGCCCCCTCGTCATTTAAAGTAGCCATTTGCATATCCGAGTCTTTTTCTTTTACCAAAGTAAAATATATTTTGTAGTCATCGGTAGTCCCGCCCTTATTACTTTTGTTCAGCGTTTTTACAAAATCCGCTTGGTTGAAAGCCCATCTTCCGAATTTGGCCTTAAAATTCTCGATCGCCTGATCTACAGCCAGGTAAGCATTCAACCTTCCAAGTATTTTATTTGCAGCTTCTACTTCTATTTGCTGCCCGGAAACGTAAAACCTGAATTGAATATATTCAGCTTCAACTTCCTCGGAAGCCGAACCTTCCGCTACAAAACACTTTTCTTTTTCGACACGGTTATTAAGGGCGATGACTTTTACCGTTTTGAATTTCTCGCCGTTCCAACTCCACCCGTCATCAGCTATTTTCGCTTCCTCAGTTACTCCGTCTTTTAATATAAACATTTCGTTATTTTGTTCGTTTCCGGAAAATAACAGACTAATGGAGAGAAAAAACAAGATTAATAACTTTGAGGGGGTATTCATTTTAATAATAAAGTAAAACGCTTACGCGGATAATAAGTTTTCCTGAAAGGTCTTTTTTGACCTTATTCTCAACGGTAGCTTCAACAAGCGGGGATATATCTTCTATCGGGATACCTAAATCTTTGGCCTGCTGCCCTGCTTTTTTCTTTGCATCATCAATGGCCAATTTTTTCAATTCCTTTTCAGCCGCTTTTCTGCTTTCTTCTTTTACGGAAAGCGTCACAAAAGAATCCTGAGTTCCCAGCGGACCATTAGTATCATCTTTACCGGCATCACCTTTTAGAGCTTTTCCAAGCGCTTTACCTTGAAGTTCCGCATTTCTTTTTTCGTAATCCTCAAGTGTATTAAATACCGGCTGCCCGCCCATTTCACTTCCTGAAAAATCAAGTTCCTTGTTATAGTATATTGTTTTATTGAGTCTCTGTATTATTTTAAATTCCGGGGAAAAGCTTCCCCCCGCATTTGCAATCTCTTTCATATAATCATCTATAAAAGTCCCGCTCTTATTATCCAAGGTTAAAGTTACTTTCTGCCGGGCAACATAAACATAATTCATCGTTTTAAAAACAGGGTCAAAAATAGAAGCCATCTGTATTTCGGGATCCCCCTCTTTGAATAATTCAAATTTAACACGCCCGAGATAGGCCCTTTTAAATTTACTTTTAAAATTATCCATACCCTGATCCATGCCCCTCAAGGCATTTATTTGCCCCCTGGCTTTCTGACTTTTTGAAACCTCAACTTCCTGGCTGTAAACATACGCATGAAAATGAATATAATCGGCAGTAATTTCCTTTATTGCTTCTCCCCTGACTGAAAAGCTTTTATCCTTGGACATCCTTGTTTGCGGGGTTATCTTTCTTACGATCTTCATGTTCTCATCGCCCCAGGTGTAACCTTCATCGGCGCCTTTGGGAGAACCTTCTTTGGAATATTCCTTGCCGACAGGACCTTTATCTTTTATATTTGCCTTATCCCCGGGTTTCTCGCCTTTTGCCATATTGGGCATTTCCTGTTTCACCACGGGTACTTTATCTTTTGTTTCAATAATAGGATTTTTTACTCCGGGAGTTTTTTCGTTCTTAACCTCTAGTTTTTCTGCCTGTTTTTGCTGTACTGTTTCATCAGGGGCCAGGGAAACTTCCACCGGGAGTGTTTCCGGAGGAGTTCCAAAGGTAATATAGGAAAGCACTATAAACAAAGAAAGGTGCAAGCCAAGCGATATTAAAAGCGATAGCGCCGAGGAACTTACTTTCCTTGAAACAACCGGAACTCCTGCTTTCATTTTTACTTAGTCTCCCTTGTGGTGGAAACGTAAAGTTTATCCGCGCCTGCTTTTCTGGCAAGGTCCATTACGGCTACGACCATGCCATGCGGGGTCTGCTTATCCGCGTCTATCATAATAACTTTATTGGTACTGCCTGCAAGAAAATTAGTAAGAAGTCCGAGAAGATTTTCTTTCCTGACTTCGTCTTTTCCCCAATATATCTTGCCTTCCGCGCTTACGGTTATCACAGCTTTCCTTTCTGTCTCTTTTTCGGAGGACACCGCAGAGGGAAGTTTAACTTTTATCCCAGCCTGGAACATCGCGGGCGCTGAGATCATGAATATTATCAGGAGCACCATAGTAACATCGGTGAGAGGCGTGATATTTATCTCCCAGATTATTTTTTTCCTTCCGGAGCGTATTTTCATCGGCTCACCCCTTTTTTACTTTAAGAATTTCCAGTATATCGTTTGAACTTTCTTCTATCTGCTTAAACATTTTACCCGTGAAGGAGTTGAAGTAGTTATACGCTACAACCGACGGGACCGCGACAAATAGACCGGCTGCTGTCGTGATAAGCGACTGACCAATACCGGTATAAACCCCTGCCATACTTCCGCTGACACTCGCGGCTTCGTAATTCATGAAAGAGACAATAACCCCGAGAACCGTTCCAAAAAGTCCGATAAACGGAGCTACATTACCAAGTGTACCTATCGTTGTAAGTTTGTGTTCCAGGAGATCTGCTTCAGCTTCTCCCTGCCTTTCCATTGCCAGATCTGCCCCGGCTTTGTTAAGTTTAAACGTGGTTAAACCCGCTAAGAATACCCTGCCTGCAGGAGTATCGGCCGACCTGCATAATTGCTCTGCTTCCGCAAGCCTTTTCGCCTTGATTCTTTCCTTAACGGCAAGCGCAAGGTCGGTGACCTTTACTTTCTTTGCTTTTGCAAACACTATCATACGGTCTACAATAAACCAGGTGGATATAAACGAGCAAATAACCAGAATCACCATAGTTATTCCCCCGCTTAAGATCAAACTTACTATATTTACGTTACTTGGCATATGACACCTCCATGTCTTATTATCTTAGTAGCATAATTTAGAATAAAGTTCAGATTTAAACAATGTTTTTATCTTTATATTGCTTAATGTTTTCAACCTCCATACCTTATTAGTAGCATAATTATGTGTTTTATTCAACATCTACTGATATTTTGTTTGGGATTGTCCAAAAATTGATTAATTAAGGAACATTATTGTACTCTTGCTGTAAACAATTTTAATTGTTTTCTTGTTTTTATTTTCATCCAGGATTACGCACGAATAATTACCGGCAGGAAGGTAGGAACCGTCAATACCTTTCCCGTTCCATATAATAAAACCTTTATTCCCGAAATCGCTTTCTTTTAGGGTCAGAAGTTCCGCACCCGTTTTATCCATTATGCTTAACACACAGTTTTCGGGAAGGTTGCTTATTTTAAAATCCGCGCCTGTCTTTTTTTCCGGATCCATTTTTACCGAATCAGGGAATATCTTTAACTTCTCAAGAGAGCTGACTTTTTTATCCCCCGCAGAAAAGTCATAACCGGCGGCTATTTTCTTCCAATAATCCTCATTCATTTCATAACAGCATTTTTCCATAAGGAATTTTTTTATTATTTTTATTTTTTTGTCAAGAACCGGGTCTTTTTCCGCGCGCTTCATAAGCTTCTCCGCTTCTTCATTTACCATAAGGTGCGCGTAAGTCTCCGCTCTATCTTCCAACAGATTGGTAGCGGCATAAACCGTCGCAAACCCGTCTTTAAGCGGATCACTTCTGTGTGCTTCGTAATCATTGGTATACTGCGCGGCTGGCCAATCTTTATTCATTGTGCTTCCTTGCAGACAAATATCCATCCAATGAAACAACTCATGATGAAAGACGAACGACCGGTGGTCATAGATATC
>MFGS01000071.1:9688-9830 GCA_001778355.1 Candidatus Firestonebacteria bacterium RIFOXYA2_FULL_40_8
GTCCCCAATAAAATAACATTGGCTCCAACTAAAGGATTTCCTGAGTTGTCCTTAACAGTTCCGTAGATGCTGAACTGCTGTGCGGAGGAATCTGCTGAGATTAAGATGAAGATGAAGAAAAAGATTTTTGATTTAATACAAT
>MFGS01000072.1:0-4674 GCA_001778355.1 Candidatus Firestonebacteria bacterium RIFOXYA2_FULL_40_8
TGAGTTCATCACCGCCAAGCAGAACAACGGCGAGCTGAATAATTTTAATCTCTCGGTTGCCGTCACCGATAAATTTATGGACGCGCTTGCAAAAGACGAAGAGTATGATCTTTTAAATCCGCACACCAGAGCTCCTATGAAAAAATTAAAAGCCAAGGATGTTTTTAGTTTGGTTGTGGATTCTGCGTGGAAGAACGGAGAACCGGGGGTTATCTTTATCGACAGAATGAACGCCGATAATCCTACTCCCGCTCTCGGAAGAATTGAAAGTACGAACCCGTGCGGTGAACAGCCGCTTTTGCCTTATGAGGCCTGCAATCTGGGTTCGATAAATATGGCAAGGATGATCACGCATCAGAACGGAAGAGCAGAAGTGGATTATGAACTTTTAAAAGAGACCATTAAAACTTCCGTGCGGTTTCTGGACGATGTTATAGATATGAACAAATATCCGCTTCCTGAAATAGACTCTATGGTAAAGGCCAACAGAAAAATAGGTCTCGGTGTTATGGGCTTTGCGGATATGCTTATTGAAATGGGTGTTCCTTATAGTTCTGATGACGCGCTTAAGCTCGGCGACCAGGTAATGACTTTTATTGACGAAGAGTCAAAGAAGGTCTCCGCGGCGCTTGCAAAAGAAAGAGGGCCTTTCCCTAACTTCGATAAATCAATATATGGCAAATACACCCCGATAAGGAACGCTACCACGACTACGATAGCGCCGACCGGTACCCTTTCTATTATTGCCAATGTCAGCAGCGGTATAGAGCCGATATTTGCCATCTCCTATATACGTAACGTGATGGACGGCACGAAAATGATAGAAGTTAACCCGATATTTGAAAAAATCGCCAAAGAAAGAGGTATCTTCTCCGACGCTTTGATTGAAAAGATAGCCGAAAGGAATACTCTTCACGGTATGGATGAAATACCGGAGGATATTAAGAAGGTCTTTGTGACCGCGCATGACATCGTACCTGAATGGCATGTGCGCATGCAGGCCGCTTTCCAGAAGTCAGTGGATAACGCGGTAAGTAAGACGGTTAATTTCCCGCATGAAGCAACCAGAGATGATGTCAGGATGGCGTATGTTCTTGCCTACAAAGAAGGATGTAAAGGTCTCACGGTTTACCGCGACGGAAGCCGCGACGAACAGGTATTGAGCACCGGAGCTACGACCACTTCGGCGGCTGTACCTGTTACCACCTCCGCGCCTGCAAAAGACGGACGTGAAAAAATAATTCCCCGTTCAAGACCGTCCATGACCATGGGTGTCACCCAGAAAGTCAGCACCGGCTGCGGTAGTTTGTACGTCACTATCAACTCCGATGAAAAAGGTCTCTGCGAAGTATTTGCACAGATGGGTAAGTCCGGCGGATGTGCTGCTTCTCAATCAGAAGCCGTGAGCCGTTTGATCTCCCTGACCCTTCGCGCCGGCATAGATATAGAAGCAGTGTTAAAACAGATCAAAGGTATCCGCTGTCCGTCGCCTCTCTGGGATAAAGGTAATATGGTCCTTTCCTGCCCGGATGCGATTGCGAAAGCGATAGAAAGATTTATTCAGTCCGGCGGGGTAACCAAAGCAGCAGCTTCCGCGAAACTGAACGGGACTGCGGCTTTACCCAAAAAACATGACACCGAATCTCTTTCGGCAAAAGTAACGAGCGGGACGAAAGAACTCGCGGGTATGTGTCCGGATTGCGGAAATATTCTTGAATACGTCGAGGACTGCGTACTTTGCAGATTCTGCGGGTATTCGAAGTGTGGATGAAGAAGTAGCGGGTGACGGGTAGCGAGTTGCGGGTTAAAGATTAAAAAATGAAAAGAGGGGCGGTTGAAAATGACCGCCCTTTTTAATTGCACAAGTGCGTTAACCGGCTTCGGGGCCGGCTATGCAAAAAACCTTTTCCGGAGTGCCGGGGTAGAGGTTTTCCCCGAGGAACATTCTTGTTAATATTCTTTCTTCGGTGAAGCCAACATTTTGGAGAAGCCCGGTAAAAGTTTTGTTGTTGGTAAGCGGGTCTATGAATATTTCCTTGCCGGGTAAAGAAGAAAGGACGGCTTTAAGGAGTTTTTCGGCGGATGTTAAATCATTCGCAGTAAGGGGCCCTGCGTACCATGCTTTTGTCCCGGGGTGGGACATTATAAATCCTTGAATCTTTCCGCTCTCTTCAATAAAAAAACAGTTATCAGGTGATTCTTGAAATACCCTCGAAAGCCAGTTACTGCGGTCTGCGCCAAATATAGGTTTGTCAAAAGCAAGTATATTTGGAAGTTCTTTTGAACTGATTTTCTTAACCGTTGTTGCGGGGAAAGAGCTTCCGGTGCCTTTATACCTTGCAAGTATATACTCATCTTTAAAACCAAGCCGCTCATATACGGGCTTCCCCATAGGAGTTGCATCAAGTCGGATGACTTTAACCCGGGGCTTGAGATATTCAATGCAAGCATTCATAAGCGCGGTTCCTATGCCCATTTTTCGCTGATTGGGATCCACAAGCACCATCCCTATCCAGCCGAACTTATCTTCAAAGGAGACAGTTGTAGCCGTTCCGACGATTGTTCCATCATGAAGCTGTGCCGTGAAACACCCAAGCGGAGAAAGCTCAATCAACCTTTTCCAATCCTGCTCCAGCTGGTTCCACCCCGCCGCATTCTTAAGCTCCATGCAGAAAGGAATATCTCTTTCTGTTATTGTTTTAATAATGATTTTATCAACTGTCATACCCTGATTTTACCAGAAATTAATGAAAAACAGAACTATAATTAAAAAGTTTTCCTTTAATATTTTCTTCCTGTCTGCTACAATACTTTTAATAAATAAACCAGTACTGGTTTGTTTTGACAGGAAATTAAATATCTGTGCCGGCAAGGGGCAGGCAAGCAAAATTAATTCACTGAGGGGTGAAAGAATGCTATCTAAAATATATTCCGCGGCTACTTATGGTATTGAGGCTTATGTGGTGGAGGTGGAAGTTGATCTTTCTCCGGGGCTGGCAATTCATTCTACGATAGTGGGGCTTCCCGATACGGCGGTAAAGGAGAGCAGGGACCGGGTAAAGGCGGCGATAAGGAACTCGGGGTATGACTTTCCGTATATGAGAATGACGGTTAACCTGGCGCCGGCGGACATTAAAAAAGAAGGGGTGGGGTTTGACCTGCCGATTGCAATCGGTGTTCTTAAAGCCAATGAATATATAACAGGGGATACGAATGAGTATGTAGTACTGGGCGAACTTTCATTGAATGGGGAAGTTAAGCCGGTCAAGGGTGTCATCTCTATTGCCATGGCGGTGAAGGAGAGCAAGTGTCATAAATTAATTCTGCCTTTTGCAAATGCCGATGAAGCGGCTGTTATATCTGAGATAGAAGTCTATCCTGCTAAAACCCTGAAAGAAGTAGTGGCTATTTTGAACGGCCTGCATAAACCTCTAAAACACTCCATAAATATTGAAGAAACTTTTAATCACGCGCAAAAATACGAAGTTGATTACAACGAAGTGAAAGGACAGGAACACGCAAAACGGGCTTTCGAAATAGCCGCGGCGGGCGGCCATAACATTGTAATGGTCGGCTCTCCGGGTTCTGGTAAGACAATGCTGGCGCGGCGCCTTGCAACCATACTTCCCGATATAACTTTGGAAGAAGCGATAGAGACGACAAGGATCCACAGCGTTGCAGGTTTACTTGGAAAGAAAAAATCCGTTATCGCTGTAAGGCCGTTTAGAAGCCCTCACCATACCGCCAGTGATGTAAGTTTAGTCGGAGGGGGGACATTTCCCCGGCCGGGGGAAGTATCCCTTGCGCATAACGGTGTACTCTTTTTGGATGAGCTTCCTGAGTTTGGAAAGAGTGTACTTGAAGTGTTGAGGCAGCCTTTGGAAGACGGTTTTGTGACAGTCACCAGAGCTGCAGCAGCCGTTACCTATCCTGCAAGATTTATGCTGGTTGCCGCACTTAACCCGTGCCCATGCGGGTATTATGGCGATGGAAGAAAAGGTTGCAAATGCAATATGCATGAGATTCAAAGGTATTTAAAGAAGATCTCCGGGCCGTTACTCGACAGGATAGATATACATATAGAAGTTCCTGCCGTGAGGTATCAGCAGTTATCGACCGAAGCGGTTGGTGACAGTTCAGAGATGATAAAGAAAAGAGTGAATGACTCAAGAAATATCCAGATGAAAAGATTTTCAGGAACAAAGATCTACTGTAACGCCCATATGAGCTCTCGGCATATAAAGAAATTCTGTGCTTTGGACGAAGAAGGGCACAACCTTTTAAAAACAGCCATAGATAAATTTAACTTAAGCGGCAGGGCGTATGATAAAGTGCTGAAGGTAGCGAGAACAATTGCGGACCTGGAAGTTTCAGAAAATATATTAGTACAGCATATATCGGAAGCGCTGCAGTACAGGGGGCTGGATAGGTATTTCTAATATAATTCGAGGTTTGGATGGTTAGATGGTTGGAGGTTTGGCAAGAACAGGAGAGACTGAAGACGGAAGTCAGAGGACGGAAAACAATGAAAACTGCTAGTGAATAGTCAGACAAGATGTCAAATGAAAAGTCAGTTCTATTGACAAATCAATAGGCCTGGAGTATACTTGTTTTAGAGGTGATGAAGATGATTACTATAAAAGCAGATACAACACTTGTCGGGGTTTCAGAGCT
>MFGS01000072.1:4684-13319 GCA_001778355.1 Candidatus Firestonebacteria bacterium RIFOXYA2_FULL_40_8
ATTGATAAGATAATAAAGGCAACGAAATACAACAATGTTATTCTTGAGAAAAGGCATAAACCTGTATTAGCTATTATGTCCATGGTTAAATATGAGAAACTTCAGGAACTCATTGAAGAACTTGAAGACAGGGAGTTGGGTTATATCGCTCAAAAAAGAATTCAAAAAACAAGGATTTCTGAATATATAAGCCTTGATGAAGCTGAAAAACGGGTTGGGCTGAAAAAATGATATGGCAGGTCAAGATACATCCGCTGGTTTTTTCTGAAGACTTCAAAAAGATGGATAATGCTGATGTACAAAAGATTATCAAGGCTATCCGAAAAAAACTTACCGTTAATCCTCTAGATTTTGGTTCTCCGCTGAAAGGTAATCTTAAAGATTTATACAAGATAAGAGTTGATTTTTATAGGATTATATATCAGGTTGACTCAGAATAAGATTATTGTGCTTGTTGCAAAAGTAGGGAAAAGGAAGGATTTTGAGGTTTATGACGAAGTTCCAAAAAGAATGAAGCGGATTGCGGATGAACTTAGAGAATTATGAGAAACGGCATCTTTTAATTGTCGAGAAATAAGTGCGGATCTCTTTTCGTAAAAGTATTTATCAAGAAGGTGAATTAAAGCTTCAGCAACTTGTTCCCAAATGGAACAAATTTAAATGAAAGGTTTGCGCAGGGTTAATCTAACAAGGAAATAATTATTGTTTGAATCATATAACGAGATAGCCCAGAAGTATAGAAAACCTGCACTTAAGTATGAGAGACACCTGATATCGCTTGCCAAGAAAGGAAAAAAATCAGCAAGAGAAGAACTTCTTTATTATCAAACAGGCTTTTTATTGTATAGGGTTAAAAATATACTTTATCCTTCCGTATTGAAGTATTATGGTGAAGATATTCTTCAGGAATGCTTTGATTTAACTTTAAAGAAAATTGACACATATAATTTAAGATACAGGGATAAAAAAGGCAATTTGAAACCGGTTTACTTCAGGTCCTATATTTGGAAAGGCATTACCGGTGTTATTGTCAGTTCGATAAAAAAAAGAAAAGAAATCCTGTTTTCGGAATTATCCGATAACTATGAAAACACGATATAGATACGGATTTAACCTTTCTTCCAATAAAAGGTCACGCAATTTCTTAAGATATTTAAAACGACGTATCAAAGGTGAAGAGGGCTTCGATGTCGAAATCTCTCATTAGAGAAACTGCGCCCTGCACGCCCATGCCGACGGATGAATTATCGTTCACTTTTACTTTTAAGCCGGGGAAGACGTAGGCCGTAACATCACTGCCTTTTATTACGCCTCTTATTTCCAAACTCGGGAAGCACCTCTCGCTCACTTTGAAAAGGAAAGAACTTTCATATTCTATCGAATTAATAGCGGTGTCCTTCTCTATGCCGGCATTCCACGCGGCAACCTGGCCAAATGTCATCCTGTAAGAAAGCCCGAGAAGCCCCCTGTAATCGCTTCTTGAAACATCCGAGCCGGTCGGAACTGCAAACCCCGCATATACTGCAAATCCGTTATTCAGGGCGGTGTCATTTGCAACATTATACTGCCAGGTATAATCTAAAAATTTTTCATTTTGTATTCCATCCGTACGGAAACACATTGAAATACCGTCCGCAACAATTCCGGTCTCATAATGAACGCCAAAATCTATTTTTTCCCCGGCTTCGCCTCTGCTTAAAAGCGCAGTAGCGCGGAAGTCGTATTGACCGAGGCGGGGGGATAATCCCGAATGCACCAGAAAGGGTTTAATGAATACTTTACTGTTATCAACTTCTTGTCCCTTTGCGGTTCCGCTAAGAACTAACAAAAACACCGCTAGTACGACTGCTGACTTTTTCATAGGGTCTCCTGTATCGTTTATATCTGTTTGATGCTAGCATAATAAGATGAGATAAACCATTGTAGATATCTTCAATAGTTTGTGACATATTTCTACTGATGGGATTGAAAAGGTGTGCATCGATGCAGTTGAAATAGCTGTTTTTCGGAATAATCAATGTTTATTGTCTGATTGACTTTTTAAGGTATTTTTAGTATATTAGATACTCAATTGTCGTAATAAGCGGAGTTTTAAAGTGTTTTATGTGTATGTGCTCGACATCCAAGGTTCCTGAAGAAAGACTTGAAGAACACAATAATGGCAGTACCAAATAGACGAAGGCAAATGGGCCTTTCGTCGTGATACATATAGAAGAATTTAGTAAAAAAACAAAAGCGATACAGAGAGAAATCTTTTTGAAATCAGGTAAGGGAAGAGAGTATCTTAAACACCATATTCCTCGGTAGCTCAATGGTGGAGCATTCGACTGTTAATCGAAGGGTTCCTGGTTCGAGTCCAGGCCGGGGAGCCAAAATTCCAAAACCGCCGGTGCTAACGTCGGCGGTTTTTTCTTTACGCAAGCGTAAAGTACCTCGGTAGCTCTCCGCCAGAGGCGGACGACTGTGTATCCCAGCGGATGCTGGCCCGCCTCAGGCGGGGAAGGGTTTTCAGCCGGGGATTAAAACTATAGTTTTATGCAAGGGGCATAAAATGTACACCGTATATATCATTCAATCCATGACTACATCCAAAACTTATGTCGGCTACACCAGTGACTTAAAAAGAAGACTTCTCGGACATAACGGTGCTTTCGGCATTTCCTCGAAGCACACCAAACGAAACAGCGGTCCTTGGAAACTGATATACAAAGAAGAGTATTCTACAAAAACAGAAGCAATTATACGCGAGAAGTTCTTTAAATCCGGGCAAGGCAGAGAGTGGCGAAAGAATAATATACAGATACAAAATGCTTGATTTGCTCTTCTTGTAAAGAAAAGTCCAGGCCGAGGAGCCATATAAATCAGAACCGCCGGTGCTAACGTCGGCGGTTTTTATTTCCAAACTTATGCGTGAAAATGAGCACTAACAAAGTGTACTTGTAGGATGCCAAGGTCAAAACACCAATAGAGGGACAGCTGTCCCTCTATTTTTTTTGTAAAAACAATAATATGTCATCCGCTAACCCGATAAGCGTATGCCCCGCTTCTTGCAATACGGCGATTTCTGCATTAGGGACAAGTTTTTCATAGCGTTGTGCTGTTTTCAGAGAGTGAAAAATGACATCTTTACGTCCTACGAATAAAATAGACGGCATAGTCAATTGTGTAAGTTCAGCATCAGAAAAGAGCGGTATTTTCTCCCGCCTAAAATTAAAATTTTGCCCGATCAGTTTTTGGTAGTCCATTATTACCCGTGGCAGAGGTTTTCCACCATTAACTTTGTAATACAGTTGTTCAATGCCTTTGTCACCCAGCAAAAGATAAAACAAAGACACGAATGCAAACGAAGTTTTTTGCGTTCCAACACCGGCTGGGCACAATAGAACAAGTTTTTCGACCATTTGCGGATTGGCAATTGCAAACTTCAGAGAAAGCCATGCTCCCAAGGATATTCCGACTATGCTGGCTTTTTGAATGGAGAGTCCTACAAATACATCGTGAAGCCAATTGTCAAAATCAGAGCCTTTAAAGGGTATTTGCTTGTCACCGCTTTTCCCGGGTTCACCCTGCAAATCAACAGCATAAACCCTGTAATTCTCATAATATTTATCCATGTCCTCAATCCACATGACTGAATTCATACCGCTTCCGTGAAGCAACACCAAGACGGGTGCATCTTTTTGACCTGCCGCTATCACAAAAGCCTTCCCAAAGCGCGTGTCAACATTGACTTCTTCATGAGCAACTCTCATGTTGCTAAGAAAGTCATCATATGCTTTGTATACGGCATTTTTGCCCTCTGTTGTTTTAAATGCATAAGTATTTGTCATTTTGATTTCCTCTTCTTTGCTAGAAGCCAATTTACGGCATCTTTCAAATTGGTAAATACTCGAAATGTATTTCCGAATCCGTTCTTAGAGATCATTTCCTGGAAACGCACAGGAAAATTCTGCCCGCCTTTTAAAGATATGGCCACTTTAATTTTATAGTTTACAAGCTTCTGAAGAACAGTTCCGGCAAGACCTGTCTTTAGCTTTACAAAATCATCTGAAAGGATATTGCCATCAAGAACGACTGTGTTCGTGTCATGTTCAGCGCAAAAAGAAATGATGTCAAGCGCATCTTGCTCCCGCTGAATTAATGAGCCACTAGTTGTAAGATAAAGATATCTATTTCCTTGTCTTTCAATTATTTGATAGTTCATTGTTGATTCCACATCGTTGTTTTCTTTTTGCAGGATAGTGTCTTTCGTGATATTTCGGGTCTTCGGAAGCCCAGCAATAAATGTTTTCACCTTTTGAATCCACGAAAGTTCGGTAGAATAAAAGGATAGGATGTTTTCTCGTATTAAATCTGCGAACAAGGATCCATCGGAAGGTTCTTGTCCTGCAAAATAGCATTTATCGAGTTCTCTTTCAGATAAAATAAGTTGCATCTTGACTACATTTTCATATGAAGTCAGTATGCTCTCCAAATCACTACGTTTTAATCGATAAGCCAAAGCTAGTTTGATAAGAAACTGCTTTTTGAAAATAGGTACATCGGTTACGGAAAGCAACCATTTGTTAAGCTCGTTTATGCCATCATTGGTAATTGTGTAGATGTTCTTTGACGGCAAGCCATCTTGATGTTGCACCTCTTTTGTAACAAAGCCTTCGTCCAATAATACAACAAACGCTTTGTATATCTGGTTATTGTTACCAGACCAGTACATAAAAGGGGTAGCTTGAATTATTTTTTTCATTTCGTATCCAGTTAATGGTTCTCGTGTTAGGAGTCCTAAAATCACATGGTTTAATGACATAATTCATCCCTCCAATTAAGTTTAGCGTTAACCTATGTTAATGATAACATATGTATTTGTTTTCGTCCAGTAAAATCTGCTTTTGCTTGATATGAATCAGGTTAAGAGGCGTTGGAACTCCAGCTACGAGTAAAAAAATGATTTTATTGCTTTTTGCCCATGTCTTATCCTTAAAATCCTGAACTTAAAGTCGTCTTTTACCGTGGGGCTATTTTGATGGGAGTATACATCGGGGAGCCAAAATTATCAGAACCGCCGGTTGCGTAAAGCGAGCTGCGGTTTTTTACTTAATATTCAGACCTTAATATGTTAGAATTAAGATGAAATTCTATTAGAGTTATTGTATTTTCTGAAAAATAGTTTTTCCAGGAGTAATAATGAGAAAAGTACTATTGCTCGCCTTGATTTTGATTTTTTCTTTTAATTTGTATGCCGATAAGTATGTGCTTAAGAATGGAATGATTATTATAGGAAATCTCACAAAAGAAACAAGCACACATTGTACCGTTTCCGCAGAGTTAATCGGGGAGGTTACTTTCTTAAAGGACCAGGTTCGGGAGATCATTAAAGAAACACTCCTTCAAGAAAAAAACATGCTCAAGGTATATAAAAAACCCGTCAAAATATCAATTATGGATTTTGAGGTCCAGTCAGGTAATCCCCAATTTGCTAACTTCGGCAAAGGTTTTTCTGAATTTGTAAGTGTTGAGATATTTAAATCAAAAGATATCGCTCTGGTAGAAAGAGAAAAGAGGCGGGAGATAATAGAAGAACAAAAGTTTACTTTAACCGGGCTTGTGGACGAAAAGAACAGTATTGAAATTGGAAAAATGCTTGCGGCGAACTATCTGGTTACCGGTAACATTATTGATACTATGAATAAACTTTCTATAACATTCAGAGTGCTGGACACAGAAACAGGTCAGGTTATCCTGCAGGAAAAACTGGAAGAGGATCCGTCAAAATATGACTACATCTCTGCTTTTATAGCAAAGTCAGTATTAAACAATTTTTCAGCTCAGGTATCTTCCGATACCGAGGCCAAGCTGGTAAATTCTCAGAATAAATCCGTCGAAGTTGCAGTCAAATTCTCCCGTGCAGTTGACTCCTATGACAATAAAAGATATGAAACAGCCAGGAAAGACCTGTTGGAAGCAAAAAAACTCGATCCTGCTAACGAAGCCGTAAAATATTACTATAATAAACTTTTTAAGAACACCACAAAATTTAAAGTTGCTCCGGAAAGGTATATTTCGTACCAGAACCCTGCTTATCTTAGCTTATTAGATACGGATGTATTATTTTTTTCCGGAAATGGAGCACATCCCATTACTCCTTTCATATATATACCCGGCGGAGTTCTTGGCGTAGGCGAGAGAGGTGATAGAAGTTCTTACGGCTATTTCCTTCCGATATTAAAAGGTTTGGGGTTTGGAATTGAGTATTTTTATTATATCGCGCAGGATTCCATTTTAAAGCAGGACCCGAATTCACCGGGAGAGACAGTATCAAGTAACGATGTTATTGACAGAGGTGTTATTATTACGGCAGGCCTTAAAATAACCGATAATATTTCCATCGGATTTGGGACTTCTTTGTATAATCAAGACAGAGCTTACTATATCGCCCATGTTGTACTTCCGCCGCCTTTGAATTCCAGGGGACATAGAACAGAAAGTAATCCCGCTTTGGCATATGATATCGGTTTGCTTTTAAAAGATAATACAAATTCTATAATATTTGATTCTTATTTTGCTGTCACAAATGAGAACTTCTATCTGTATAATTCGAGTACAAAAAGCAATCAGACCTATAGAATGCCCTCTATTCTTGAAAACACTCTGAGTTTCGCGCTCAATAACAATCAGACTTTCTTCGTTGTAAAACAATATGACTATTTCTACACGGATATCAGCTATTTCATAGGGAATGTCATGCCTGCTGCGGAACAATGGTTTTTCAACGCGTTCTCATTAAGAGCCGGGTACGAATTTGCTTACTTTGATCTCTCGGGTACAAAATCTAACGGAAACGGTTTTACCCTGGGCTTTACTTTGCCGGTTGACTTTATCGTTAAGTTTACGGTCGACTATAATTACACTTCAAGACAGAGACCCTCAAGAAATCTTGAAGGGCTGAAAGTAGAAGAAACTGTGGGCTTTCTTACCGTTACTTTTAATGATGTTTTTCAAGGAAAACATAAATAATGCATACGCTTGAAAGAATCCTGACAACGGTCGGCAGTGTTATCACAATCTGTTTCGGCGTCTGGCATTTTTTTGTGCCAAAAATCTGGAACTGGTATTCGCACATTGCGCCGGAGGCGACTGAATTGGTTGCTGCGGTCCGGGCAATAAATGTATTTTTTTCCTTGTGTCTGGTGGTGTTTGGAGTTGTAAATATACTTTTTATCAACGGGAATAAAGCAAATAAGTATGCGATAGTCACAATACTTTCGGCAACGAGCATCTTATGGCTGACCCGGACAATAATGCAGCTTGTTTATCCGCAGGGGTCCATGAACCCGGCAATTCAGTATGGAATGCTGGCTGTATTTGTTCTGGTGACACTGTGTTTTTTGATACCATTGTGTATTGTTATTACTGAGTGAATTTGAAATTGGTCGATACAAAAACTATATTTAGCATGCATCACTCAGTTATAAAAGTATCAAGCGGGGCGAGTTTTATGCTCTTTGCGATTGCAGGGGGCTTCCCGGATTTAACGATCCGGCTCAATATCTATGCCGGTTCTCCCGGTATCAATCCCGAATACAAAATTTTCTTTGGAACAGGTGTGGATTATCGGGATTCCGACTATGAGTTTGTTCCGACAAAAGCCAGGCTCACTATTAGCGCGGGTATGGCCTTTTAACAATTGCTCAAGTAACGACAGAGCGCAGATTTACCGTTGGGACTTTTTTATGAGAGGTCGGAATGCTTTTTTGTTATTTCCATAAGATAATGTCTTCTTAGCCAGTAATCCTTTTCTTGTTTTAGATGCTGTAAATGAGGAGTCCAAAAAGGATCTTTGAGGTCAACCGGATCACCGTCATGTTTAATCCAGAAATCGCCGATGATATTCATTCCGCATTTTTTATAGCAATTTATGGCGCGGGGATTAATTGCTGATACATCTAATTTAATGCTTTGTATTCCTGAGTCGAGTACGGAAGCAAATAAAACGCTGAGAGTTTCCGTGCAAAAACCCTTGTCACAGAGATCCGGTCTGAATCTGATTCCCATATTATTAATTATTCGTTTATCCCTGTCAATATCGACAAAAGCATGCAAGCCGATGACTTCTTTTGTTTCCGGCAATAACACAGAATAATGAACTCTTTCCGGTACATCAATTTGTTCCCACCAGTATCTGCCGTCTTTTCCTTTCCAGAGGGGATTTTTCATATTATATTCAGTAAAAGGAACCGGATAAGAAGGCCAATTGTAGATTGCTTTAAGGTCCTCGGGGGTGGTTAAGCGGATTATAGTTCTTGATGTAATAATCTGATCCGGTATCATACCTGCATTATATCAAAATAGTAGCTGCAAAGCCAAATTATTACACATTCGAAAGATTCCTTTTTTGGCCTGCTTTTGTTATAATCTTTCTATGCTTGATAAAAACGAAGCCAGAAGAAAGTATAAGAATACTTTGCAGCCTATGGGTGTGTACTCGCTGACCAATTCGGTTAACGGTAAGATTCTCATCGGGAGCAGTTTAAACGTTGATAATATCTTTAACAGAATCTCCTTTCAGTTAAAACTGGGTTCGTATACTAACGAAGAACTGCAAAAGGATTATAATCTGCAGGGGGCGGACAAAATTTCG
>MFGS01000073.1:0-9828 GCA_001778355.1 Candidatus Firestonebacteria bacterium RIFOXYA2_FULL_40_8
CGGGGTTTTCTTTGGCATAACGTCATAAAAGCGTCTAAGTATAATAATAAGACAATCTATATCGATTATTTATTCCATTAATTTTTTAGTAATATTTCTTTACTTTGATTCATGGTTTTCCGGTATTTTTCTTTTTGTTTATCATTCAGTATTTTCATTATTTCATTGTCTTTTTTCTCAACAGCAGAAACAAGCGCCTTTTTATATTCTTCTTTTTGAGGAGCAATCGCTGCAATTAATTCTTCCAGAATATCTTCCAGTTTTTCTTTCTGCTCAGAAGCAAGACTTAAATCGGCATCAAGCCTGTTAATGCTCAAGACTACCCACTTCTTTTTTATTTCATCAGAAGAAGTATTTAGCAGGTATGTTCTTACAATATTCTGGAAATTTTTCTTAAAATATATTCTATCAAGGGCAACGCCTACGGCGATACCAAACATTATACTGGCAGCTGTCAGAATTACCATGTAAAATATTGTCTTTCTCATGTTTCCATCCTCCATTTGATTTAAAGCACCGGTATATCTTTACTTATAAATACATTGTCCATATAGTCTTTCATCACTTGAGAATCATTATAAAAAGCAAATATTATAATCATTACCAGCACTGCAAGAGTCAGCAATACCGGTGCTGTTCTTTGGGCCAAATAATTCATTTCCGTAAGATAATGCGTCTCATTGTCCGGCTTTTCTTCCATTAATCTTTTTTCCAGCAAGGATATAAAGTTCTTATCAATTTCCAATTTTTCTTTTTTGGAAATAACATGTTTCATTAACAAGAGCGCTTCAAGCTCTTTTTTGCATAAAGCGCAAACTTTCAGATGCTCCTCCATGAACTTCTTTGTAGTTTCATCTATCTCCTTATCCACATAACGATTTAAAAGCCTTTTCACACTATAACATCTCATACCTAACATCCCTCCTTATAATAAGGCAAAAGCGTTTTCTTTAATATGTTTCTCGCTCTGAATAATCTTGATTCCACAGTCCCGATCCTGCAATTCAATGTTTCGGAAATCTGCTTATATGACAAATCCTCTATCTCCTTCAGCACCAGGACCACTCTATACTTATATGGCAGCTTTTCTATTGCCTTGTTAACCAATTCCTGAGTTTCCCTGCTCTCAATATTTTCAAATGTTTTAATATTTTGCCTTTCAGATTCTTTAATAAAACCGTGTTTCTTTTCTTTTTTAATATAATTATATGTTTCATTTATCGCGATGCGGTATATCCAAGTTGAAAATTTTGCTTTCATTTTAAAATATGCAAGGTTTTTATACACTTTTATAAAAACTTCCTGCGCTATATCATGCGCATCTTGAACCTGTCCTGTCATCGAATATATGACATTGATAACATGTTTTTGATGTTTTTCAATTAAAACCCTGAAAGCAGCAGCATCTCCTGCAGTTATTTCTTCAATCAAATCAAAATCAGACTTCACCTATAGCGTCTCCTTACTCTTAATGTTTAGACAACAACATCTCAATATTTATTCCCTATAAAATTAAAATACAAAGGACTATTAGCAGCAGGAATTTGCAGAAAGCCACATTTTTTATTTAGTTTTTAGACGAAGTATGAGACAAAAAAGTTACGAAACAACCAATATAATTTCACCACAGACACATTATGTTGACTTTTACCCTTTATTCTAATAGAATAATTGAGTAAGTATTAAATTCTACGCCAAGGAGCTCCTATGGATCCGGTATTAAAAGTTTTTCTGGTAATTTGCTCTATCAGTGTTGTTATTGTATCTATCCTGATGATAATTGTTCTCCTTCAGATAAGAAAAGCTATGAAAAATATTAACACTATTTTGCTTAATTTTAATGACTTTGTCGGGAAAATCAAAGAAAACGTACTTGATATTTTCGGAAAGGCCAAAGAAAATATTGCACGGGTCGGAAACGTCATCTCCGCGGCGGAAGAAACAGTTAGAAGCGTAAAAGGCTCTATTGAAGGGATGAAAAGTCCTTTTACCACCTTCCTAACCTTCCTCGGAAGCATACTGGCGCTGCTTGTAGAAAGATTCAGCAAAGGAAGAGAAGCAAAGAAAGCAAGGAAAGCAAACGAAGCAGGAGAAGAAAAAGAAGTAAAGGAAGATAAAAAAAAGAAATAGCAAGTTGAGCGAAGTCATAATATTGAGAAAAAGTATTAATATCTGCCCATAAATCTTTTTCTCAATCCGCCTGGGCGGATCGGACCATAAACCTTCGCGAAATCCGCCTAGGCGGAGAAAGCACAAACAGCAAAAACAGGTAAGAAAAAATAGCTGACGGAAAAAGGTAATACTAATGACTTCTAAAGAAAGAATACTGGCAGTTTTAAAAGGGGAAATTCCGGACCGGGTTCCGGTTTCTACTTACGAGCTGAACGGGTGGAACTTTAATTCTTTTGAAAATAAAGAACCTTCCTACAAGAAGCTGATGGAACTAATAAGAGAGAAGGTTGATTGTATTTATATGACCGGTGTTTCTCTTGATAACATCTTCATTAAAAAGAATACCGTTGTCGAAAAGAAAACCGAAGGTATCAGTACGATTTCCAACATCATAATTAAAACACCAAAAGGGGATATAAAGAGAGTTACCCGCGTCGACAGTAACGTTCACACCACATGGAACCTGGAACATTATTTAAAAACCGATGAAGACCTCGCAAAATACATGTCCATCCCCGACACACTGGAAAAACCCGACTGCTCGCACCTGTTTAAGGCAGAAAAAGAGCTTGGAGATAAAGGAATACTCATGCTTTCCATCTCTGACCCTATCTGTGAAGCGGCTGAACTCTTTGAATTCGGGGAGTTCACGATAAGAGCGCTCACACAGACGGAAGATATAGTAAAACTTTTAGACAAACTTTATGCTTCACAGATTGAACATCTTAAGGAAGTTTTAAAACAGATAAAAGACAGAGGATATCTCTTCCGGATCTGCGGGCCGGAGTATGCAACGCCCCCTTATCTTTCACCGGAATATTTTCATGAGTTTGTCTGCAAATATGATAAAGAGTTCGTCCGCCTGATAAAAGAAAGCGGCAACTTCGCGCGCATTCATTCTCACGGAAAAATATCCAAGGTCTTTGATCATATACTCGAAATGGCGCCGGACGGGCTTGACCCTATTGAAGCTCCGCACAACGGTGATATTTTATTAAAGGACGCCAAAGAAAGAAGTAAAGGGAAGTTATGCCTCTTCGGAAATATTCAGCTTCGTGATCTGGAAAACGCAAAACCCGGCGAAATGGAAAAAATAGTAAAGGCCTGCATGGACGAAGCAAAAGAAGGCGGCCGTTACATCATCATGCCGACCGCAGCGCCGATAAATATCCCTCTTTCTCCTATCACCGAAAGAAATTACGAAAGTTTCATAGAGGCATCTTTAAAATACGGGAAGTATTGACAGAGAGTGTTGGCACGTTCCAAAGTTACAAGTTGCACGTAAGAAAAAAGGAGATTATATATGGAAGTTATAAATGATTGTCATGTTCATCTCGCAAGCTCCTACCCTACGGAAGTAAGAACCAAACCGGTCGGGGTAAAGGCATACAAAAAGAGACTCCAGGCCGAAAACCCGTCCAATATGCTTAGAATGATGGATAAGAATAAAGTAGATAAAGTCATGCTTCTTTCAGGAACGGATATTGACGAAATAGATATAGTAAGAAAAGAAACCGACAGGTGCGCAAAGATAGTTAAGGCAGGAAAAAAGCGGTTTTATGGATTCATAAGAATAAATCCATTAATGCCGGGAGCCGCAGACGAGATTAAAAGAGCGATAAATGACCTGGGTTTTACAGGCGTAAAAATGCTCCCTAAGTACTGGTATCCGTATGAAGATAAAGTTCAAGCTATCTACAGGGTAATAAGCGACTTAAAAGTTCCGATTCTTTTTCACTCCGGAATACTCTGGGGACACGGGGCTTCTTCTATGTACTGCAGACCCGCTTTCTATGAATGTATGATGAATTATCCCAAAGTAAAATTTGCTCTGGCGCACATGGGCTGGCCGTGGACGGATGAATGTCTTGCAGTTGCCGGCAGGTTCAGTTACGGCGCAGGCGGCATTGATAACAAACAGCAGATGTTCGTAGATATTACTACAGGAGCACCTCGTATCTGGAAGACAGACGCAATGAGAAAAGCCCTCTCCTACCTCCCCCACTCTCAGATATTTTACGGCAGCGATATGACCCCCTGGGCAGAAGGCTACCGCGATTGGGTGAAAACAGATTTTGAAATCCTGCATGATCTGGGAGCGACAAAGGAAACAGTGAAGAAGATTATGTATTCTAACTTTTTTAACTTCGTTAAAAAATAATTTACAATTGACGATTTACGATTGACGATTTAATGTGGTATATTATATAAGGACGAACAATTGCACAATAATTTTAATTACAGGAGTGGGCACATTGGGATGGAAAAGATATACAAAAAAAGAATAAAAGCTATTGCGAAAACTGTTTCAGATTTTTTAAATAAATAATATTCGGCAAAGCCGTACCATAGATTGTCAATCGTAAATCGTCAATTGTAAATTTCAGAAAGGGGTATAAGCCCATGTCCAAAAAACTCTATGTATGCAGCAAAATCACCCGCCCGATCAAGATTACCGGTAAAGTCAATAAGGCGGCTTGGAAGAAGATAAAACCTGTCACGGATTTTGAAACTCCCTGGGCAAAGAAAGGGGATTTGCATCAGAAAACGGAATGCCGCATCTGCCGGGATGAAGAGTTTATATATGTAGGTTATCTTGCGTATGATGTTGATATTATATATATAAACCGAGGGTATAAAGGGAGCGTCTGCATGGATGATGTTGTTGAGATCTTCCTCGACCCTACGCCCAAGGATAAAGAGTACTTTGGTTTTGAAGTAAACGCAGGCGGGTATTTTCTGGATTACGCTGCAAAATTTTACAGAAAGTTCAATAATAAATGGTGCGCAAAGGGATTTAAAGCAAAGACATTTATTAAAAAAGGAAAGTATTTCTCCTGCGAAATGGCGATTCCCTTCGCCGCCCTAAGACGTTACCCTCTGCCGGGAGAAATCTGGAAGATGGGCCTTTACAGAATAGATTACAATATGAAAAACGGCGTGAAAAACGACGAATACCATATCTGGCACCCGAATGGGAATAAAACCCCGGATTTCCATCGTGAAAAGTCGTTTGGACGGATAAAATTTGAATAGAAAAGTACTATTGACTAGTGACTAATGACTATTTAATGAACGCGGAGAACTGCTTCCGCGATTATTATTTTTTATGAATACTTGAATTAAATATGTCAGTGGTCAATCATACATATTTTTATCATGAGGCAGAAGCTTTTCCTGCCAACAATAAATAGTCACTAGTCAATAGTCATTAGTACTTCAAATTGTAATTTGTTTCACAAATATTGCCAAAATCCTTTATTCTTCTCGTCCCGCACTCCGGATAAAATCAGATGGTCTCTGGCTCTGGTGACGGCAACGTAAAATATCCGTTTTTCCTCTTCTTCTTCTTTTAATTTAAGTTCTTTAAACTCTTCTACGTTTTCTCTGATTACTTTCTCCGGACAATATAAAACGCCGGTCCTGTCTTTACTCTCGTTTATACGGATATAATCTCTGTCTTTTCTGACATCTTCACCCATCCTGACAAAGAAAACCACCGGAAATTCCAGACCTTTCGCAGTGTGTACCGTCATTATCTTCACGGCATCCGTATCTTCCGTGCTCAAATTTGCTTTTGGTTCTTCATCCGCATCCGTTCTTTGCTCAAAATACGCGCGTATCTCCTGTAAAGAGTCGCCCTTTGTTTCAAAATCCTGTACAATCTCTATGAATTTTTTAATATTGGCAGACCTTTGGGGTTCCCAGAACACCTTCCAGCCGCTTGCTTTTTCCATAAAGCTTTCCAGTATATGATTTAACGGGATTTTGCTAAGCATTTTTGTATGTTCTGCTATTATCCTTAGCTTTACATTTTCTTGTATTTTATTAAACAAAGTCCGGCCCTCTTTGGCAGCCAGGTCAATTATTTCTTCTTCTTTCAGGGAAAAGAGACGGCTTTTTAAAAGCAGGTATAGATTGTAATCATCCGAGGGTTCTATCAGCGTGAAAAGAAGCGACCTTAACACAATTATCTCCGGCTGTTGGTAAAAACCGAGACCGTTAACCACAACATAATCTATTTTGGCTTTTGTAAAGGCTTCTTCAAAATCAGCCAGGTGCGTACGTTTTCTAAGAAGTACCGCAATATCGCCTTTTTTAATTTTACCCGCAATTTCTTTATTATCCGTACCTTTAGTATAAACAGTTTCTTTGCCAAGCATCTGATTTATTCTCTCCGCTACTTTTTCCGCTTCCGCCTGACTGTCATTTTCACCTTTTTTTATCTCCAGTATTTCAACTTTGCCCGTGATTTTTCGGATGGGATTAAAACTTACGTACCCCGTCCGCCATTTCGGATCGAACGGCCTTCTCGCCATAATCCTCGCGAATACTTTGTTAACAAACTCCACTATATTTTTCCCGCTTCTGTAATTCTCGCTCACCTGCTCATAGATAAACCCGCTGCCATACCACTTTTTCATTTCGAGCGCCGCAGTTTCGAACACTTCTACGTTTGCATTCCTGAACCCGAATATGGATTGCTTTTCGTCTCCGACTATAAATAGCGTGGGGATAATACCTTTATCTCTTTTGCTCCCGAGTCCCGCTCTCCATTCTTCCGTGAGTTTATTTATAATAGACCATTGAAGGAAGTTGGTATCCTGAAATTCGTCCACGAATATATGGTCGGTTTGCTCATCAAACGCGTAAAGGATGTTATCAACTTCAGCATGATTGTTTAATAGTTCAAACGTGATATACTCGAGGTCGTTAAAATCCAGCACGTTCAACTCTTTCTTTTTCTTCGTATATTCATTATTACTGAAGACAAATATCTCGTAGAACATCAGCAGTTCTTTATTGTAAATAAATCGCTTTGCTTCATTATAGAGATTAAATATCTTTTCATTTACAGCCGCATACTCTTCTTTTGACATTTGAACGTCTGCGCCTTTTGGAATATTTTTTCTCGGGGTGCCGGAAGTTGTTAGAAGCAGCTCCTTTATGGAATCAACAGTGTAAACAATGCTTTCCGGGGAGTTTTCCTCAATTAACTCTTTATAATTTTCCGTAAAATATTTATTCTCTTTTATTGCCGTCACCGCCGCAAATCGCGCTTTTTCGAAGTTTGAAACATCCAGCAGTTTAGGTCTGCCGACTAAAGTAGCAGGTCTTAGATGGAAGAATTTTTCTACGATTTCTTTCAGTTTACTCCACCCGTATTTCGCGCTAAGTTCCACCAGATTTTTACGCAGGCTCTCCTGGTTTCCTTTCTCTTTTTCCGAGTCTACTATCTTCGTGAACGAAGCGGAAAGAACATTATCAATAAGCCCGGAGTCCTTCGGGTCTACTATCTCAAAATTAGGATCCAGGTCGAGTTCAAAAGCAAACCTTTTAAGTAAACTGAGGCAAAAACTGTGAATGGTGGAAATTCTCATTAAAAATATCTTTTCTTTGATATTTTTATAAAGCTCCGGTTTTTCTGATTTTAATATCCGAAGTATCCTTTCTTTCATCTCCGCCGCCGCTTTTTCCGTGAACGTAATGGCAAGTATTCTCTCCGGGCTGACCCCGGAAGAAAGAAGAGCAATATAACGGCGAGCCAGCTTCTCCGTCTTCCCGGAACCGGCAGGAGCGGAAACAACTACATTTTTCGTTATATCAAATATGGACGAGCGATTTGGCAATGGGAACTCCAACGTAATCCTCATATTGACAATTGACGATTTACGATTGACGATTTATTGTACGGCTTTGCCGAATATTATTGTATTTAATAGTGATACAATTTCTTTTTCATCGTTATTACTGTAGAGGAAAATATGGCTATAAGCTCGTCAGATTCCTTCATAATTGCTAATATTTGCGCCGAAAGATTCAAGTTTGTTTCTTTTATTAATTCAAGCCAATACTTTGTTTCTGTCGCTTCTTCTTCAACTATCTTCAGTTTATTCAGAAAATCACTCTGTGACTTTGCATAGCAGGCAGCGATGTAATTTGCTCCAATAGAAGTGCAAGACCTGATTATTTGATTTGCCAAGATATTGTTAACTCTTGAACTGCCCAATTTTTCTGTAAATCTTATTACCGTCAACGCAAAATCTTTTGTTCTTTTCTGTATTTCTTTTTCCATTCCCATATGCCCACCCCCGTAAGCAAAATTTATTGTGCAATCTTTCGCACTTATATAATATACCACATTAAATCGTCAATCGTAAATCGTCAATTGTAAATGCTCTTAGTAAAAAATGTCTCTCTTTCCTTCTCTAATATCCTTCAGCCCTTCCATTACTTTCGTACGCATTACCGGCTCTTCTATTTTCTTTTCGTATTGTTCAATGACTTTGTATCCGTCTTTTTTTAACTCGGGGGAGGCAAAATCTTCCAGGTATTCCGCGAATGTGAGAAGACCGTTCGTGCGGCAGAATTTATGGATCTCGCCGGGTTTTGACAGATACATAAAGTCGTCCCCGGTTCGGCCGAGTCTGTAGCACGCGGTGCAAAAGGAAGGTAAAAATCCGTCTTTTAACGCATCTTTAATGACTTCTTCCAGGCTTCTGGAATCGTGAGAGGTGAATTGAACGGAATCTGTTTGCTTTCCGTAGCCGCCAGTAGAAGTAACAGAAGCGGCTGAGGTCTGAGAGATTCCTATTTTAAATGCTTTTCTTCGTATCTCGGGAGTTTCACGGGTTGAAATTATCATTCCCGTGTACGGAACAGCAAGGCGAAGTATTGCTATTATTTTTAAAAAGTCGTCGTCGGAGACCGGATATTCAGGAGAGTATTTTACGGTCGGCGCTTCGCAAAGACGCGGGACGGATATTGTATGCGGACCAACCCCTCCTGCTTTATCCATATGTTCCGCGTGGGCAATAAGACCGAGAACTTCGAACTTCCAGTCGTAAAGGCCAAAGAGAACGCCAAGTCCTCTGTCGTCTATTCCGGCTTCAAGCGCCCGGTCGTGGGCGGTTAACTGCCTGTCATAATCCGCTTTCGGGCCTTTATGGAGTTTCGCATAAGTCGGCCTGTGGTACGTCTCCTGAAAGAGTTGATATGTTCCTATGTTTGCGGCTTTTATTTTTTTATAATTTTCCACCGTGGTGGCGGCGATATTTACATTAACCCTGCGGATATTTCCTTTTTCTGTTTTGACTTTGTATATTTCATTTATTACATCTACAACATAGTCAATAGGATTTTCTTTTTGATCTTCGCCGAACTCAAGAAGAACCCGCTTATGCCCCATATTGATAAGTATTTTCACCTGTTCTCTTACCTGCTCCATCGTAAGCTTGCTTCTTTTCAGGGCTTTATTTGTCTGATGAAAGTTGCAGTAAGAACAATCATTAACACAAAAATCGGAAACATAAAGCGGCGCGAAAAATACCAACCGCTCGCCGTAAATCTCTTCTTTTATTTTGGCAGCCGTGTTGAACATCTCTTTAAGAAGAACAGGGTCAGTAAGATTAATAAGAACACCTACTTCTTCAAGATTCAAACCTTTTCTTTCTTTTGCTTTATTAATTACGGCTTGCGCTGTTTTAGCATCAGGTTCCTTTGTTTTTTCCAGGACCTTTAGAATTCTTATTTCATCAATAACGCTCATTTATTTTTCCTTTTCCGCAAACTCTGCAATGCGGATCTCTTTTTAATATCACCTTACGAAACTCCTGTTTTAAGCCGTCCCACGTTAAAAGTTCGCTTTTTAAATTC
>MFGS01000073.1:9842-19474 GCA_001778355.1 Candidatus Firestonebacteria bacterium RIFOXYA2_FULL_40_8
AATATTCCTTTTTTCGGCAAGCCTTCAAAAACACAGGCAAGGCAAAAACTTTTTCCCGGCCGGATAAACGCAAGCTGGCCAAACCAGCCGTAGATGGCGCCAAAGATCAGCGGCTTTTTGTTTTTAACAGCGTAAGCGTTAAGTAAAAACCTTGTTTCAAAATTATCCAGGCAATCAAGAAGGATGTCGGCTTTCTTTGCATACCTGTCTATATTGCCCTCGGTTATTCTTTCCGAAATTGCTTCTATTCTTATATTAGCGTTCAAAGATTCTAAAGTATTTTTAGCCGAGAGCGCCTTGTTCTTCCCAATTCTTTTCATTCCGTGCATTATCTGACGGTTAAGATTAGAAAGTTCAACTTTGTCAGAGTCGGCAATAATGATTCTGCCTACTCCCGCAGCCGCAAGATATAAAGCCGCCGAACTCCCGAGACCCCCGGCCCCAACCATGAAAACCGTTGATTTCTTAAGGTTTTTCTGGGCTTTCTCGCCGAACAGGAGTATCTGTCTTTTATATCTTTCTTTTTCAGATGTAGACAAATTTGCTCTCATTACTATATTATATCTGCTTAAACGGGGTTTTTTCAATGATAATAGTCATAGAAAGGACAATGACAAATTACTAATGATCCGCCTTAAGGCGAGATCTCGTCACGCAATCGTGACGGACTAATGACAATTGAAGGAAGGCGGTAAAATACCCCCGCCGTATTGAGATAAAAGTCTATAAAGGTAAGATCTTGAAAATGAATAGACAAGAATAATTTAGACAAAATTACCCTACTTTATAATCACAGCTTTTTTCCATGTAGCCCCTTGGTCTGTTTTTAACCTCACTATATATACTCCGCTGGCAACCACTACTCCGTTGTTATTAGCTCCATTCCATTCCTTCTCAAAAGCCCCAGCTTGATATGATTCATTATCAATTATCGTTATAACCTTTTGTCCGGTTAAGTCAAAGATGTCAATTGTAACATTTGACTGATTATCCAACTTCCAATTAGCTATAATTTTTTCCCCTTTCAATGGATGAATCGGGTTATTCATAAGATATAAATTAGATCCTGATACAGGCCACGGTTTTGATGGATCTACCCATGGATATGTGTAATCAAGCATTACAAAATATGGATATTCCCCTTTATATACTAATCTGGTAATCTGTTGACCTGCTAAACTTGTAAAATTCATTGTTATTTTACCGCTAACAGCCTTTAATGGTTGGATATCAAAAGCTCCATTAACAACTGGAAATGTTCCATATCCGGGGATCTCTATTGTTCCGGAATTATTATATACGGATACTCCATACAATCCTACTTGTGTATCATTGGTATTGTATGGAAATACAACAGAATATAAAAAGTCACGAACTAATCCTTTATCAGTGATTGTTCCTGTCTCAATTTTTATTCTCCCAGTATATCCTCCCAATGTTGACGAATCTAATTTGCCGCTCCAATATCCATTTACATTCCAAAGCCCATGTCCAGTACCATCAAAATTCTTATTATCTTCGTAAATTTTTTCATCATTGCAATTATACACTCGCAAGACAAATGATGATGTTATATATGGCCTAGGCCATATATATGCACCATTATCGTCTCTTGTATTCAACTGTACATCTAGATGGTCATATGTGCTAAAATCTCCCCCATGATGTAATTTAAACATATATCCGCTTGGCGAATTAATTTTCAAAGCATATTGATTTTGATACCATATATCAAAACTTACCCCTTCAATTACAGGAACTATTGATTTAATTATATTTTTTAAAATATCTACGCATAATAAAACTGATTTTCCATATATCTGTTGATTATAAATACTATAATAGGCATCATTCAACTTATTAAAGAAATTGTTATCTTCAAAATAAATTTTGCACCACGGTATTGCAGCTAAGGAATATTCAGCATAAGAATCAACATATCCACCGGCTTGCGATAGTTGAATTTTGTTCTCTTGTTCATAAAACATCGCATAACTTCCTTGCATTTTATCACCAGTAGCATTTGAAATATTTCCGAAAGAATACACAACTTTAGAGTTAGGAGCTATTATCCCTTCTACTGCCCTTGCCATTCCTTCTTCGTAAACGCCTATCGGGAAAAAACATGGTGAATGAAAAGCATGCACTAATTCATGTATAAAAGCATGTTGATCTGCGAAATATAATAGTATTTGATAATCTCCATATAATCCTGCATACTGTATTGTTTGATCTTTTTTTATTTCTATGCTCCTGCTCCAACCGGGAGATCCAAGCACTGTTTTCATTACAGAATAATAATTTGTTACTACCTCCTGTAATACCGACAACTCTGTCGCATCCCAACCTGTAAACGTAAATGTTATGTCTGTATTTGGAAATGCTTTATATATTTTTGGTGCAGTTTCTATTGGCAGACCGTTCTTTGTATATCTTATTATCGAACAGGGCAACAGCTCTTCTTTAATCCCAATAGATTTTTTAGTACGATTGCCTGAAGAAGAATTAAATTTAATTGCTCTTTGCCGGTTTTTCGCCTCATTTTTCTTTAACTCATTTCTTAACAGGTTATAAAGCTTCTCTCTAGTTTCAGGCGTATTTTTCCTAACATCTTCAATACTAATATTCACAGGTAATTCGATGTCTATTTTATCAGAAGCAAAGACAACGGCATTGATAGATATTAGTAGAAATATTATTCCACAATAAATATATTTCATTTTAAAACACCTTCCCTATTATTTATTATTTTTATTGTTTTCATATTTTTGTTTCCTTTGTCATCAAAAATGTGCAATAAGTATGAGCCCGCAGGAACAAATTCTCCTTTGTTGTCTTTACCATCCCAAATAACCCATCCCTTGTTTCCAAATATATTTTCATCTATCTCTTGCAGTAATTCTGTGGTTTTTGCATTATATATTCGTATTTTACAATTTTTCGTTATTCTTAATATTTCTAATTTTGTCACACCAAGTTCTAACTCTTCTGTGCTTAGACTGCAGTCATTCAAATTTAAATTGTCATAAGTTGTATTTTCTAAACCACCTATTAAATAAACCGACAATGTAAGATAATGTTTATCGCCAATGCCTTCTACTTTGTTAAACATATATGCATAATCTAGCGTTAAAAATTCATCTAAACAATATCCAAACCCCAGTGTCAGCCAATCTGTATCACTTCTAAACCTATATCCAACTCTTAACTTGTATTTACTCAAATAAGTGCCCTCTAGTCCAATATTCACCTTGATATTGGAATCGATAGACTTATTAATATCCAACGCAGAAACCACAAAACATTCGCTGTTTAATAAAAGAGAATATGATAATCCAAAATTGTATTTCAGAGGCATTGGATCTCCGCTTTCAAAATATTTAATTTCCGGTCCAATATTTTGGATTGATAATCCGATTTTTATCATATTCCCTAAAAAAGTATCTTTGTACATCAGCCCCATATCTCCACAAATTATCCAAATTGGCAACCCCTGGGCGATACTGCTTGAATACAGTTTTGCATTTACGCCAACCGCAAAATAGTTAATAATCATCTGCGAATATGTTGCAATATAAAGATATTCCGTCTGGGCATTGGCAACACTAAAATAATCACCCCAGTCCGGCTTTCTTATTTCATATTCACCGCTATTTAAGGTTTTCACAGAAAAGCCAATAGCATTTTTGCCCTTCTCCAAAAATGCTACATAATTAAAATAACCCTGACCTGTATCCGCAATTCCTTTTAGATAAGTCGAGGATATTTCACTATATTTCATATCCAATAATCCGGCAGGATTCCATAGAACACCAGAGGCATCATCAGATAACGCAGTATATGCACCGCCCATTCCCATAGGTCTGGCACCTAAACCTTCTTTGAGTATAATCCCACCAGCTGTTGATTGGGCGAAGGTAAATTGAGTACTGATAATAATTATGTAAAACCATCGTTTCACCATATACTATATATTATATACAAGATTGCATGATTTGTCTATTTTTAGAAATAGCTAGAAAAGATATATATTCCGGTAAGCTGCGGATAAAGCGGCTATTGACAAGGAGAATTTTATTTACTATAATGATATTGAACCACTGAAAACCCGAATGGGTCGTAGGTGGTGTTTTTATTTGGGAGTTACAACAATCCCATAATCTCCGGTTCTTGACGCTTTTTTGTTGATAACCCCGGAATCATAGATTATTTTAAGCCACTCCTCTAATTTACTAAACGAAATTACGCTCTGCAGCCTCTTATGCAATTCCAAACCTAAATACTTCTTTCTGGCAAACTCATACACAACCCAGGCAATAGTGTCTGCAATCTGAATAAAGTACGATTCCTTTGAATTTTTGGATAATGGGTCTTCTATCATACATTCTATTTCTTTTCTATAGGGCTGAGGCTGGTAAATCGAAGGAATAAAATTTACTTTTTGAATTTTTCTTGTGATGTCCCTCATTTTATTAAGCCTGCCTTCATCCGTAATTATCATAAACTTCTTCAATCCGCTATTTTCCTTCAAATCATTCTCAATCCGTTGAATATTGTAGGTTAAAGCTTTTTCCAGTACACTGTACTCTTGAAGCGTAATATTCTTTTTATTAATAACCACATTAATTATTTTGAGTTCAAGTTGAGTCAACATCTGAAAATATTTGTCGAATATTTCCACTCTAATCTGATTTTTCAAACACATTTCTCTATATGGATTTTTGTCATGCAGTAAATCATGTATTTTCAATTCTAATTTTACGGGAATGTGGTAGTTTTTTGATATAAATCTTCGGAATTCCATTAGCTTAGTGTAATTATTCTTCCATACCTGATGATCCATATACACACTTGTAAGTACAAATATTTCTGAAGAATACTTCGGAAATCCATCATCACCGCTTTCATCCATATACGCTAAATACATTTCTTTCCTCCCCTTGAGGCATTATATTAGTTATATTTTACCATAAAGGGCTAAGATATCAAGAGAAAATCCGCTTTAAACTATTTACCGGATTGTACCGGTAGTTTTTAAAGCCTCTTTACAAAAAAAGGGCCGGTGTCTTAGCCGGCCCTTCTAAATCGTCTGTCTTATTTTTACCGTTCTTACTTTACTTTCTTTTCCTGTTTTCGGTATTTCTCAAGGATTCCGGTGGTGGAAATTAATTACTTATAACACTGGGTGTCTTCTGCTAGATAGTCTCCTGATAGATGATATGCAAGAGCAGGGCAGCCGCGGCAATCTAAATATTCACATTCTTTACATTTTCCTTTCCTGGTGCCATTCATTATATTATTTAGAACCGGAGAGTCTATTATTTTTTCCAGCGGCTCTTGTAATATGTTACCTATATTTAAACCAAACCTGCGGCAAGGATAAACATCGGCATTCGGCATGATACAGAAGTTACTCTTTCCTATATTGCACTCTGCCCCGGAAAGATTCAGCTTTCCGTCTTTTAATATTTCAATCCAGAAAGCTCTCCAATCATATATATCCAGCTTATCAGTTTGTTCTCCCGCAAGGTCAAGTATTGTTTCAGCAAGCTCTTTCCATTCATTTTTACTTAAGACCTCGCTTTTTATTTTACTTCCCTCTCCCATCGGAATAAATCTTTCTATTATCAAACCGTCTGCTTTTATTTCCCGGCACAATTTCACAAGCCCGGGAATACCGGACAGATTTGATTTCATCACGGTAAACATCACGGTGACAGGAATGCCCTCTCTGGTAAGCATTTCAATGGATTTAACTGCGTTATCAAAAGAACCTTTTCCTCTGATTGAATCATTTACGGAAGGGACAGCTGATTCAAGGGAAACCTTAATACCTGAGAGTTTTTTCAGAGTTTTTAATCTGCTGATAGTCTCAGTATTAATAAGCATCCCGTTAGTTATAATAATGTATTCCCGTGTCTCTTTTAAAGAATCAAGATAAGCGCAAAGGGGAAATAATTCTTTTTTTAAAAAAGGCTCCCCACCGGTAATATTATAAACAATACCCGTATTTTTTGCCGAAGCCGTTAAAGAAATAGAATCCGCGATTTTTTTCAGACCGTCAATATCAAGTTCTGCCGCTGCCGTATAATTACTTTGATAGCAATGCTTACACCGCAGATTGCAAATATCCGTTATATGCCATTGAAAATATAGTCCGCCCACTTTTATCCTTTCCCGAAAACTGTTATTATTTATCCCTATTGCAGCCTTTTATGCAGTTTTTGATAAGTCGACCCTGTTATGAAACTCTAGAGGGTGGGCATGTTCTGTAATTCTTAAATGTCTTTATTCGTTTTTTCTCTAAATACTCAATAAACTCGTTGATTCCTTCTCCGTTAGTTGAAGAAATAAGAAACACTATAGAATCAGAATTGAGTGTTCTCAACTCTTTAAGCACTCTTTTGATGTTATACTTAAAATGCTTAAGCATATCGATCTTTGAAATTATTACCGCGTCGGCATTAATAAACATCTGAGGGTATTTTACTACTTTATCATCCCCTTCCGGTATGGAAGTTATCGCCACTCTTAAATGCTCTCCAAGTTTAAACTCCGACGGACAAACCAGATTTCCGATATTTTCCACAAATACAAAATCCATCTTTTTTTTAAAAGTTTTAAAAGCCTTTAAAATCATTTTTGCGGAAAGATGACACGCGTTTCCTATCTGGTCTGTGTTTAAAAGGGCAATTGGAACTTTTAAATTCTTAAGTTTCTGCGCGTCTCTGTCGGTCGCGACATCTCCTTCAATTATCGCAAAGGTGCCGGCCTTCTTCATCCTCTTTCCGGCAACAGAAAGCAAAGTTGTCTTCCCGCAACCGGGTCCGCCCATAATGTTGATAACATAAGAACCTTTTTCAGTAAAAATATCGTTTACTTTTTTTGCATAAGAATCATTCTCATCAAGTATCGCTGCGCCAAGTTTAATACTTTTCATTTTTTATTCTCCGGAAATAGAAGAAATTTTCAGTTCAAGGCCGGAAGCGATCTTAACTCCAAAACCTCTGCATTTTTTACACTTCGATCCTGTTTTAACCGGAACACCGCAGCCCCCACAAATCATTTTAACGGGCAGTATTTTTATATATAGCCTTGAATCTTTTAATCCTGTATTTTTTATACCGAGTTTATATGCCGTTTGAAGATAAGGAGAAACAACATTCCTCATTTCTCCAATTTCCAAACGTACTCTTTTTAAATGTTTTATTCCTGCTTTTTTGCATTCATTTTTCAGAGCGTGTATTATTGCCGCGGCTATTACGGCTTCATGCATCAGGCTAACCCTATATCCGTAGGCGCCCGCCCTATCGATTCAAGGAGTTTCAGAACTTCCGCTATCCTATCTTCCACCGTCTGTTCCATCCCTTTTCTCCCGGGATAGATCTCATAATGATCCCGGTATTTTTCCGGCGTAAGATTAATCATTAACGAATTTGCGCCGGACATCAGGCCTTTTCTGGCCCCGCCTTTCTTATCAAGCGTTTCAAGGGCTGTGGTCACCACTATCTTTGATTCAGGATAAAGAATCCTTGCCCTGGCTATGACGGTGAGTACCTCGTCCAGCGCGGGAATTCTCTCCTTCGCCAGAGGTGTACCTTTATGCGGAATAAAAGGCCCGAAGGAGAACATTTCAGGATTTATATCACCTGTAAGTCTGATATCCTCCATAAGGTCATATTCAGTCTGTCCCGGAAGACCTATCAAAAAACCTGATATCACCAGGTAACCTATCTCTTTGAGTTTGTTTATTAGATCAATTCTATCTTTAAGCTTCTTCCCTTCCTTCATTTTTCCATAAATGATCTCATTGGCAGTTTCAAACCTGATGAGCGCTGATTTTGCGCCTGCTTCGTAAAGATTTTTGTAAACCGGCACCGGCCTATCCCCGATACTTAAAACTATCAGTACGCCGCATTTTTCTCTTATTTTTTTAACAAGTTCCAGAAGTTTTTTCTCGGTATACCATGGATCTTCTCCGGATTGAAGCACAAGCGCTTTAAAACCAAGTTTGTTGACCGCCGTGTCCGCTTGTTTTACGATTTCATCAATGGTCATGCGATAGCGTTTTATTTCCCTGTTATTCTTCCTGATTCCACAATACATACAATCGCAGGCGCAATAATTGGAAAATTCTATTATACCGTGTACACAACAGGAATTATCCTGATGTTTTTGTCTTGTGGCATTGGCAATCTGATAGAGAGTCTTTGGTTCCCTGGCAAGCCGAAGGTCCTTTTCTTTCAATTTAAGAAATACTTCCTTCCAGTTTTGCAGCAGTTCTTGCGCCTCTTTTACCTCTACCGTAGAAACAACAAACCCGCCCTGGGCGTAAACATACTGTCCGGGCATAAGATCGTAGAACTCATTCTTGGCTTTTCTGATCTCGCCAAAGTATTCCACGGTGATCATTTTGCCGTCTATTTTAACCACTTTGCCGGGAATGGAATAGCACATAAATACAAGTACGGATTACTAAGTACTAAGTACTAAGTATCGGGTACCTATTTGCTCCTCTAATGCAGAATTTATTTAAAATCTTTCTCTAAAAGAAAACGCACGAATCGGAATAATGCCGGCCCGTGCGCGAAAAAACAAATTTATTTTATTATTTTACCGATTTCGGAAAGCAATTGTTCCGGTTTTACGGGTTTTTCAAGAACCGCTTTTACCGGAAGCCATTCCTTATCAGCTTCAAAACCAAAAGGAAGGTTCATTTCTTTTCTTATTCCGGTAATCATAATTATCGGAATCTTGCTTAATTTTTCGTCTTTTGAAAGTTTCCTGCTGAATTCAAAGCCTTCATCTCTTTTTGTCATCATAACATCCAGAAGCAGAAGGTCGGGAACATTTTTGCTTATTATTTTAAGCCCGTCTTCACTGCTTGGAGCCGTATTTACCGTAAAACCCTTGGATTCAAGAAGGTTCTTAGTTGCGTCAACAAAATCCGGATCATCATCTATGATCATTATGAACTTCTTTGCCATACTTCCTCCTTTTGGTTTTTCAAAGCCCGAGAAAGGGGCTTTATATTTTTATTATTTCACATTAATTATACCATAAATACCGGAATATTTGCTTAAAAAATACATTCACGCTTGTTAAATAGTCTTTTTCAAAACACCCGATCAATATATATTTACAACTTTTGTATCACCCCAAGTAAAATTGAGGGTTTTACGGGTTTATCCAGAATATATTTAACATTTTGCCATTTTTTAATAATTTCCTCTTCCTTATCGGTAAACCCGGTTCTTTTAAAATAAGCCGTCAGGAATATCACAGGGATTTCGTTAAGGGCGTCATCTGAATTCATTTTTTCGGCTATCTCAAAACCGCTCGTTTCTGTAGTCATCAAAACATCCAGCAGCACCAAATCAGGTTTTGAGATTTTAATATGCTCTATGGCTTTTTCATCCTTGTTTTCCACGTCTACATTATAGTTTGCGGCTTCAAGAAAATTCTTAACAGCATCCGTGAAATCAGAATCGTCATCCACAAGCAGAATATTTTTGATCACTTGCCTTCTCCCTGAAAGCTATCTTCCTTTCTTCTCTGTTTTTTTGAATTTTTCAAGTATACCCGGAATTTTTTCCGGGACCATCCTTACAAATATTTCCTCATTAACCTGC
>MFGS01000073.1:19487-19744 GCA_001778355.1 Candidatus Firestonebacteria bacterium RIFOXYA2_FULL_40_8
AGCCGCAGCATCCAAGGCACCTTGTAATACCCAGGCCAAAAAGCCCGTCTTCGGTGACTTCTCCCGGTTTTAATTTAAGCTCTTCCTGAAGCTTTTCCAGAATCCTGCCGCCTCCGGCAACGTAACAGGCCGTTCCCTTACACATAAATATCTGATATTTTGCCCTGGGCTTCAGAGAAAAGAAATTATAAAATGTTGCCATGCCGTAAATGTGAGCGGTCGGTACTTCCAGTTCTTCCGAAACCAGGTCCATAGCG
>MFGS01000073.1:19753-21441 GCA_001778355.1 Candidatus Firestonebacteria bacterium RIFOXYA2_FULL_40_8
CAGTTTCTTTTTCTTTTAATTCAGGAGCGCATGTGCATTTATTCATTTTTCCCCCTTTTAACCTATACTTACCGTATCTCTCAAATCGGAAGGTATCCCTTTCGGACACTTTTTATGATAATGAGTGTGCAATAATTTATGTGAAGTTTCCCCAAGAGGCTTGATCAAAAATTCCCCGTAAATTCCGGTAATTAAAGGATTTTCATGTGATTTTCTGATCTTCTTCTTTTCATCAATTGAATACAAGCCTTCCGCTCTGAGTGAATACAGCTCCGCGTCCATAGCTTCCGTTTCACCCTGCGGATAGATCTGTCCGCCGCCTCCGATACAGCCTCCGGGACATGTCATTACTTCCACAAAATGGTACTTTCTTTTACCTTCTTTAATTTCCGTCAGCACCTTGTGCACATTGGAAAGACCAAATACAACAGCCACGTTAACTTTTGTACCGGCAACATCTACCGTTGCTTCCTTAATTCCCGCAAGGCCTCTGACCGCCTTAAATTCGACTGAAGGAAGTTCTTTCTTCGTGATAACCTCATAGGCAGTCCTGAGCGCCGCTTCCATAACCCCGCCGGTAACTCCAAATATCGGGGCGGCTCCCGTGGATTCTCCGAGCGGCTGGTCAAACTGCCCTTTTTTCAATTCTTTATATTTTATTCCCGCCTGTTTTATCATCTTCGCAAGTTCTCTTGTTGTCAAAACCGCGTCCACATCCCTGAACCCGCTTGAATTCATCTCCGGCCTGGCACATTCATATTTTTTAGCGGTACAGGGCATTATGGAAACAGAATAAATCTTTGAAGGATCTATACCCATCTTCTTTGCGTAGAAAGTTTTAATAAGCGCTCCCATCATCTGCTGGGGTGATTTACACGTTGAAACATTTTCGATGAACTCGGGATGGAAAGTTTCCAGATATTTTATCCAGCCCGGCGAGCAGGAGGTAAACATAGGAAGCTTTCCGCCTGTGGTTAAACGTTTAATGAACTCATGGCCTTCTTCTATAATGGTCAGGTCCGCAGAAAACTGAGTATCAAAAACAACCTTAAAACCGAGCATTCTTAAAGCAGTAACTGTTTCATAGGTTTTATCCGCACCCGGAGCAAAACCAAACGCCTCACCGATGGCGACCCTTACCGCCGGCGCAATCTGCACAATGCAAACCTTTTCTTTATCGTTAAGGTTTTTGAAAGTCTCTTTTATCGAGTCCTTTTCGGTCAGGGCCGCGGTGGGACAAAATAAAGTACATTGGCCGCAATTTACACACACACTTTCCGACATGTTCATATCATAGGCAGGACCCACATTTGCCTTATAGCCTCTGGCTGATATGGAAAGCGCGTTAACGCCCTGTATTTCCGAACAAACACGGACACACTTGCCGCACAGTATGCATTTATCCGGATCTCGCACAATGGATGCAGAAGACTGATCCACTGCAAAATGCTTTCTCTCCCCCGGAAATTCATACTCTTCGATACCCAGGGTCAGCGCCAGCTCCTGAAGTTCACAGTTGTTATTCTTTTCACAAATCTGACATTCCCTGGGGTGATTATCAAGAATTAATTCTACAAGATCTCTTCGGGCATCCCTGATCGCGGGAGAATTGGTCTTCACGTTCATGCCCTCGGTAACCACGGTTATACAGGATGCGGCATAATTCTTTGCCCCTTCAATTTCTACAA
>MFGS01000074.1:0-5133 GCA_001778355.1 Candidatus Firestonebacteria bacterium RIFOXYA2_FULL_40_8
ACAATTCTTCTCTCATGGTTCAGCGGTAAGAATCTCGGCCTGGAAGTTGTCACAGAGAAAATTTCTAAAAAGATGACTGGAATGACAGAAAAAAAACGATAAAAAACAAAAAGGTTAACAGGGAAAATACAGATGAGCAAAGGTAAAAAAACGTGGTGGAAATAAAATATGTATAAGCAGATCTATGATAAGGTGTTTAGCGAGTTTTCCGGTGAGACCGCAAAACAAAACCTGATAAATATTTATCATTCGGATGTACGTTCGGATTATAAGGCCTTTAAGGAAACAGCGGAATGGTGCTGTAATAAAATGAGAGAGGCCGGTCTTTCCGAGGTGGAGATCCTTTACCATAAGGCTGATGGTGTTTCAAAACTTGGTGTTGCCGCTCCGCCGGAAGCCTGGGATGCGTATGACGCTACGCTGGAAATACTTCTTCCGAACGGTGAATCAAGAATACTTGCGGATTACGGGAAAAACCCGCTTTCCCTGGCGATGTACAGCGCGCCTACCAAAGGGGTGGTGGAAACAGAGATCGTTGATCTTGAAAGCATAAAAAGCCCGTCAGAGCTTAAAGGAAAAATAGTGCTATCCTCTAAGAGAGGCAAAGAGATAGCGGAATACGTTATGAAAAACAAAGCTGCGGGATTGGTACTCGATATGGTTTCAGAACCTTGCAGAGCGGGTAAAGTACCCAAAGAACAGGAAGCGGTGTACTGGGAAAACGGTTGTTTTAGGCCAAAAAATAAATATAAGGGTTTTGCTTTTGTGATATCCTCCGAAGCAGGGGAAAAACTAAGAAAATTATTGAAAAATAATAAAATTAAAGCAAAAGCGTTTGTAAACACAAAAATATATGCCGGAAGTGTAGGGACCGTAACCGGTATTATTCCGGGTAGCAGAAGAAAAGATAAGGAAATCCTTTTAGTCTCGCATCTTTATGAAGTGGGGGCTAATGATAATGCCTCCGGCTCGGCTGTCAGCCTTGAAACGGCAAGAACCCTGGTAAATCTCATAGGAAAAGGGGTCCTGCCACAGCCAAAAAGGAGCATTAGATTTGTTCTTGGTTACGAGATCTTCGGCTTGTTATCCTTTTTTAATGCAAAAAAAGAAAATATATCAAATACTATTGCGGGGTTAAATCTTGACATGGTGGGCGAGGACGAAGATATAACGGGCGCCGTTTTAAATATAGGAAAAACTCCGCCATCTAATCCTTCGTTCGCAAATGATCTTATTCTTTGCCTGCTCCGTGAGAGTTTAAAATGGAAAGCCTGCCGGTTTGAAGAGAAAAATTATGAAATGGCGGATAATGATTCGTTCATCTCGGAACCGGCAATAGGTATACAGACCCCGTATTTAATGTATACAACTGACAGGTTTTATCATTCCAGTAAGGACACGCCTGATAAGGTTTCTGTTGTCTCTTTGAAAAGAGCAGGGGTGATTGCCGGGACGTACCTGTATTTGCTTGCCACTGCTGAAATAAAAGAATGTTCCTGGCTGGCGGAAGAGGCGGCGGCAGGAGCAAAAATAAGAGTTATAAGAGCTTTGCAGAATTTACTTTCCTCTCCGGGTGATCTTAAAAAAGGAATAAAACAAATTGATCATTTAATTGATATCGAAGAGAGGGGCCTCAATTCTGTGCCGGGGATCATAACCGGGGATGCCTGGAGCAAGCATTACGTAAGACAGATCGTACAGAAACTTTCTTATGATTTTAAGGAAGCAATTAGCGGTGCTTACAAAGATATATTAAAAAAAATACCGCCTGCAAAAGTAAAACCGCTGAAAGGATCTGTTTTAACCGCGCTGAACAAAGTTATTCCCGTTAAGAGCTTTAACGGACTTCCTTTGAGATGGGTGCTTTCGGAGAAGGATGCAGAGAATTTTGCAAAGCTTTCGGCAATTATTCCCGGAGTTTCCTGTATAGAGATCTTAAGCTGGATAAACGGGAAAAGGACGCTTCTTGAAATATTTAATTTATTGAAGATCATCTCAGAGCCGGAGCCTGAAGCGCTTCTACGGTGGTTTAAATCCGCAAAAATGTATAAATATGTAAAACTGGAAAAAAATAACAGGATCACTAAAGCGGCTTTAGTGAAAGATCTGAAAAAGCTTGGTATCAAAAAAGGTGATGTTCTTATGGTCCACTCCTCGCTCGGCAGTATCGGAGTAGTAGAGGGCGGGGCGGATACGGTTGTTAACGCCCTGGTTACAAGTGTTTCGGGTAACGGAATGGTTGTTGTTCCTACCCTGACCGCGACCGGTGTAAATGACCTTTATGCTTTCAATCCGAGAAAAACCCCGTCAAGGGTCGGGGAGATAACAAATGCATTGATTAACAGGCCTGATTCTTTTAGAAGCGTTCATCCTACACATTCCCTCGGGGCGGTCGGAAAAGGCGCGGAAGAGTTCGTAAAAGGTCATGATAAAAGTACTTTTTCTGAGGAAAGTCCTTACGGTAAATATGTGAGAAAAAATGCAAAGATCCTCTTCATCGGCACCGGTATCGGCTGTAATACTACACTGCACGCCGTGGAAGACTGGCTGGATCTGCCGTATTTGACAACTGGAAAAGCAGTTATAGAAGACGAAAAAGGAAGAGATAAAACTGTTAAAATAACAAAATGTCCCGCAGGTTGCAGGGATTTCTATGGGAAAAAAGATACGAAGATCAAGAAAGTGTTCGAGAAGAAAGGAATAATGAAGAAGGGTAAACTGGGAAATGCTGAAGTGATACTCATTACCGCGCGGGACGTGGTTAATACCACAGTAAGAGAGATCGAAAACGGAAATTTAGACATCTTGCTCTGCAATAGGCCTGACTGCAAGTTCTGTAACAACGGCAGAAAACTTTTAAAGAAAAAACAACCGCAGATAATGAAGAACATTGAAACCTTAAGAAAAATAGGATTATACGGGTACTAGGTTCTGGGCCCTGGGTGCTAGGTTCAAATTAAGGAGTTGTTAAAAATAATAATAACACAATTGAAAAAGACTTTACAAACTTTACAAACCTTATGAACCTTATAAACTATTATTTGTGTAACGTTCTAACAAAGGAGATCTATGAAAGCACTTCAAATAATGAAGCCGTATGAGTTCAAAATTGTCGAGGTTCCAAATCCAACGCCGAAAGATGATGAGGTAGTTGTCAAACTCGAGTACGCCGCTATCTGTAATCAGAATGATTATAAGATATTCTACGGAGAGTACGGGGATCTGATAAAGTACCCGATGGACCCCGGGGCGTTCGGACATGAAGGTGTCGGACTGGTGGATCAGGTTGGGAAAAAGGTTAAGAGCCTTAAAAAAGGCGACCGCGTTATAATGACCGGCGACGGCGGGCCGATGCTTTACAGTGAATTTGTGCTCAGGAAAGCGGACTCGGTTGTGTCTGTGGATAAAAAGATCCCGGTAAAAGAGACGGCCATTCTTGAGTTATTCGGGTGCGGGTATCATTGTCTGGAGCATCTTGACGTGAAAAATAAAGAGATCGGGCTTGCCGGACTCGGGCCTGCGGGGCTTGCTATCTTACAGCTTTTAATGCTCCGTAAACCTAAAAAAGTCATCGGTATCGAGATCTCAAAAGAAAGAGCGGCGGAAGCGGCAAGATTCGGGCTAAAAGAAGTTGTGAGTCCTCTGGATGAACCGGCTTTTAAACAACTCAAAAAGACCGGCGTGGATATCGTTATTGACTGTACCGGTGTTCCCCAGTCCATGCTCAACTCTTTTGATGTGACCCGGAGAGAAGTGATGATATTCGGTTTTACAAATAAGAAATTCGAAGTTGACCAATCCAAATGGTTCCAAAAAGAGTTGATAATAAGGAATACAAAAGTCCAGACGATAGACGATCTAAAAGCGGTGGTAAAACTCCTGGAAGCGGGAAAAATATCCGGTAAGGAGTTCATAAGCGGCGTGGATACTTTCGAAAACTACGCTCAGGTCGTGGAAAAGATTTACAAAAAAGAAGCCATAAAGATCCTTATGGAGTGGAGATAATATGAAGATAAAAAACATACTGGTAACAGGCGCAAGCGGGAAATTGGGTCGTAATCTTATTCCTGAACTTCTTAAGGCCGGTTATAATGTAAGAGCTGTGGAGAATAACACACCGCTTAATATGTCCGGTGTTGAAGTTATAAAAGGAAAAGTGGAGGATGAGAAGTTCGTGGACCGGGCGGTCTCCGGCATGGACGCCGTCTGTCATCTTGCTTCCTGCAAAGAAGACAGGGAGAAATTCATTGATGTGAGCATCCGTGGTACTTTTAACCTGCTGGACTTGAGTAAAAAACATAACATTAAACAGTTCATCCTTGCCGGAGGGGATGCTTCTATCGGCATTTTCTTTTACCCGCACGCGGCCCCCTTGGATGAAAACGCGCCTCTGATCGCTTATCCAGGTTACTACGCCTTTTCAAAAGCCATGGAAGAGTTCATGTGTGCGCAGTATAAAGGCCAGTATAAACTCCCTATAACCATACTCCGTATGTCCTGGATCTTTGACGCCGATGATATCTTGAATCATCTGGCAATAAATTCGACTTTCGGCGGTCCCTGGGCAAGCCTGGCTGATCCCGACCAGAAAGCAATAATAAAACAGAAGAAAGAGGGTGTCGGCTGTCTCCTTCATTGCGACGGTAAACCTTTCATTAGGCATATTGTAGGCATCAAAGACGTGGTTCAATCCTTCATGCTCTCAATCGGTAACGCCAAAACGATCGGAGAAACCTTTAACGTTGCCGGCCCTTCAGCATTTTCCTACGATGTTGCCGCCAAATACGTAAAGGAAAAACTCGGTTGGCCCATTTTAGAATTCAAGTCAAAAGAGTATTTCGATTTCCAGATAAATGTAACCAAAGCACGTTCAATCCTCGGCTACACACCCGAGTATGATATCTTTAAGATAATAGATGAGGCCGTAGAGTTCAGAAAGAAGGGTAAGAGTTCCGCCCCTGCAAATTATAAAGGGTAAGTCATTTTATGTTCTTCAACATTAAAACAGTGTGTGCTATAATAACCAACTGCAGCAGCTTACCGTATATTCGAGTTGTAGTTTTTCTTCGAATTTCGAGTTTAGGGTTTCGAATTTGTACTAAGGTTGGAGGGTTAGTCTAACGGTAAGGCAAC
>MFGS01000074.1:5149-9918 GCA_001778355.1 Candidatus Firestonebacteria bacterium RIFOXYA2_FULL_40_8
GTCCGAAAGGACATGCAGGTTCAAATCCTGCACCCTCCGCCATAAACCTGAACAAAGTGAATGGTTTATGGCGAGAGCAATTGAAAATAGACAATAGAGCAATAGATTAAAGAAATTTCAATTGCGTTCTATTTTCTATTGTTCTATTGCTCAAAAAGATTTTACAGCTTTAAAATCTATCTTTCACGGGGGTGAAAAGATGCCAATTCTGAAATAATTCCTCAAAGTCTTTTTCTATTGCTTATTGTACAATTGTCTATTACTCTAACCCGGAGGTTTCCATGCCATTTCTTTTCGAAAATCTAAAAGTCTATCAAAAAGCCATAGTTTTTGCCGATGAAGCCAGCACTCTGACCGAAGATTTTCGTCGAGGCACCTGCTACCTCGCCGATCAGCTAAATCGCGCTTCATTATCAATAGCAGCAAACATAGCTGAAGGCAACAATCGCTTTCAGAAAGCTGACAGAATCCACTTCTTCAGAATAGCCAGAGGTTCAGCCTTCGAATGTGTTTCAATTATAGAGCTGTGCAAAAGAAAACAGTTAATCAGCGAAGAAGTCTGCAGCAAGTTTAAAGAAAATCTAGATGAAATTGGTAAAATGTTGACAGGGTTAATTCAATTTAAATGAAGATCAATTCAAAAAGACTATAAGCCGATGTATCTACTATAATAGACAAGTGTCTAATATATTAGAAGTTAACAAACAATGCTTTTCCGAGTCGTTCAAAACTAAGAAGTAGCTGTGTATAATCCATAAAGGATTGTGTTTTGATGGCTGAAGTTTCCTCGTTTTAAATACATACTTGACAAATTATACTTTAGAAAATCCAACAAAAACAAGCGTAATTGTACGGTAAAACACTTAATTATATTGCTTTTTTCTTGAGTTTTATATATAATGACAAATAATCGTTATGAATGTAGAAATAGGTTCTTTATCAAACATTTACAGGCGATTTTTCGCCGGGCGGGAAAATATGAATAAAAAAGATAACAAGTTCAGGGGTGGATTGCTTGGAGAGTATATTCTTTACGGTGTTTTTGTAGGTATTGCGATATTTTTACTGGTAAAATCTCTCGGGGCCTGGAATGTCATAAACATGAACACAATAGTTGGGATTGCTTTTCTTATAAGTGTTATTTCAGGGATAGTGGTTGCCGGATTATTTTCATATTTTCTTTCTCAAAGGTCAGTAAAAAATTATGTTATTGGCATCGTTCTTGATGTAATAAAATACTTACAGCAAAAAGCTATAATTCCTCTGGAATATAAGTCGGAAACATTCACAGATACGTATACTGCAAGGAATAAAATATTATTTTTTATAGGCTTGCAGGCTGATAGAATAGCCGAACTTACAAGACAGAAAAAAGAATATGAAGATACGATCGCCCGGTTTACTGACTATAAGGGAAAGTCAATGCTCCAGGTAAACGATACAAAAGGTGAAATAAAAGATGTAACTATCCTGTTTACGGATGTCAAGAACTTTACGGAGTTTTACCAGAAAGTTAGAACTGAAGATGTTATGAAATTCTTAAATACGTATCTGAATGATGTTGCGAATATAGTGCATAAACATAAAGGGGTTATTAATAAATTCATTGGTGATGAGGTTATGGCAGTATTTGAATCAAAACCGGATGATGAAAAAGAAAATGGTCACGAGCTGCGTGCTCTGTCAGCAGCGCTTGAAATTGCTAAAAAGTTTGACTCTACTATAAGCAATTCCGGTATTATCTTGCCGGAACCTCTTATGGTATCTTACGGCATAGGTATTGGCCTTCATTCAGGACCTGCAATTGTCGGGACTGTAGGATCTAAAGAGAGAATGGAATTTACGGTTCTGGGAGATACGGTCGAAATTGCAAACCGAATTGCTATGGTCTCCGGAATAGGTGTTGTTTTAATTTCAGCGGACACTTATAAACGGATAGGAAAAAGAGCCGAAGTTGTGGAGTCTGAACCGGTTAACCTTGGCGGGAAAGACGGTTTATATACGGTCTATATTGCAAAAGGTATAAATTTAATAATAAGGTAACACGAAATCTGGTATAATAAAAAAATGGAGAGTTGGCCGAGTGGCTGAAGGCAACCGCCTGCTAAGCGGTTGTACGGGAAACTGTACCCCGGGTTCAAATCCCGGACTCTCCGCCATAAACCTGAATAAAGTGAATGGTTTATGGCCGAGAATCGATAATCGAAAGTCGAGATTTAATAATGGAGGATATCGATTCGGTCAACTCTCGATTTTCGATTCTCAAAAAGTTTTAAAATATTTTTAAAACGAATATAACGGGGACTTAAAAATGAAAAAGCAAATAAAACTAAAAAAGCCGACTGTAGAAGAAAAAAACAGGCTTAAAGCTGAAAAAACCGCGCTGGATTTTAAATATGAAAGAAAACAGCTTGCTGCTTTAAGAAAAGAACTTGCCGAGAAAGACATGGAATTGAACTCCCGCCTGCAAAAACAACATGAATTCCAGATGAAAATGATGGAAGAGTTAAAAGATAATAAGGCTGTTGTCTCCGATTTAAACACTTATAAAGAATTAAAAGAAACCTTAAAGAATATTAAAGGTCAAGAAGCTGAAATGGCAAGAGCTATGTCTGAAAAAAGCCGTTTGATGCTTGATTATGGAAATAAGGAAAAAGGATATATAGAGCAGATAAGGGAACTTAAGAATAGGATCGCAGAACTTACGGCTATGAGCAGGAGCAAAGATAACGAGGCAAGAGAGATTGTCCGGAAGTTTGATAAAGAAAAAGATTATCACATAAGGCGCGAGTTGGATGTCCGGAAGCTGGAACTGGAGCGGGATCTTGAAGCAAAGCATAGTCAGAAAACGGAAACCGCAAAAAGAGAGTTTGACGCCAGAATTCAGCGGTTGATGAAAGATCAGGAAGAGATTATTAAAAGATATGAAGAAACACTGAAAGAAAAAGAACATTCCCTTCTTGATGCTTTGACTAAAAGCGAAAAAGTTATTAAAAGCAAAGAAGTCGATGTTCTTGCGGCGCTGAATGAGAGTTCAAAAAAACTATTTACCCAGCAGCTTGAAAGTGAAAAGAAAGTAAGCAAATTAAATGAAGAAATTCAGGGGTTACAGGCAAAGCTGAATAAAACCGTAAATGAATCTGAGACCCTTAAAAGTAAAGATGCCGGCCGGATTAAAATCCTTGAAGAACAACTTAAGCTTAAAGAAAGCGCTCTGGATAAGTTGGGAAAAGAAAATGAGTTAAGAATGATAGAGCTTCAAAAGAAAGCGTTTAAGACCGGTGACGATATGGATCTTTTGTACAAGGCAAAGATAGATGAAATGACTAAATCTTTCTGGCAGGAGAAAGAAGAGATCCTCCGGAAGTATGAAGGTAAGATGAGGGATCAACTTGAGTATTCAAGTGCTATGCTGGCTGAAAAAGACAGGATTATTTCTTCTAAGAATAACGAAATGCTTGAGGCTGTTTCGGAGAGAAGCAAAAAAGAAAGTGAACTTAAATTTGCAGAAGATAAATTAAGATCGGTTCTCGATGAAAAGTCGGGTCAGTCGGTAACGTTTATCCAGGAGAATGACAGATTGCAGACCAAGGTAAAGCATCTTGAAAAAGAGCTTGAAGGTTCTGAGTCCGATCTTAGAAAGATTAGGTCTGAGAATGATGAGCAAAGGCTGAAACTGGAAGCAATTGAGGCGAGGGCGGATAATTATAAGTTTGATAAAAAGACGCTGATAGTCGAAATAGAAGAAGAATACAATAAAAAGATGTCGCTTCTTAAAATCGAAAGTGCAGCCGCACAGAAAAATTTGGAAGCGCAATTAAAGAATAGTTCTAATGAATTCAAAGACATGCTTTACGGTAAAGATCTGAAGATTGCTAATTTACAGAAAGAGATAAGTGAGTTGAGAACTAAAAAGCAAAAAGGTAAAGAACTTGATAAAGATGCTCTCTCTGAAGCTGTTGAAAAAGCTTTAAGGTTTGAAAAAAAAGTCAATGAAGAATTAAACAATAATCTAAGAATAAAAGAAACGGAATTAAAAAAAATTAAAGAAAGTAAATATTTAAACGAAGATGCCGTAAAGAAAGAGCTTAATGAGAAAAATATTGAAACAGGAAATGTGAAAAAAGAATACCAGCTTAGGCTGGATGATTCGGAAAAGAAATTTAAAAAAGAAAAAGAATTATTAGAGCAGTATCTGAAAACAGCGAAAGAAGAAACTGAAAAATTAAGAAAAGAAATAGCAATAAAAAATATGTTATCCAATCTGTGAGAAAGGAAACATGCCCGAGATATACGACAGTATAATAATAGGAGCAGGTCCTGCGGGGCTTACTGCGGCTATTTACCTTGCAAGAAGCTGCCTAAAAACTGCCATATTGGAGAAAATCTCTCCCGGCGGAACATCCTTAATAATAGACAACCTTGAGAATTATCCCGGTTTTCCTGAAGGCATCCCTGGTTATGAACTGGCTGCAAGAATGGAAGCCCAGGCCAGGAAATTCGGAACAAATTTCATTTCTGAAGAAGTTGTTGAAATATCCGGCAAAGGCGGTGACTTTTTAGTTAAAGGTTTAGAAAAAGCCTATAAAGCCCGGTCAATTATTATTTCAACCGGTTCGAAATATCAAAAACTGAAAATACCCGGAGAAAAAGAACTTACCGGAAAAGGAGTGTCTTATTGCGCGACCTGTGACGGGGCATTTTTTCGCAATCAGAAAGTAGCTGTTATCGGGGGAGGTAACTCGGCTTTACAGGAAGCTCTTTATCTG
>MFGS01000075.1:0-1658 GCA_001778355.1 Candidatus Firestonebacteria bacterium RIFOXYA2_FULL_40_8
CCTGCTGGGCGGTTAAATATTCGTTTACGAATATAGAAAAGGTGATTTTGCTTGCATCAGTGGAATCCTGAAGTTTTGTAATCGGTGGAATCGCTTTTAAAACAACTTCCGCCAAAGAACGTGGCGGGATTGCGCGAAGCGCTAACCTGCTGGCGCACTTGATATAACGAAGTTTAAGGTTCCTAATGAGTATTTTGATTAAATAATACCACATTAATGCAGAACGTTAGCAACGTGAGTAACGTGCAACGTGGAACGATATGCAGGGGTATAGATGACTAAATTTAATAAGATTGCCATAGTATTCCTATCCGCAAGCATGCTGATTTTCACCGGGTGTGCTAATAATATTGTTAAGAAAGATGACGCTCCTGTCGCGGCGCCGGTTTCTACGGCTAGTCATGCTTATTGTTTGACTTGCGGAGGGCTGGGGCTGATAACATGCACTTTTTGTGACGGGTACGGTGTGGCGGGGGATTGTTTTCATTGTAAAGGAACAGGAAGAACATCGGGAAGCATGAGATGCCTTGTGTGCAAAGGTACCGGTAACAGGAAATGTCCGTTTTGTAAAGGGCTGGGGATAAAAAAGTGTCCGAATGAAATATCCGAGGCGGGTGTGACTAAGGGACTGTCTGATACTCTTCGAACGTCGTTCTTTAAAACGAATAAGTTTATCGTACTGGACCGCGCAAAGATGGAAGAAATAATGAAAGAGCAGAAACTCCAACTGACCGGTTGTACTTCTGAAGAGTGCGCGGTGGAGATAGGAAAGATCTTAAATGTAGGGTATATAGTAAGCGGCAGTGTCGTACGGCTGGGGTCTGAGTTTGTTATCAATCTCCGGTTTACCAGCGTTGAAACTTCTGAAGTTGTTGTTTCTGAACTCGTAAAATGCGAGTCGGAAAAAGATTTGGTTCCTGCTATGGAAAAGATGACAACCGAAATTGCAATAAAGATGGAAAAGCTTCAGCCTAATATCAAAGCAAGGTCTATTGCCATTATTGACCTGGAAGTAAGATAGAGGCTTGGACGCTTAGATGGTTGGATGGTTGGCAAGAAAAAGAATAAATAAAATGACCCCCAACCGTACCTTCCCGTTAGGGCAGAAAATCGAGCAATAGAGAATCGAGATTAGATGAGTAGAGGATGAATAATATTAAAGTGGAAAAAAGTTGAGCAAAGTATTAAACCTTAAATCTTCTTGTATTGATGATTATTTACGTTAGCAACGTTTTAACGTGTATCTTGTAACGATATCAAGCCGGAGGCTTGCATGTACGGACCTGATCCTAAAATGAAATATCCGATGGAAGGATTTCCCCAGGTGGGGTTTATTAAGAATTTTATTACAAAACCTAATATTATTGCGGGAGATTACAGCTATTATGATGATCCTTCGGGGCCGGAAAACTTTGAAAAGAATGTTCTGTATCACTATCCTTTTATGGGGGATAAACTTATAATCGGGAAGTTTTGCGCTATTGCAAAGGATGTAAAGTTCATTATGAACGGGGCAAATCATAAGATAAGCGGGGCTTCCACATATCCTTTTTCGATTTTCAGGAACGGCTGGGAAAAAGTAATGCCTGAGATTAAAGATCTGCCTTTGAAGGGTGATACTGTGATCGGAAACGATGTCTGGCTGGGTTATGATGCTC
>MFGS01000075.1:1734-4968 GCA_001778355.1 Candidatus Firestonebacteria bacterium RIFOXYA2_FULL_40_8
TTATGCTGTTGTCGGGGGAAACCCTGCTAAACTGATAAAGCTTCGGCACTCAGAAGAAGAAATTGAGAAGTTATTAGCGCTAAAGTGGTGGAATTGGCCGGTGGAAAAAATAACGGCAAATTTAAAATTAATAACCGGCGGGGATATCCGGGCTCTCTTGAATGTAAAATAAAAAAGGGTCCGCGAATCCCCTTTTTTATTTAATCTTCTACTTCTTCGTCACTGATTTCAAGTTTGTTTAAAATTAGTGTTCTTTCTTTCTTGCCTTTGTTCTTAAAAACAAGTTCTATCCCTTCAACGCCTACTTCCCAGGAGTATGATGCGCCTATGGAGTCCATCTGAATGGTATTTTTACCGGGTTTAACAATATAAATTTTATTATATTTCGGGTGTTCTTTTTCTATGGGTGTGTTACTGTCCGTTCTTCTTCTTACAAGTATCAGGTTAAGATCAACATTCTCTTTATTCCCGTTAGTCAGTACGACCTTAAGCGAAGAATAGCCCTCCCACATCATTTTATGCATTACTTCTAAATTCAGCTGGATTGAATTGTCATCCTTGTCTGCAGGCAGAGTAATCGATATGCCTTCCTTGCTTTTTACATCGATTTTGACACCTTCACTGACTTTCCACAAATCCGCGTTTTTTGCATCTTTAATGGTGATAAAATATTTTTCCTCCGCGCTGTAATAGCCTGACATCACCATCACAATTGCAGCTACCGTGTAAAACAACCTGCCTGTTTTTGAGAATTCTTTTATCATTGTTGCACTCCTTTCTGTTAAGATTCAATAATTTTACCTTTACGTAATCATTTTGTCAACGAATTAAACCGTAATTGACTTTAACCGGAAAATGCTGTATTTTAGTATATAGACCACAAATATTAGATGAGCATAAGGTTAAAGACATGCTGAAACCGGAAAAAATACTTTTTTCACTCATTTTTACCGCCTTTTTCTTTGTTTCCTCTATGCTAGCCGAAGTAACCGTTTCCGAAGATACCCTTACTTTTAAAGCCGCTTCTTACGAGAACTATATCTATCCATCCATGCCCTGGGAGACCTGCTTCCCTTACGGTAGATTAGATGCTGAAAACCCAAAAAGGTTCAGTATGAAGGAACGGGTGTTTAAAACCCTTATTTTAGAAAACGAATACTTGAAACTTACGATCCTTCCGGGATTTGGTGCGAGAATATTTGATGCGGTCTATAAACCGACCTCAGAACCTCTCTTTTATAATACAAAAGTATTGGTGCCGTGGAAACTCTACTGGGGCGGAACCGGATACATAAATTACATAGGTGGGCTAAAATTCGGATTTCCCAGCTTTATGCACACGCCCAATAATGAAACCGCCTGGCAGTATAAAATAACAAAAAACAGCGATAAGAGTATAAGTATTTTGCTTTACGACACGGATCTGGAAACGGACCTTAAAATATCGGAAACTATCACTTTAAGGCCTGAAGCTGCAAATATCGAGATAGATACTTTATTGGAAAACCCGACCCCGTATAAAAGAAGATACTGTTACTGGATAGTTGCTCCGATGGTGCAAAATGACAACGTTGAATTTGTCTTTCCGACCGATAGGATGATCCTGCATACCAGCGGGTGGGGTGTCTCAGAACGCACGGTTTTAAGCTGGCCTGTTTATAACGGAGAAGACTTAAGTTTCTATAGAAACTGGGGAAAATCACAGGGACTATTTCCGTTAAACAGCAAAAAAGAATTTGTAGGAAGTTATGACCACGGGAAAAAAATCGGAGTTGTCAGGATCTATCCGAATGATATTGTTCCCGGGGTGAAACTCTGGTGTACGGGTACTGACGGCGGAGCTTATGAAATATTCGGAGGACGTACGGAAACCCAAGAAGACTACATGTATATGAATCCGGGGGAAAATGTTAAATGGAAAGAAGCCTGGTATCCTATAAGGGACACTAAAGGTTTTATATACGCAAACAAGGATCTTGCGCTAAATCTTAAGAAAACAAAAGAAAACCGGCTGCTTTTGTGGCTGGCCTCTCCTGATACGCTAAAAGAAGTGGATCTTAAGGTGCTGATAAATAATGATCTAAAATATGGCGGAAAGCTCAACCTGGTCCCCTCAGGTTCTTTCAATGCAAATATTGACGCCAAAGAAGATTCTAAAATTACTATTATTTGTGTCCATGAGAATAAAGAAATATTGAGATACGAAACTGAAATGGGAAAAATAAAAAATGAATAAACTGCTTAAATTAATCATAACGCTGGTGTTCGTTTCAACCTGCCAGGCAAGGATTATAGGTCTGCAATATTCAGCCGATAATAATTTGTATGTGTTGACGAGTTCCGGTCTGAAGATCTACTCGCCGACTATGTCAATACTGGGTTCAATAAAAGGTAATTTCTTTAAAGCGCAGGCCCTCGGTATAGGCAGGGAAAAGGAAGTTTATGTTTGTGATGCGGGTAATAATGCGGTAATAAAATATGATAAAGACGGCTTGGTTCAGGAAGAGTGGGGGACGGCAACAGCAAGCAGTCGCTTATCCCTGCCGAGCGGTGTTGCCATTGACTCGAAAAATAATGTATTTGTAAGTGATACGGGGAATAACTGCATTAGAAAATTTGACGGCAATGGTAACCTGATAAAGACCTTCGGTAAGCGTGGTTACGGCAACTCGGAATTTTTAAATCCCTACCATATAGTTATTGATAAGGAAGATAATTTATATGTCGCTGATATCGGTAATATTTGCGTTAAGAAATTTAATAATTCCGGGGGCTTCTTGCTGAAAATCTCCGAAAACCTTAAAAGTTTAAGTGATGTTTCTGTTGATGCGGACTTAAATATTTATATTCCTGACTTTAAGGACCGGAATGTAAAAGTGTTTAATAAAAATGGCGCTTTCCTCCGGATATTCAACAAAAAAGAGGAGTATTTTAAGCCCGTCTGCGTTGCGGCCGGTACTGACTTACGGCTGGCTATCATAGATGATTCCAGAAATATTCTTAAGATAGTAGACAAAAACAACGAGTTTATCTCGCAGGGTGTGGGCGAGTATAGATTTGTATATGACAGGAGTAGAAATCTGTTTGATTGTGCGGTTAATAAAGACGGAGAAATATTTGCCATGTTTGAAGGAAAATATTCTTACGCTGTATTTGATAGTGAGGGCGAGTTACTTGAAAAGTTTGGTTATGAAGGAGAAGCGGAAGGTATGTTCGACCGGCCCCGCGGACTGG
>MFGS01000075.1:5052-9867 GCA_001778355.1 Candidatus Firestonebacteria bacterium RIFOXYA2_FULL_40_8
TGATGATAACGGATGTTTCTTATCCTATGTACCTTGCTTTCGACAAGAATAACGTGCTCTATGTCTCCGATACGGATTCCGGCACGATTAAAAAGTTCACGGCAGACGGGAAATACCTGGATTCTATTTTGGTGAATGATTATTTTAACCCCGGTGTTCTATGTGTCGGCGAGGATTTGAATATCTATGTTTTGAATACCCTTGACTGGAAATTATATGTCATAGGTGCTGATAAAAAGCTCCTTAACTCCTTTGATCTGGAATTGGAACTTCCTCATTCAATAGCAGTGGACAAAAATAAGAATATCTATATATTTGAAAAAGGGCCAGGGAAAATAAAGAAAATAAAAGACGGTAAGCTGATTGACACCTTTAACGCCGGAAGTAAAGACGGAGCAATTTATATCTACAAGAACCAGCTTTGTTTCTTCAATGGCTCCTCAGTAAAGAAGTTTGAATTAGGGAAGTGAGGAGTAGGTGGGAATTGATGGTTGAAAAGTTTTGGAAAATAGAAAATGGACAATAGAACGTCCGCGTGAGGCGGACTCTATTTTTGCAAGCAAAAATGCGCCCGTAGCGCAATTGGATAGAGTATCTGGCTTCGAACCAGAGGGTTGCAGGTTCAAATCCTGCCGGGCGCACCAGAAAAGCAAGTACGAAGGACGAAGTACAAAGTACGAAGTTTTACATTAAGGTGGTATTTGATTTTATCAGTGGAATCACTTTTAAAACAAATTCCGCCACAAAGCGTTGTGGATTTCGCCCTGAGGGGCTCAACCTGCCGGGCGCACCAAAAAAGAAAGTACGAAGTACAGTAAAAGCTCGAGGACGGAAGTCTGAGGACAGAAGATGGATTGAATAAATAATACCACATATAAGAAAGACCTTATGAACTTTAAAAAACTTACAAACTTATTTTAACGGAGCAAATATGATTGGGCTGAAAAGACTTTTCATTACATTGACCGTCCTGACAGGTCTAGTCTATTCTCAACAGAGCGAGCTCCTTCTTCGCGCGGAGGAGTTTTCGTATAAGAGTGTGGGCGGGAAGGCGAATCCGGGCTGGAATATCTGGTCTAACGGGTTTATCAGCGAATCGTTTGATTTTCCGGAGGGAGGAAAATATAATTTCACGATAAAGGCAAGGGGTGATAAGGCGATTGATACATGGCCTGCGATGAAGGTTACAATCAATGATGCTGAGATCTTCTCTTCACCTGTTGATTCTTCTGAGTTTAAAGATTTCCAGTTCACTTCCGTTATTGAAAAAGGATATTGCAGGATAAAAATATATTTTATTAATGACTATCATGATAAGGGGAAAAAAGAGGATCGTAATCTTCATGCCGGGCAGCTTAAAATAGAACCTGCCGGCTCGGGTTTACTTCCACGTGTATTATCCGGAGCGGAAATAGAGAAAATACAGGCGGATAGAAAAGAGAAGTTGATTCGGAAATCCAGGGACGAAACGGAGATAATAAGGAAAGGCGTATTGGAGATAACGGTAATCGATAAGGAGGGCCGGCTCATAAAAAATGCCGTGGTCAAAGTTGATCAGTCAAAACATGAATTCTGGTTCGGGACCTCCGTGAGCACGTTCCGTCTGAGTAAACATGACAAAGCTGTCAGGGATAGATACCTGGGTTTATTGAAAGATAATTTTAACAGTGCCGTTCATGAGAACGCGTTAAAGTGGCACTCCACGGAAAAGGAAGAAGGAAAGATTTCTTATAAGGATGTGGATACAATACTTTCCTGGTGTGAAGAAAACAATATAAGTATGAGGGGCCATTGTATCTTCTGGGAGGTCGAAAAAGTCGTCCAGCCCTGGGTTAAGAATCTGGGAAGAGAAGAGTTGAAGCAGGCGATAATCAGGCGTGCGACAGGGTTGACAGAAAGATACAGGGGGCGAATAAGCGAGTATGATGTAAATAATGAAATGATGCACGGGAGTTTCTATAAGGACAGACTTGGTGAAGAAATCTGGAAAGTCATGTTTGATACTGCGAAGAAGGGTGACCCTGACGCGGTGCTTTATGTAAACGATTATGATATTATGACGAATGGCTTTATGGAAGAAGAATATGTAAAGCATATTCGTCATCTGACAGATATGGGCGCATCCGTTGGAGGGATTGGAATACAGGGGCATTTTAATACCGCGGTTGACGCGTTTCAGGTTGAAAGGGCATTGAATATCTTATCAAAGCTTAATCTTCCTATCAAAATAACAGAGTTTGATATAGATGTTGAGGACGAACAGGTGAAGGCGGAGGGGTTGGAAGTCCTTTATAGAATATGTTTCGCGCATCCGGAGGTAAAAGGCATCCTTATGTGGGGTTTCTGGGAAGGTGCTCATTGGAGGCCTAGAGCCGCTTTATTTAAAAAAGATTTTTCTCCGACACTTTCCGCGAAAATGTATAGAAAACTTGTTTTTGATGAGTGGTGGACAAAGGCAGCCGGAAAAACCGACCAGAACGGAAAGTATTCCTGCCGGGCTTTTTACGGCGACCATCAGATAACTGTCACACTGCCTGACGGAAAGACGATTGTTCGCGAAGTGACAATGAGCTCGAAAGAGAAGAATAAGAATTTACGATTTACGATTGACAATTGACGATTTAAGGAGAGATTGCTTCGGGCATGAAACTCCCCTCGCAAAGAGAATATTATAGTGCCACATTATCGTGAGACGTTATCTCGTTTTGTCAACGGATGATGACAAGGATATATCTTACATCTCGAGAAAAGCTTTGCTTATGGACTTTTAGACGGATGCTTACAATAGGTGTAAGGAAAACAAAGAATAGTATTCATAAAAGGATTCCGCATGCAACAAGTAGCCGACAGTTCTGCAAAGAAAAGCTTAATCCACCTATTCCGTACTTTGAAGTACCGGAATTACCGGTTGTTTTTTATGGGGCAGAGTATTTCTTTGATCGGGACATGGCTTCAGCTGATAGCGGTGAGCTGGCTGGTTTACCGTCTCACCGGTGACGTCTTTATGCTCGGGTTGGTCGGGTTTTTAAGCAGAATACCTACATTCCTGGTGGCACCTTTTGCGGGAGTGGTCGCGGACAGGTATGACAGATATAAAATTCTTATCTGGACACAGGTGCTATCCATGCTCCAGGCTTTTATATTTGCCGTGCTGGTTTTTACCGGGAATATTCAAGTATGGCATACTATTGTACTCGGGGTTTCTCTCGGTCTGATAAATGCCTTCGATGTTCCCGTAAGACAGTCCTTTGTCGTTAATATAGTGGAAGATAAAAAAGACCTTGGGAATGCAATTGCGCTTAATTCCAGTATGGTTAACGGCGCAAGGTTGATTGGACCTACCGCGGCGGGACTTCTCATTGCTGCCGTCGGCGAAGGCTGGTGTTTTTTAATTAATGCGATAAGTTTTGTCGCTGTAATTTCGAGTTTGCTTATGATGAAGATAAAGCCTATGGAGTTCAAGAACACAAATAAAAGCGGATTTCTGGAATTTAAAGAAGGCTTTTCTTATGCTTATGAGCATAAAACTATAAGTTCTTTACTTCTTCTCCTTTCGATTGTAAGTCTTATTGCAATACCGTATCAGGTCTTGATGCCGGCTTTTGCGAGAGAAATATTAAAAGGCGGGCCTAAAATGTTCGGCTTTCTTATGGCAGCTGCCGGTCTCGGAGCTTTATTTGGGGCGCTTTACCTCGGAGGAAGAAGGAGTATAATCGGTTTGGGCAGGACCGTGATACTTGCCTCTGTTCTGTTCGGGGCAGGGCTTATTACATTTTCATTTACCCGTACTGTATGGACTTCTGCGATATTTCTGGTTATCACAGGCTTCGGCATGATGGTCCAAGCCGCGGGAACGAATACTATTATTCAGACCGTAGTCGAAGAAGATAAGAGAGGACGGGTGATGAGTCTCTATACCATGGCTTTTATGGGTATGCATCCCTTTGGAAGTTTACTGGTGGGTAAACTTGCTGCATTGCTTGGAATGCCGGTTACTATCTGCATCGGAGGCGCGGTCTGTTGTTTAAGCGCAGTATTAATTGGCAGAAAAATGCTTTTCCCTGCCGACGGGTTAAAATAGGGTATTTTCCGCTCCCTGTTTCCGGTAGAAAATATTGCTTTAAAACGGTATAATAAGGCATATTAAGAGCAGCAAATACAATAATTTTAGGAGGAATAGTCATGGCTTCGCTTGAACAGTATCTGAATAGTACGGAAAAAGGTAAATCGCTTTTTGAAAACGAAGTAAGAAAACTTAAGACACCGGTTTGCAAGGTGTTTTTAAAAGCCGGTAAAATTACGCCGGTAGATTTTAAGGCTTCTGGACTTTCCGTTAAAACCAAAGATGCCTCGAAAGTTCAGCAAAAATTTCCTCATGTTGTTAAGGCAAACGGGGATAAAATCCTCCTGGCCGGCGCAAAGAAGAGCAAAGACAAAATAAAAAATAAAAGAGTTGCCGTACTGTTCTCCGGCGGACCCGCAGCCGGCGGACATAATGTCGTGGCAGGTGTTTTTGATATGCTGGGTGAGGATAATACTCTCCTTGGGGTTAAGGCCGGACCTAAGGGTTTAATAAAGGGCGACTTGTTTGAGGTAAAGCCGGAAGACATTAAAAGGATTAAAAATACCGGCGGATTTGATTTTCTCGGTTCAGACAGAACTAAAATCAAAACTCCCGAACAATTTGAAGCGGTAAAGCAGACTTGCAAGAAAAACAAACTCGACGCGCTCGTTGTAATAGGCGGGGATGATTCAAACACCAATGCGGCTTTTCTGGCGGAGTTTCTTTTTGAGAATATAAAAGAAGATGGCAGC
>MFGS01000076.1 GCA_001778355.1 Candidatus Firestonebacteria bacterium RIFOXYA2_FULL_40_8
GTATTCCCGGGCCACAATGGAAGCGTGGGAAAGAAGTCCGCCGGTGTTGGTGACAAGCGCAGAAATTGCTACAAAAGCAGGGGTCCATCCCGGATCCGTATGGTCGGTCACCAGTATATCATCCGGCAGAAGGCGTCCGATATCCTCCGCCCGCATAATTACTCGCGCTATTCCGATAACTTTACCCCGGCTGACCGCCAGGCCTTTTAACTCTTTGATATCAGGCGACGGCTCGTATTGACCTTTACCTACAAGTAAATCAAGGTCCGTAATTACATCCGGAAGATAAATATCCCGGTTCTTTAAATATTCAAGTTTTCTGGCAGGAATATGCTTTAGCGGTTTTATATCGTAAAGAAGACCATCAAACTCCGAGTCCAGTAAAAAGAAGATATCAACTTCTTCCTTGATCAATTTCTTTTCCAGAAGGAGCTTAGCCGTTTTAAGGATTACCTTTCGAATAGGAACAAAGCTCCTGATAAGCGAACTCTTGACCAGTTCTCTGGTGTTTTGTCCCGTACGCGCCTTTTTTGCCAGAAAGGTTAGGATAGACAACTTCCAGGACGGTGTATCTTTTTTTAAACTTTGGAGGAGCTCCTGCCTTTTTGCCAGAAGGTCTTCCTCTTTCCGGTCCGGACTTAAATTGTCGCGAGCTTGCACATAGGTTCTAAGGTTATTAATAATAAAACTTCTGTCTTCCTGCCATCTCGGCTGAGAAAAGTCTATCTCCTTGACACATCTGTACCCGTAAAGCTCTATAAATTTATCATAGGCCGCTTTTATTTCCACGTCCTTGTTTATTACGGTTTCTGCTTCCGAAGTGTTTGATGTCTTTAGAAATTCGCCGGCGAGTTCTCTTTTCTCTTGCAAAAGGCGGGACACCGTCCAGAGCGCTTTAAAACCTGAGAGTATTTCAACACCTTCAAAATCCCCGGATAAAAGCAAGTGCTTGTCCATAATATCCGGCAGATATTTTTTAGCCGCCTTATTGTAAATGTCGATCCAAAACAGAGGAAGTATCAGGGCGTTGAAACTTTTAGTTATATTCTCCCTGATTACGAGTATTATCCTTTTTTTTAACGACACCATTTCCTCTAAAGTTACCGCTTTATCGGCTTGTTCTTCCCAATCTTTTGCCTGAACTTTGGCTTCCGCGGTAAATTTCTTTAACCAGCTTTGAAGGAACAGGGAAGATATAAAAAGACCGAGACCAAATTTAAGAAGTTTCAACATGCTTTTCAATTTAATACGGGAGGGCCCGGGAATTTCCGACTTTTCCCCGCCAAACAGCAAAGAAACCGAAAATTTTGTCATTCCGAGATTATTCCTGAGATGATCTTCAATAGCCGATATATTGAAATATAGCCTGCCCTTTATCCCCCGCATTATTTCTAAATTTTCATGCATACCTGAAGCTTTTTTACCCGCAGCTCCTATTGTTGTTGAGCAAAAAGAAACTACAAGAGGGTAATTCTGACCCGGCAGTACTTCTGCAATATTTACATTGGACCAGACATCCGTATTTTTCTTCATATGCTCTATGGCTGTGACCGGACGGCATTGAAGAAAAAACAGTTCGCCGCGGCAAAGCGCCCATTCGGTATCAACATGAAACCCGAGATAATTTTCCAGGCAGATGACATGACTGGAAATACGTTTAAGATCAGCATCGGAAATAAGAGCATGCTCAAGCTTTTCAGTTGAAAGCATAAAGCCGTTTTCCATAACCGCTAAATTGTTTTTTTGAACGGTAAACCGCTCCGGGGATATCTTCCCGTCAACAAGTTTATCGCAAAGCCCTTTACACCCCTCTATCACAACAAATTTATCGTCAAGGGTTGCGGGATTAATAGAGAACGCCACACCCGAAACATCGCTTTCCACCATAGCTTGAACAAGTACCGCCATGGAAAGTTTAGTCGAATCACCCTTGTTTTGCTTTGCATAGGAAACAGCCCGTTCGGCAAATAGTGAGGTCCAGACCTTCTTTATTGACTCAAATACTTCTTCTTCCGGAATATTTAAAAAGGTTTCAAACTGTCCCGCTGCCGCCCCGCGCAATGTATCTTCAAAAGGAGAACTCGACCTGACCGCAACTTTAGAAGCCCCCAATTTTTTAAAAGCTTCCATAACCTCTGATTTGATTTTCTGAGGAATAACCCCTTTTAAGACAGCTTCTCTGACAAGAGGCAGATTCCCTGCCCGTATGAACGGAATAATTTTATTCTTTCTAAAAAACTCATTAAAAGCAGACACAGTCAACACAAAACCGGGCGTAGTTTTTATTCCCGCCCGCTGTACTTCCGAAAGAAGCACCGCCTTACTTCCCGCAAGTAAAACATCTTTTTTTGTGAGTGTATTTAAGAGGCGAATGTATTTCATAAGGTTAAGTATACCATTAAAAGCAAGAACTAAGAACTAAATTCTAAATTCTAAACAATTCTGCGGGCAAAACATGTTTAACAGGTCAATTCTTACTCCAAATAAGATGTTTCTCGTTGCCAAAATATATATTTTCGGTTCCGTCATCTATTTTTATTTTATGATCAAATCCCCCGCTGGCACTTTTACCGAACTTATGCAATGTCAAATATATTTTGACAGTTATTTCATTTTTATATTTTTCTTCGACAATTTTTTTCACAAAAAAAGCACTGTGACCACAAAGCCCACTTATTTCGACAAACCTACCTTTACTGCCAACAATATTTACTGTTTTGAACCCAAAAACACTGTTATAATCCAGAACATTCGTATTATCTCCAGTAAATAACAATCCAACCAACACTCCACCTAGTATTAATATTACAATTGCAATTATCTTTATCTTCCTAGAAATATTCAGCATTCAAACTCCAATCATTTAAGGGTGCCGACTCTCTTATCTATTCCATAGCTTCTTCAGAGTATCACGACCTCTAAGTACGTCTTTACGGTCTTTTGTGATTACTTCTATTGTGATGGTGCCGTTGTAGTATTTTTTTAGTACTTGAATTGCTTTTTTTGTATTTGTGTCGCCTTTGCCGATGGGGAGGTGCAGGTCCAGATTGTTTTTACTTTCATGTAAATGTACATGTTCCAATTTGCCGTGAAAGGTTTTTATAAAATCTTCGGGTTTTCTACCAAATACCGAAGCATGACCGATATCGAGATTAAAATACAAACCGGGAACTTTTTTCAGTATTTTTCCGAGATTTTTTAAGGTGTCTTGTTTCGTGGGAATATGTTCATACATTATCTTTAAACCGTGTTTTGCAGCGACGGCAACAAGGGTTTTTAAACTTTCGGCCTGGAACTCCAGTCCTTCTTCATCCGTGAATATTTGCCCGGGCCAATTAGCATGAATTGTTATTTTTTCGGCTCCAACAGCGGAAAAAGCAGGAAAATATTTAATGCATTCGTCTACGGCAGCTTTTCTGATACCGGGGAGCGCTGACCCGGTAGGAAGGTACCATACCGTGTGTCCCACAGCACCAAGATTATATTTTCTAAGCTGTCTTGAAATATTAGCAAGATACTTTTTACCGGGGACAACCCCTTCTTCCCCGAAAAGAAGGTCCACGTAATCAAATCCGTGCTTGCCTATCCATTCGATCTCAGCACAGATATTCTTCCGAGGCAAGTTACAAGCACCGATTCTCAAAGTACCTCCAAAACAAAACGTCTAAAAGTCCATAAGGTCTATAAAGTTCGTAAAGTCTTTTTTTAATTGTGGTATTATATTTAAATATAGCACAGACACTGGATCCCGTATCTGAGTACGGGATGACAGAATAATTATCATTCTTCTTTCACTTTATACTTTTACTTCCTTCTTTTTCTTCTTTTCCTTCTTTTGCTTCGCTTACTTCCCTTTCTTCTTCTACTTCTTTTCCTTCGCTTCCTTCCCTTACTTCACTGCGCTGCCGTCTTTGTTGTATTTTCTATCCCTTACCAGTTTGCCAGCTTTATATAGTTTTTCGCTCTCGACTGTGCCGTCTTCATAGTAGGTCTTAGCCATACCGTTTAGAAGATCATTGGCGTAATCCCACTCTCCGTACAATTTACCGCTTTTGTAATATTCCTTGGCGATACCGTTCTTTTTTCCCTCCGTATACATCCATTCAAAACGGAGTTCACCGGTAGGATAAAAACCCTGGCTGACATTTTCTTTTATATCATTTTTAAAGTTCCACTGCGCGACAAGCTTTCTATTCTCATCATATTCCTTGGTCATTCCATGCTGTTTTCCCTTTGCGTAAACCCGTTCCTCTTTGACTATTTCCGCTTTTGAATCCAGGTAGATCCTCGAAGTCCCGTTCAATAAATTACTTTTATACATCCACTCTGCGTAAACATTGCCGCTCGGATAATACTCGGTGGTAAATTCTATCTGCTTTCCTCTTTTAAAAGTAGCTTCTTTATATATTTTTCCGTTCTTATATTCTTTGCTGATACCCTCCAAAGCATTATTTTCATAGAGCATTTCAGATTTTATTTTGCCGTCCGCCTCATACTGTTTCCATACACCAATTTTTCCGTCATTTTTGTACTCGCCTTCCACTTCCAGTTTCCCGAAAGCATTGTAAACTTTCGCAGGGCCTTCCAGTAAACCTTTAACATATATCAACTCAGTCCGGACTTTTCCGCTGTCATAATAGAATTTAGTGACTCCGTCATATTTTCCGTCCTTATAGGTGCTTTCCGCCTCCAGCACCTCGCCCCTGTATTGCTTGGCAACCCCGTTTTTAAGATTGTCCTTATATGGGAGAATAACTTTTTTACCGTTAATAACTTGAATAACCTCGCCGTCAGGTATTGTCCCTTCTCTTTGCTTTACCTCACCCCACCTGTCTATTATCTCTTTTGCTATCTGTTTATCCCCGTCAAAATAAACGGCAATCTTTCCTTTTTTATTCTCAAGATTAAGATCCGGCTCCACCTTCCTGGTTATCTCCGCAAAAACAACCGAAGATATTAAAATCACACTAAGAATCACGACTACTCGTTTCATCTCAACTCCTCGACCTATTTTCGGTCTTATTTTTCAATATAACTTCAACGCTTCTCTTTTCCGCCACAAAGCGTCGGCGGACTTCGCTTCACTTCGCGAGTTTCTAACTTTCCGCCTTTGGCGAGATCTCGTTTCAAACGGACGAATTTGCTTTAATCATAGCCTCAACGCTTCTCTTTCGAATTTCGAGTTTCGAATTTATCTGTTTTCGCCATGAAGGCTTTTTCTCATGCTTTCCAAATGTAATTTATATAATTCATTTACTTTATTTCTTTTCAGTTTCAGTGTCGCCGTAAGTTCGCGCCCCACTTCAAAAGGTTCAGAGATAAAACGGAACTCACGAATGAGCTCATGATCCTTAAAACCGGCCTTATTATTTACATAATGATGAATCTCTCTTCTATATAGCTCTCGTACCGGCGCCTGATCCAGTACTTTCTCTATATGCTTCCCCTGCCACTCAATATTATTCTTTTGGCAGAACTGCTGTAAGGTCTCGACATTCGGGACAATAAGCGCACCGAGGGATTTCCAGTCGTGACCCGTCACCATAACCGACGCTATGTAATCACTTCTTGAAAGAACCGTCTCCAGAGGTACCGGATTAACGTTCTCCCCGTTAGACAGTACCACTATATCTTTTTCCCTGCCGGAAATCACCAGGTTATGCTGTTTATCCAGATGTCCTATATCCCCGGTATCCAGCCACCCGTCACGGTCCAATATTTTTCTCGTTGCTTCAAAGTTACGGTAATAACCCTTCATTACGTTAGGCCCTTTTATATAAATAATCCCGTCTTCACCGTGGGACTTTTCTTTACCGGTTTCTGCATCTATTATCCTGATACTTACACCTTCAATAACGGGACCGACCGTGTACAGGGCTTTACTGCCGATAACCCTGACTGCTATTACCGGGCTTGTCTCCGTAAGGCCGTACCCCTCAATAAGCTCTATCTTTGCCACATTAAAAAAGTCATCAATGTAATCCGGCAATTTACTTCCGCCGGAAACACCCAATCGGAATTTTTTCCCAAGCTTCGATCTAAGCTCGGCAAACACCATTTTATCCAGCATTTTTGTAGTAAGTTTTCCGAATATCCTGGCGGGATGCGCGGGATATTTTTTCTTATGCGAGTCAATTGAAGTTTTAAGCATCAGGTTAAAGATACTTCTTTTAATACCGCTCTGTTCCTTTACTTTTTTCATTACTCCGTTATAAACCCGTTCCCAGATGCGGGGAACCGAAGCCATAACCGAAGGATTCTCGGAAATTAAATCTTCAAGTAACGCTTTTTGAACCGTATAGAACGTTTCGGCGCCGCCTACCATCGCGGCATATTTCACAATACGTTCAAAAGCATGCCATGCGGGAAGAATGGAAATAAACTTATCTTCTCTTACTATTTTTATCCTGTGCAAAGCGGCTACGGCATTACTCATAAAATTACCGTGTGTTAATTCCACGCCTTTCGGAATACCGGTACTCCCTGAAGTATAAATAATACTTGCAGTATAATCCCGGTCAGATTTGGGAAGTTGTATCCGGCTTTTATACCCTACCTGCTCTATCTGGGAGACATGTTTAACTTTGGCCATTTTATCCATAGAAAGGATAAGTTCAACTCCGGCATGTTTATGTTTTAAAAGTTTCTGCAGTACGGCCTCGTTTTCAACGATAACAATCTTAGCTTTACTATGTTCCAGAATATAGTTTATCTCTTCGGCATCAGAATCATGCCCGCGCGGCACATCTATAAGGCAGGCGTTGTTAATCGCAAGCGTGAGGATACTCCACACGGGAACATTGGAAGAAAAAATGGCAATCCTGTCTTTGGGTTGAAGTCCAATCTCAAGAAAGCCGCGGCTGTAGGCATTTATCTGTTCATACGCTTTGGCATAGGAAATACGTTTTGTTATTTCATTTTCTTTCCAGGATGTAAACGGAGAGTTTCCGTAGTTTTTGAAAGTTTTTACCAGATCCTGAATTGTCCTAATCTGATTCATATTTATGCCTGATTACGGCAAAAGACTCCTTTAAAGCGTGCGATATGTAGATTTTACACCGTAAAACAGATGTTTTCAAGGGCGAAAACAGAGAAAAAACAGTTGCGGGTAACGGGTGACGGGTAGCGAGTTGAGCAAAGGTATAGATATTTGACAATAAATCCTTTGCGAAATCTTGTTCTTGACCCGCCTTTGGAGGGCACCTAGGCTGATACGACAAAAAGATTGTTATTATTTATATTCAAGCGGAGGCATTTTTCCGCTTTTCAATAAATTGTCATTCGTAAATCGTCATTTGTCAATGTCTTTTTCTAGGGTTTCCCCTTCTTCCTTTACTTTCATTGTTTTCTTGGGCCAGTACAGCGAGGCGAGTACCGAGATCAGGAGTACTATCGCTATTACAGCGAGGGATACCAGGACAGGTATTTTATAATAGTGACCTATAAGCATCTTAGTACCTACAAAAACCAGGATTACACAGAGGGCATATTTAATATAATGAAACCAATCGGTTATTTTAGCGAGGGCAAAGTAAAGAGAGCGGAGCCCGAGTATGGCAAAGATATTTGAGGTATAGACAATGAAAGTGTCCTGCGTGATAGCAATGACGGCAGGAATAGAATCAAAAGCAAATATCAAGTCTGTAGCTTCAATTACCATTAAGACCATGAAAAGCTTGGTCAGATGCCATTTGCCGTTAATTTTAGAAACATATTTGTCTTCAACAAAATCATGATGCACAGGCAATATTTTACTGATAAGCTTAAAAAATACACTCTTTTCAGGATGCATCTCTTTATTCTCACTGGTGACCATTTTGATACCGGTAAAAATCAGGAATGCACCGAATACGTAGATGATCCATTCGAAATTCTTAATTAATGTTATACCGCCGGAGATGAACAGTGCCCGCATGATGAGCGCGCTTAAAATACCGATAAAGAGAACTCCGTGTTGGTAATTCTTGGGTACTTTAAAATAGGAAAATACCATTAAGAAGACAAACAGGTTATCAATACTTAAGGACTCCTCTATAAGGTATCCCGTTAAAAACTCAAAAGCAGGTTTCGGTCCCATCCAAATGTAGACACCAAGATTAAAGAGCATTGCCAGGCTCACCCAGATAACACACCAGGTGAGAGCTTCTTTTAAACTGAGCTCAGTGTTTTTCTTATGAAAAACACCAAGATCCAAAGCCAGCATCACAACAACAAAAGCTATAAAACCAATCCACGCCCAGGTCATATTATATTAACATCCTTTTGGAAATACAGTTTATATTTCAATTATTATAGCATTTTTTCAGGTAAGTATTCTATCGATTAAAGACCGGCAAAATTCGAAGCACGAAAGCCTGCCTCGGCAGAAAAAGAGGCGAAATTCGAAACAAGTTAATAAAAAGCAAAACTCTAAAAAAACAACAAAACAGAACCTGTTCTACCTGACATTCTTCTTCTTTTTAGAATTTGCATTTCTTTTCTTTTTTGTTTCGGCGCTTTTTCTGCCGTCAGGCAGAGTTTCGAGTTTCGTGCTTAGTATTTGATTTCAAGTGTTTTTCGTCAAGACATCCTTAATAACGCTTAAAACACCGTCTAGCTCTTTTCTGCTGAGGGCGGCAGACATTTGGAACCTTATCCGGGCTGTGCCTTCGGGGACGACGGGGTAGCCAAAACCCGTGACAAAAACTCCGCGTTTAAAAAGTTCATTGCTCAAGGAGATCGCTTTTGCGGTTTCACCTACAATGACGGGAACTATTGCGGACTCTCCCGGAAGAGGGTTAAGCCCGAGTTCTATAAGTTTTTTTCTAAAGTAAGCCGTGTTTTCGTGGAGTTTTTTTACCAGCGAGGGATTTTTCTCCAGTACTTCTATTGCTTTTAACGCGCTTCCTGCAACCGTCGGAGGCAAAGCATTTGAGAATAGTTGAGGTCTCGAAACCTGGGATAAATAATCAATAAGAGAGCGGCTTCCGGCAACAAAACCTCCGGCGGCCCCGCCTAATGCTTTTCCTAAAGTGCTTGTTAAAATATCTATCTTTCCTTTTAACCCGTAATGTTCTATTATTCCGCTTCCTTTCTTTCCTAAAACTCCCGTACCGTGCGAGTCATCAACGATAGTAACCGCATCATATCTCTTTGCAAGAGCGGCTATCTTTTCAAGCTTTGCAATATCTCCTTCCATGGAGAACACGCCGTCGGTGATAATATACCTGGTTTTAAAACTTTGTGACTCTTTCAGATGCTTTTCCAGTTCAGCCATATCGCTATGTTTGTATATTTTCCTCTCGGCTTTTGACATTCTGATACCGTCAATCAAGCTCGCATGGTTCAGCTGATCCGTAATGATTACATCTCCTTCCACCGCAATTGCCGGGATAAGCCCGGTATTTGCCGCCCAGCAGGAAACATATGTAAGCGCCGCAGGAAAACCAAAAAACGAGGCAATCTTTTTTTCAATCTTCTTGTGTATCGAAAAAGTACCGCAGATAAATCTGACCGAAGCTGTCCCCGCCCCATATTTCTTAAGCGCCGCTATACCCGCCGCAACAACTTCTTTGTTCGCAGAAAGCCCCAGATAATTGTTTGAAGACAAAACGACAGTTTTTTGTTTATTAATAACAACTTTGTCGTTCATGGGAGAAGATATTTCACGAAAGTTTTTCAAAGTACCATTCGTTTTCATGGCAGATAATTTCGACGACAAGACTTTATCAAAGTTCTTATGTCGAGTAGAACTCATAAATTTAATCCTCCTAAATTACTTAAATTTAAAATCCCCTCACAGA
>MFGS01000077.1 GCA_001778355.1 Candidatus Firestonebacteria bacterium RIFOXYA2_FULL_40_8
TGGAAAAGAATAAACTAAGAAAAATCCTGGCAGTCGCGCAAAACGTACTTAAAGAGTGCATCAGGCACAAGGTCTTAAATATACTTTTTATCTTCGCTATCGCTCTTATCGGCGGCTCTCTTTTGATAGAAGAACTTTCCCCGGGAGCGCAGGGCCGGACCCTGATAAACGTCGGCTATGCGAACATGGAACTATTCGGTTTTCTGACCATAATGCTTTCCATTTTCATAATGACTTTCGAAGAAGTCGAAATGCGCAACCTCTGGCTTTCTCTGACAAAGCCGATATCCAGAAGCAGTTATTTAACCGGAAAATTCCTGGGAATAACGTTTGTCCTCATTCTTACACTGGCCGTAATGTCCGTTATCATCACCGGAATATCCTTTACCAGCAAAGTTAATTTAAATCTCAACTATTTATTTATCGTCTACGCAATGGCTTTAGGGCTCATTTTAACCATCGCATTGACCCTGGCTTTTATCTCCATCGCAACAAATTTAACCACCGGGCTTATTTTTGCTTCCTTTGTTTTTCTGATTGGGCACCTGACAGAACATTTGAAAGGCGTCATAGAAAATCCTATGACTTCCATCCCGGCAAAAGCAGTACTGGCAGTAGTTTACTATCTGGCACCCAACTTTTCTCTATTTAATCTTAAGGACAAATTATATCTGGTAAACGGGGGGTTTGACCTCTCTTATATTTTACAGATAACTCTTTATGCCGCAATTTATACTTTCTTAGCGCTTTACATCGGCATCAAAGCGTTCGAGAAAAAAGAACTTTAAAATGACGGTAAAATCCTATCTCATACTCGGATTTACTTTACTCCTGCTGACTGTCAGCGTTCAAACAATCAACAACAGTTCTTTTTATGTTAATAATTACAAGACCTTCCCCTATAAAGAAGCAAAGAAAGACCCCTTCTATGTCTTCATATCTTCCATCTCCGGTTTCAGAGTACTGATTGCAGATTTTTTATGGATGGATGCCGTGCAGTATCTGGGAGACAGGGAAAACGGAAAGGAAAAATATAAGCAGATCTACCCTAAGACAAAAGATATAATAACACTGGACCCAAATTTTACTTATCCCTACCTTGCCGTAAGCGGAATTTTATTTTTCGAGTTAAATGAAAAAGAGACAGCTATAGATCTCATTAAATACGGGATAGAAAAAAACCCTCACTACGGACAGTTAAGACTGTACCTCGCCGCTTATACCTACTCAAAAGACGACAATCTTGAGATGGTGGCTTATAACATCAAAAGTGTAATAAAAGAAAAGGACCACCCTCCGATGCTGGAAAGGATACTCGGTTCTATCTACTTAAAACTTGCAAAGAAAGACGCCAAAAACAGTAAATACTGGATGAAAGAAGCCGTCAAGCTCTGGGCAGATATGTACGAACACCCGACGGAACCGTTAAACCGTGAATACGCAGAGAGACAACTTACAAGATTTGGATTTTTGAAGTAAAAACGGTTGCGAGTTACGGGTGACGGGTAGCGAGAAAAATATTTTTACTGTAGTTGCCCGATTAATCGGGCGATTACCTTAGCCGGAACGGCCTAAATTGAACAACTATGCGAGAAATGTTTTTGATTATATTTATTCCACCTTATTATAGAACCCGTAACTCGTAACCCGCCACCCGTCACGTTTTTTAAAAAAAGAAGTACTTCACACCGCTTCTTAATTCGAAATTATTCCCCAGGAAGGCAGGCGTAATCCAGTCGACTCCGTAGGTTATTGCAAAATTTTTGGTTACAAACTGATAACCGCAGATGCCTATTTTAAAAGCGGTGACGGATTCACCTGTAAGATTTGAGAGATAACTTTTAAATCCGAGCTCAATGCCCGTTCCGTTCGGGACGGATTCTATAGGACCTCTGGCAGGGGCTATCATCTGAAGCATTGCAGAAATAGTCCAGACTTCTCTTTCGGTACTCCTGTGAATACCGCCTTCGACCAATACATTAAATACCGCGTAAAACCAGTAATCGGCGCTTATGGATACAAAACCCTGGCGGAACTCAGAAGGCCGTATGGTCTTCCAATCCACATCAAAGAGAAGATCCCCTGAAAGACCAAGCCCGAGGGCCCCGGTTCTCTCCATCGCTTCCTTTATATATAATCCCTGATGAAACTCCCTCATCTGCTGAAAAGTCTCGGTATATTTCTTACGGAAATCGTCGTCGCCGAACGTTAGTGAGGCTGAAGTGAGTATGAGCAGCACTATGCAAATTAGTTTATTCATTATTATCCTTGGGAGTAAGCTGTTACACGTTTCACGTTAGCACGTTACTCACGGTCTATCTCGCTTTGTCAACAATTGTTGACAAATAAATATCCTTACTATCGAGAAAAGCTTTGCTTACATTAATGTGATATTATTTTGAAACAATATAATTCAATCTCTTGTAGGAACATCAAGCATGCGTGCCCGCCAGTCTCTTTGGAGGGCTTGTCCCCTGACAGGCGTGCCTGTCACTACGCTATTTATTTGCTTTTTTCTTTTCACTCACTTCACTTACTGTTTTTGCTTTACCTGCTTTTCTTGCTTCCCTTTGCCTTAAGACCTCATACATCATAATCCCGGCGGATACAGAAACATTAAGCGAAGGGATAGAGCCCTTCATGGGGAGTTTAACGAGGAAATCACAGTTCTCTTTCAGACTTTTCCTGATACCTTCCCCTTCACCGCCGAAAACCAGGGCAATTCCTCCGGTGTAATCTTCGTCGCAATAGTCTTTTTTGGAATCCGCTTCCACACCGGTCACCCAGACGTTATGTTTCTTTAAAAGAGAGACGGCGTAATTTAAATTACTCACCATGGAGATAAGCATGTATTCGGTCGCGCCGGTGGAAACCATTTCCACAGTAGTAGTGACATGTACCGAGTTTTGCTTGGGTAATATTATTCCGTGACATCCCGCGCACTCCGCGGTACGGATTATGGCCCCGAGATTATGCGGGTCCTGCACCGAATCGAGTATCAGAATGAACGGCTTTTCTTCCTTGAGCGCCGCAGCCTCAAGAATATCCTCAATCTCTACATATTCTTTCGCATAGGTAAATATCACTACTCCCTGATGCGTGGTGCCTTTTGCCAGACGGTCCATGTCTTTTTTAGACATATATTGCAGAGCCGTACACGTCTCTTTCGCCAGAGCTAAAATATCGTGAAGCTCCGGTTTCATCTCTTTTGCTATCGCCATACGGCGTATCAGCCGGCTTTTTGACCTTAGCACTTCAAAACATGCATTTTTACCAAATATTGTTCTATTCATTTTATTTTCCTCATTAATATTTGACCTTTAGGGGTATCTTCCACCGCAAAGCCTTTTTCTTCAATCGTTTTTCTAATAAGATCCGACTTAACCCAGTCTTTGGTATTACGCGCCGTCTCTCTCTCAAGAGCGAGCGCTTCTATTTCAGCGGGAATTTTCTCCGCTTCTATTTTAAACCCTAAAATTGCGGACAGGGCAGTCAGTTTTTCTCCGGCAATCTTTAACGCTTCCCGGTTTTCATAATTCAAGACCCAATCTTTCTTTTTTATAGTATTTTTAATCTCATTGGCGTAATCAAAGAGCGCGGCTATCGCCTGGGCAGTATTAAAATCATCGTCCATCGCTGCGACAAATTTCGCTTCCAATGCTATACCTTTTTCGGCAAGGCTAGTATCGGCAGGCCCGTCTGTCAAGGGTTTATTCAAAATCCCCGCCACGCGGTACAAAGTATTTCCTAGCTCAGAAAATCCTTTAACGGCATTCCCGACATTTTCTTCCGTAAAATCAAGAGGGCTTCTGTAATGCGCCGAAAGCAGGAAAAACCTGACGATGTTTTTGCTGTATTTTTTCAAAATATCCCGGGCTAAAAGAAAATTATTCAGGGATTTGCTCATCTTCTGCCCGCCGATGTTCAAATGCCCGTTATGCACCCAGTAATTCGCAAGTTTATTCCCCGTCGCCGTCTCCACCTGCGCAATTTCATTTTCATGGTGAGGGAAGACCAGATCAATCCCGCCGGAATGAATATCAAACGGATGCTGTAAATATTTCTGGCTCATGACACAGCACTCCGTATGCCACCCCGGACGCCCTTTTCCCCACGGAGAATCCCAGGAGATGCCTTCATTCTTATCCTTTTTCCAGAGAACAAAATCCAGAGGGGATTTTTTCTTCTCGGAAACTTCTATTCTGGCGCCGGACTGAAGCTCTTCTATATTTTTATGGGAAAGTTTTCCGTAATCCTTTACTTTTGAGACATCCATATAGACGTCGCCCTCGCTTACATAGGCGGCATCTTTTTCAATAAGAAGCCCTATAATATCATGCATTTCTTTTATATGTTCGGTTGCCTTTGGATTAATATCGGGAGCCTTTACACCCAGTGCTTCGAGGTCTTCAAAATACGCATTGGTAAAGGTTTCGGCTACGGCTGTCGGGGTAAGGTTTTCGACCTTCGCCTTATTTATAATCTTATCATACACATCAGTCACATTCTGGACCAGAGTAACTTCAAAACCCCTGAAAGTAAGATACCTTCTGATAACATCAACAACAATGAAGTTCCTGGCATTCCCGATGTGAAAGTACCCATAAACGGTAGGCCCGCAGTTGTAGATCTTAACTTTCCCGCGGGTAAGAGACACAAACTCCTCTTTTTTCTGTGTAAGGGTATTGTAAATCTTAATCATAGAGTAGATTATAGCATATTAAACTCTTAAAAAAAACAAATTCGAAGCTCTAAATTCGAAATTCGAAAAAATCAGAAAACAAAAATAAAAAAAAAGACTTTAATCTCTGACGGACTAATTAGGCAACCTTGTTATTTTTTCTTTTTGTTGGTTTTGTTTCGAGTTTCGAATTTAGAGCTTCGAATTTGTATTATATTTACTTTTCGTCTCCATACACCATAACGCCGTTCTTGGAAACATTAAAGTTATATTTCATCGCAAGCTCTTTAAGGTTATCCAATTTATCATCTTCCAGTTCACCGGCCCAGCATTTCTTTTGGCCGTCCCAGCGAAGCCCGAGTGCTTTCAGATCCTCTTTAGCGTTAAAAGTCCTTCCTGAACAAGTGTATTGGCTCATTTTTTCTCCTTTTTAAAAGACGTTACGAGTAGCGGGTTGCGAGTTACGGGTGCTACACTAATGTGGTATTTTTAATTTATTATTACACAGACACTGGATCCCGCATCAGATAAAACGTGCGGGATGACAGAATTATTCTTTTTCTGTCGCTTTTCTCACTTTTTCCACTTTACTCACTATTCTTCCTTTCAAGAAGGAAGAATCTGTTTTGTTTTTTCCTTCTCTAGTTTTATCTCGTTTGTTCCGTAAATAAGGGGGGGCAGGCAAAGAAGGATAAAGACAATATCCCGCACGATTGAAAACCCGCCGATTGGCTCATTAAAACCGAATATTGTAAAGCAGCCGCATTCATGTACCAGCCCCCAGATAAGATTAAGGATTATACCTGTCAAATAGCCAAGGTTTAACCCTATCATGACCAGAGCGCAGGACTGGGTAAATAAATTAGCAATCATTAATACACCGATAAAAAACTCCACCCAGGGCAGAGTAATAGCAACAAGAGGAATAAAGATGTCCGGTATTATTTTATATTCTTTGAGTATCAGAGCAAACATTGAAGGACTCAGGATTTTATCTATGCTCGCCAGAATAAAAACAACACCCATGATGAGCCTGAGAACCAGCAGTAATTTTTCATTTGAGAAGATACTTTTATTCACCTGACGCCTCGCCTTTTTTAACTTTAAGACCCTCAATAGGATAACCCGCGCCATACCATTCGTCCCAGCCGGCGGCAAATACTTTTACATTTTTAAATCCTCGCTCTTCCAGATAACCTGCGACATATCCGCTTAAATGGCAGGTCAAACTGCTGCAGTAGACAATATAAAGGTCATCTTTTTTCAGCTTATCCTTCATGTTTTCGTACTGGAGATTGAATCTACTGGCAGAAAGAGACACAGCCCCTTTAATATGGCGCTCGACATAAACATACTCGGGCCTGGCATCTACAAATACCACCTTGCCCGAATCAAAATACTTCTTGGTTTGCTCCAGATTTATTGTATTATCCCTGGGCATGGGGGCTTCCTGTGTGACAGGTTTTTTCTCGACAATCACCGGAATTTTAACTTCCGATGTCACAGGTTTTTTGATTTCTTTTGGTTCTACGGCAGGCGATTTTATTTGCTGAGCCGGAGTACTTACTTTAGGTTCGGGGGGTTCCACCGGAGTTATAGCTGTCTTAACCTTAACCCCTTCTACAGGATAACCCGAATTATTCCATTCGTTCCAACCGGCGGAGAATATTTTAATATTCTTAAAACCTCTTTCTTTAAGATGTTCCGCCACCAGATCGCTTAAATGACAGTTCGTATCACTGCAATATATAATATAAAGACCGTCTTTATTTAACTTATCCTTTATCCGTTCATACTGGTAATTAAATCTGCTGGCAGAAAGAGACACTGCGCCTTTAATATGCCGTTCAACATATACAAACTCCGGCCTGGCATCGACAAACACCGCCTTACCGGCATCAAAGTATTTTTTGGTTTTCGCAAGGTCTATGAGTTTTTCTTCAACTGCAATAACTTCTATAACCGCAGGTTTTTTGGAAACGACCGGTTTGACGGGAACAGTTTTAGGCTGCTTTTCAATCTCAGTAACTGAAGGTTTTACGGCTTCAACTTTTTTAATTTCTTTTTTAGGAATAAGCGAAATACTGTTCGGATTAATAATATTGAACAAAAGCCCGAAGAAACAGGCAAACCCGGAGATAACAACAGACATGAATATGACACTTATAATTTTTTCAAGTTTCATAATGATATTTTAGCTTTAACTCCCTGTAAATACAAGCGAAAAGAGAAATTTACAAATGACGATTGACAATTGACGATTTAATGTAGGCGGAATAAAGCTTCCGCCGAATTGCAGATAATATGCCACGATAATATAAGACTTTATGGACTTTATGGACTTTTATAGACCTTTACGGACGTTTCTTTGTCTTATTCCATTTTCAACCCTTCCAGCAGATTCCCCTTGAGCGAATAGTAAGCTGCAATTGAACAGGAAACCAGACCTAAAAGAAGCATGCTAAGCAGTGTTATTACCGGCAGAGCAAGGTTCAGCCGGCTGTGCATCTTCATTATATATGGTAGAGAGATGGCAAAAGAAAGAAAGGAGCCGAGTAATAGGCCCGTTAGCAGCAGTAAACCGTTTTCCAGTATTATTTGCCGGACAAGACTGTTCTTTTTAAAACCCAGAGCTAACTGCAGGGCAAACTCCTGTTTTCTTTCGTACACATTTTGAAGAAGTACCGCGATTATTCCGAAAGTACCGAGAAGGAAACCGAGCCCGCCCAGTATCTGGAAAGTAAAAAGATATGTATTTTGAACTCCGGCGAAGGCAGATAGAATTTCGGATGTTTTAGTAACCGTGTACCCCGCGCCTCCCAGTTCTTTCTGAAGTCCGGCTATAACCTCATCTTCCGTCCCTTCTTTGGTCCTTATTAAAAAATAATTATATCCGCCGTTACTGCCGTATAACTTTATAAAATTTTCCTCAGAGACCAAAAGTACTTCCGCAAAGATACTTCCGGATAAAGCACCGTTTACCTTTATTTTGCTGCTGCCGTTAACAAGTATTTCTTCTCCAATTTTTTTATGCAGTATCCATTGCAAACTATTAGCGTCGGCATAGGCAGGGTATGTACCGTTTAATTCTTTGGCTTTAAGCCCTGTCCAAGGGGTTTCCCCCGGTTTTATTTTACCGTAAGAGGAGAATATAAACCCCGGTTCATTTAAAACTTTATCCGGTAATCCCAAAACTCTTGGTTCACCCGGTTGATTAATATTAAGACAGCTGATATCATCTCCGGTCCCGCTTAGACGGCACCCCGTAAACAAAACATCGTTCCAAAGCGGCGAGTCATATGAAGTAAAGCCGTTCTTTTTCCTGCCAAGAGGCGTGTTTAGATCTCCAAATAATGAAATTGAGGACTTTGCAAGTAAATTATATCCGCCTGCGCCTGAATTTTTATCCAGCGTATTGAAAGCAAAGGACTCCGGTCTGTTTATGGCCGTCATAATAATTATAAATGCGGAAGCGGCAAAAAGACCGGCAGTGAGAAAGCTTCTCTTGCCGGAATAAAACATTGAACGGAGAGCCAGGGAGAAATTGGTCCTTACTTCCGGACGGGAAGTTATTTTTCCCGGGGTAAACATTTTTTTCGCAAGCAATGCTCTGATATTTGTTTTTTTAAATACCAAGACTCCCCACAATATAGAGAGAAGTGAAAGAAAAATACCGGAAATTAGCCCGGTGATAATATCTTCTTTTTCCAGGTAGAGTTTAAAACTACTGCTTTCCCCGAGGAGCGGCTTAAGAAAACTCAATATAAATTCAGCATAATACACACTCAGAGGCAGGGAAAGCGCGCAACCCAAAAGTATGATCAAACTGCCTTCTATTATATAGACCGAAAGAAGGGTTCCCGGTTTAAAACCGTAAGACAGAAGCACTCCTGCCTCGGGACCTCTTGCCTCCAGAAAAAGCCTGAAAAGAAAAGCGGTCAACCAGAGAGAGGAAAGCACAATAATAAAACTGAGCGATACAAAAAGCATCGAATAATCGGTTGAGCCTTCGGCAGATCTCAGCGCCTCTTCTTTAACATTCCTCACTCTTATACCTGAAGCGGAATAATTGTAGTTTTTCAGGAAACCTTTCTTAAATTTTCGAACGTCTTCCTGATCCGCACACGGTATTTTGATAGATGTGACTCCTGAGTACCGGGAAGGCCAGAAACTCCTGGCAGTTTCCAGCGAAACCAGAGCTTTAGGAGCCGTCTTATATTTATTCCAGTAAAGCTCATCTTTACCCCGTATCTTTTTCATATCAACGGGAAAAGGGGAGTTCCAATCCGAAATACTTTTTGAATCGGTAATCCCTTCAAGAAAAGGCGCTTCCGAAATTTCAGCAATTGCTTCGGTCTTAATGACATCTTTGACCGTAAATATTTTCGATTTTGTGAGATATCTGCCGTCCGCTGTCAGTTCAAAGTACTCCGCTCTTAAGGTCTGACCTTTTTTCGAACCGGTATCTTCCGCCATCCACTCACTTAAAATAATTTCTTCATTCCCTATCCCTTTCACACCGCCTATCACGGAATACGGAGACAAACCGTTCACATTATTGAAAATATATACGGAGGTTAAGGCTATCCGCGCCTTTAATTGTACGGTTGTTTGCCGGGCTGCTTCGATAACCCCGTCTCCGAGAGTAAAATTATCGCCAAGAAGAGTAATCTCCTTTTCTGAAGTATGGAGCGTTAGACCAAGATCAGCAAAGGATAAAGTTTCTTTTAACCTTTCCTCCCAGTATAGAGGAAAACCCAGATTTAATAGCAACACCGTATTTATCGCCTCTTTCTTTTTTAATTCCTTTTGAAGGAAATCGAGAGAGATGTAAATATTCCGCGGTTTTCCGGTTTCACTTTTCAAATTAAAAACATCCGCGCTTTCACCGGGTATCGGCCCGATAACTTTGACGGAAAA